>JADFCZ010000172.1 GCA_018263295.1 Conexibacter sp.
AAAGTCGATCCTGCCGCTGATCTCGGGCGAGGTCGACCGCCTCCACGACGAGGTCTTCACCGAGATGACCTTCCACGCCGCCTACGAGCCGCAGCGCGCGGTCCGGACCGAGCGCTGGAAGTACATCCGGCGCTTCCACGACTACCAACATCCGGTCCTCGCCAACTGCGACGACAGCGCGACGAAGGACCTCCTCGTCGCCGCCGGCTGGGGCGATCAGATCGTCCCCGAGGAGCGCCTCTACGACCTGCTCCTCGACCCGAACGAGAACGCGAACCTCGCCTACGACGAGTCCCACGCCTCCGTCCGCGAGGACCTCGCGGCGCGGGTCGGCGCCTGGATGGAGGCGACCGACGACCCGCTGCTCGACGGCCCGGTCGAGCCGCCGCCGGGAGCGCTCGTCAACGGCCCCGACCAGGTCTCGCCGTCGGAGCCGACGATCGAGGGCTGGTCCCCGACCGCGTCCGGAGGTGCCGTGCGATGAAGCCGACCCGCTCCTACCTCGTCTGCTCGACGCCGCGCTCCGGCAGCACCCTCGTCTGCAAGGCGCTCCGCGACACCGGCGTCGCGGGCCGTCCCGAGGAGTACTTCGAGGCGCTACGCAGCACCGGCCGCCCGCGCCGCCCGGAGGAGTACTTCGCCGGCGTCGACGATCGCTCGATCTTCGACGAGCTCGGCGACCCCGAGGACGGCGGCGCGCCGCCGCCGGCATGGTCGCGGACCGCCTACGACCGCTACCTCGACTGGGCGAAGGAGCAGGGAACAACCGACAACGGCGTCTTCGGCGCGAAGCTGATGTGGCAGTACCTCGGCGACTTCGTCGGCCTGCTGCGGGGCATTCCCGAGTACCGCGAGCTGCCGCTCTCGGAGCTGCTGCCCGCCGCCTTTCCGGACCTGACCTTCGTCCGGGTCGTCCGTGCGAACAAGATCCGCCAGGCCGTCTCGCTCTGGAAGGCGGTGCAGACGGCGAGCTGGAGCGACAAGGGCGGCGAGGCGCCGACCGAGGAGGGGTACCGCGCGTTCCTCGAGGAGCACAAGCCGCAGCTCCGCTTCCACTACAAGGCGATCAGCCACCTGCTCGACCAGACGCTCGCCGCCGAGGCGAGCTGGGACGCATTCTTCGAGCACACCCGGATCAAGCCGATCCTCGTCCTCTACGAGAACTTCTACGCCGACTATGCGGCCAGCACGCTGAACATCCTCGACCGCCTCGGGCTCGAGCCGCCGGCCGATTTCGACCCCGAGCCGCAGATGCGGCGCCAGTCCGACGGGATCAACGACGACTGGGCGCGCCGGTTCAGCGAGCTCCGGCTCGGCACCGAGTTCGACCTCGTGCCCGCCGGCGGCGCGGAGGGCTGAAGCCGTGTGGGCCCGAGCCGCCGCCGGTAGCTTGTTGCCCGATGTATTCGACCCCCTAAGCGTCGGGAATGGGCTTGCCGATAGGGACATGGTGAGCGCTACGGCCTTCCGGACAGAAGAGCGAGAGGCACTGCTGCGCGTGGTCACGGCCGCGTCGTCGGCGACCGACCTCGACGAGATCCTCGAGATGATCGCGACCGAGTCGCGGGCCGCTGTCGGCGCCGCGTCGCTCTCGGTCAGCCGGTTCGAAGACGACGGCCGTCGCTACCGGGTGATGATCAACATCGGCGACCTCGCTCCCGGCGAGGAGAAGTTCCCCACCGACGAGGTCTACGACGTCTCCGCCTATCCGCGGCTGCAGGCGCTCGCCGAGACCGGGGCGCCCTACTTCTCCTCGGTCGACGACCCCGACGCCCACCCGAGCACCATCGAGCTACTGAGCCAGTTCGAGAAGACCTCCGACATGAGCGTCGCCATCGGGGTCGAGGGCCGCCCCTGGGGCGGCATCTGGGCATCGACCGCCGCCGGCGATCCGCCGTTCCGCTCCGACGACGTCCGCTTCCTCGAGGCGATCGCCGCGCAGATCGCCGCCGTCGTCTCGCGCGGAGAGATGTTCTCACGCGTCTCCCGCCTCGCCTACGAGGACTCGCTCACCGGCCTCGCCAACCGCCGCGCCTTCGAGGAGCGGCTCGAACGGGCCGCGGTCCGCTTCGGCTCCGGCGCGGCGGAGCTGACGATCATGCTCTGCGACGTCGACCGCCTGAAAGTGATCAACGACACCCGCGGCCACGCCGCCGGCGACGACGCGCTGAAGCGGGTCGGCCGGGCGCTGGTCCGCTCCGCCGCCTCCTACCCGGGCTCGTTCGTCGGCCGGATCGGCGGCGACGAGTTCGGGGTCCTGCTCGAGAGCCGGCCCGAGGACGCCGCTGGCGACAACCCGGTAATCGCCGAGCTCGCGGCCGGCGCACAGAAGCTGCTCGCCGAGGACGACGATCCGCTCTCGGTCTCCTGCGGCGTCGCCAGGGCCGTGCCCGAGACGGCGAGTCCCTCGCAGCTCCTGGCCGCAGCCGACGCCGCCCAGTACCTCGCCAAGCACCGTGGCGGCAATCGCGTCTGCACGGCCGCCCAGGTCGCCGAGGAGGCGGAGGGCGAGTGGGTGCCGATTCCGGCCGGCGGGTTCCGCTCCCGCTTCTGGGAGACGGCTGAGGAGATCGCGCGGACGCTCGACGGCGAGCTCGCCGGCGCCCCCACCCTCGACCGGCTCGAGGTCGTCGCCACCGCCTTCACCACCGCCGGCGACCTCGCCCGCTGGGCGATCTCCTACGCGCCTCACGGCGAGGCCCGCCTGCGCGACGCCGCCCTCGGCGACAACCGCGAGCGCCGCCGGACCGGCGCCCGGGTCGCGCCGAGCGACCTCCTCTACGAGACCTACGAGCTGGCCGACTTCCCGGCGACGGAGGCGATCGTCGTGGCCGGCAGCGGTTCGTTCATCGCCCGCTCGGGCGATCCCGACAGCGATCCCGCCGAGCGCGAGCTCCTCGCGCACGAGGGCTTCTGCGGCGTCCTCGGCGTGGCGTCGGGCGACGCCGGCGGCGTCTACCTGATCGAGATCTTCGCCGACTTCGACGACGCGCCGCTCGAGGATCTCGACGCACCGTTGCGTCTGGCCGTCCGCGCCGCCCTCGCACCTCACCGCCACGACGTCGGCAGCCGCTCGTCGAGCCGCCGCTTCAGCCGCGCCCTCGACCTCGCGCTCGCGCTCCCCGGACGGCTCACCGCCGCGATGGACGAGGACCACCTCTGCGAGGGCGCCGCGGCCGAGCTCCAGAAGGCGTTCGGGTGCACCGTCGTCCAGGTCCTCTCGGTCGCCGGCGAGCGCATCCGGCTCCGCGCCGAGCGGGGGCCCGAGCCGGCGGCAACGGGCTGGAGCCAACCGGTCTCGACCGGGATGATCGGCCGTGCCATCCGCGAGGACGGTCCGATCCTCAGCGACGACGTCAGCCGCGAGCCGAGCTACCGGGCGTCCGATCAGAGTCGCGGCATCCGCTCCGAGCTCGTCGTCCCGGTCCGCACCGGCCGCGGGACCTGGGGAGCGCTCAACCTCGAGGACACCGGCGCAGCCGCGTTCGACAGCGACGACGCGGCCCTGCTCGAGGCGTTCGCCGCCGTCCTCGGCAGCGTCTTCAACGCGATCGGCCTTTACGAGTCGCTCGACCGCGCCTACCTCGGAACGGCCGAGGCGCTCTCCGCCGCGCTCGAGTCGAAGGACAGCTACACCGCCGAGCACTCGCGCGCGATCGCCGACAACTCGGTCGCCGTCGGCGCCCTGCTCGGGCTCGAGGGCGACGAGCTGCGGATGCTTCGCTACGCCGCCACGCTCCAC
This sequence comes from Conexibacter sp., assembly GCA_018263295.1. Classification (GTDB taxonomy): domain Bacteria; phylum Actinomycetota; class Thermoleophilia; order Solirubrobacterales; family 70-9; genus RHKX01. The sequence goes on from JADFCZ010000172.1 coordinate 3,743, forward strand.
GACATCGGCAAGATCGGGATCGGTCGCGAAATTCTCAACAAGCCGGGCCCGCTCGATCACGCCGAGCGCGCCGAGGCCGAGCAGCACACCCTGATCGGCGAGCGCATCATCGAGCCGATCGAGTTTCTGGCGCCGATCCGCCCGATCGTCCGCAGCGCCCACGAGCGCTGGGACGGCAAGGGCTACCCCGACGGGCTCGCCGGCGACGAGATCCCGCTCGGCGCCCGGATCGTCTTCGCCTGCGACGCCTACGACGCGATGACCACCGACCGCCCGTACCGCGCGGCGATGCCGGAGGCGGTGGCACGGCGCGAGCTCGAGGCCGGCGCCGGGTCCCAGTTCGACCCGCAGGTCGTCGCGGCGCTGCTCCGGGTCGTCGACTCGCGCAACGGCAACGGCGACGTCTAGGGCGCCGCCCGCGCCTCACCGCCCGGAGGCGAGCGCGTCAGCGGTTGGCGAGCAGCGCCTCGCGCGGGATGTGGGCCGCGTCGAGGTCGACGCGCCTGCCCTTGAAGGGGATGCCCTCCTTGCGGAGGAGCCGCCGCTGCCTCTCCCCCTGGGCGAAGGTGCCGTCGGCACGAACGATCCGGTGCCACGGAACCTTCTCGCTCGTGGTCGCCAAGATCCGGCCCGGCAGCCGCGGCGCCTCCGGGCAGAGGTCGCCGTAGGTGGTCACGAACCCCTCGGGCACCGACCGGATCAGGTCGATGATCGCCCGCTCGCGCTCGACCCCCGTCAACTGCTCGTTCTTCGCCGCATCTCGACCTCCTCGCTCGACCTGGCGACACTCTGCCGCAGACGGGCGCACGCGTGGGACGACGGGCGTGCCGGAACGTCACGGACGTGCGCCGATCGGCGCACGTCCGCCTCGAGTCCGGTGAGGATCAGGTTCCGGGCTTGCCGGAGCTGCGCAGGTCCCGGGCGGGACCGAACTGCGGGAGCGAGATCGAGCGCTGGGACCCGAGCCAGAGCTCGATGACCCGGCGATCGACGAGGTCGAAGGAGTGCCCGATCGGGGCATCGTCGACCCGGCTCAACCGGTCGCGGAAGTTGTTGCTGCGGTTCTTCACCCCGTCCGCATCGACACCGGACAGCGGTGACTTGAGAGTGAATGGACGCGCCCGCTTCGTCGGTGAAACCCCGCGCCCAACCCGGTGTGGCAGCAGGTCAGGGGAAGACCACCTGCCCGGTGTCCGCATCCGTCAAAGTGATCGCAAGCGCCGGGCAGGCCTCGGCCGCGGCGACGAGCTCCTCGTCGGTCGCGGCGCCGATCACGACCGCGGTCTCGTCGAGCGCGAACGCGGTCGGGGCGATCGCGACGCAGTCGCCGTGGGCGCTGCAGGCGCCTTCGTCGATGGTGGGGATGAGCGTCATTTCGGTGCCTCCTCGTTGATCCGTTCGGGTGAGTCGTGGGTGTCGGTCGCGCGGGCGTCGGCGGGGGCGCCGCTCTCGATCAGCCGCCGCATGGCCGCGAGCTCGCGCGGCCGGTTGACGGTGAGCGCGGCCACGGGCCGGCCCGCGCGCTGGTAGAGAACGTGGAAGTCCCGCTCGCCGGGCTTGCCGGAGATCCGGGCTTCGTCGGCGCCCTCGGCATGGCCGACGTACTGGATCCGGAGCCCGTACTGGTCGCTCCAGAAGCTCGGCAGGCCTGGGTCGCGCGGCGTCTCGCCGACGATGGCAGTCGCGACGGCGACACCCTGGCGGCTGGCGGCGTCCCAGTGCTCGGTCCGGACGTGGTCGAACAGGTGCGGGTCGAAGGGCCGGGAGACGTCGCCGGCGGCCCAGACGTGCGGGATCCCGGTCCGGCCGGCCGCGTCGGTCGCGATCCCGGACGGGTCGAGGCCGCTGCCCGCGACCCAGTCCGCGGCGGGGGCGACCCCGACGCCGACGACGACCGCGTCGCAGGCGATGTTCTCGCCGGCGGCGAGCGTCAGCTCCTCGACCCGGCCGTTGCCGGCGGCCGATTCGAGCATCGCGCCGGTGTGGACGCGGACGCCCTCGTCGCGGTGGAGGTCGACGATCCAGCGGCCGACCCGCTCGCCGAGGACCCCGGCGAGCGGCACGTCGAGCGCCTCGACGATCGTGACCTCCACCCCCTGCCGGCGGGCCGTGGCGGCGACCTCCTGGCCGATGAAGCCGGCGCCGACGATGACGAGACGGGAGCCACCGGCGAGCGCCTCCCGAAGGCGCCCGGCATCGGCCAGGGTCCGCAGGGGGAACGCGTTCTCGAACCGCGCGAGCGCCGGCAGCATCCGCGGCGCGGCGCCGGTCGCGATCACCAGCTCGTCGTAGCGCAGGCGGGAGCCGTCGTCGAGCAGA
>JADFCZ010000173.1 GCA_018263295.1 Conexibacter sp.
CGACGTGGATCTCTCCCCGGCCCCCGAGCTGGTCGACGTATTTCTGCGCTTACGCCGCGACGACGACGCCGCCTCCGTTGCCGCCGGATACATCGCCGACGCGGAGGAGAAGGGCCAGCCGTGGTCCCTCGCCCGAGCGGCCCGGTGCCGCGGGTTGCTCGCCGGCTCCGAGGACGACGAGATGGACTCCTGCTTCGAGGAAGCCCTTCGATTCCACGACCGCACGCCCGACCTGTTCGAGAAGGCTCGAACGCTCCTCGCCCACGGCGGGCGCCTACGACGCGTCCGCAGGCGTGTCGATGCCCGCGAGTCGTTGCGACGCGCGCTGGCGAGCTTCGAGCGGCTCGGGGCCGCTCCGTGGGCCGACCAGGCCGAGGCCGAACTCGCGGCCACGGGGGAGACGGCACGCCGTCGGGACCCCAGCACGCTCGATGACCTGACCCCCCAGGAGCTGCAGATCGCCCGCCTCCTGGCCGGCGGCAAGACCACGCGAGAGGCTGCCGCGGCGATCTTCGTCAGTCCCAAGACCGTCGAATACCACCTGCGCCACGTCTACCAGAAGCTCGAGATCCACTCACGGGAGGAGCTGGCCGAACGCTTCGCCGGCCGGTGACTGCTGACGGTCTGCGAAACCGACGGTCACTGGTTCGAATCCGGTCGGGCGCGCTCGACTGACCTGACAGCCTCGTCGACCGTCGGGAATGCGGACTGGAGTATCGACTCCCCCGGGGTGGCGCTGATCACGTCCCGGACCTGCCCGACGTTGCGGGCGATCACAACAGTGACCCCCTGCGACCGAAGCTCTCCCACCACCTGATCGAGGGCGTGGGCGGCGGTCACGTCGATGAAGGGCATCGTCTCGGCGTCGATGACGACCGCGTGGATTCCATCGCGATCGGCCATGCCCCTGATCTCCGCCGCGATCGCGTCGGCGTTGGCGAAGAACAACCCGCCCTCGACCCTCAGGACGGCAATGCCCTCCACTCGCCGATTCTCCGGATGTCGGTCGAGATCCGAGAAGTGACCGCTGGCCCCCGGGACCCTGCCGAGCTCGGCCACCGGTGGGCGGGAGGCGCGATAGAGCAGGAGCAGAAGCGATATCAGCACGCCGATGAACAGGCCCGCGAGTGTTCCGAAGACCATGACTCCCAACATCGCGGCGATCGCCGCGATGAAGTCAGCGCGGGCCGCAAAGCCGTAGGCACGGCCCAGCCGGCTGGTGTAGACGCGGTAGAAGTCGCGCAACGTCGCGAAGTCGATCAGGTCGATCAGGGCGGCGATGACAACTGCCGCGAGGGTCGCGATCGGCAGGCTTTCGAAGTAGCCGGTGAGAAACAGCAGGGTCAGCAGGACCAGTCCGGCGACCACCAGACCGACGAGCTGGGTTCTGCCGCCGGCCGTGCTGTTGACGGCCGTCTTCGACAGGCTCCCGTTGACGGCGAAGCCGCCGGAGATCCCTGCCCCGAGGTTCGCCGCCCCGAGGCCGATCAGCTCACGGTTCGGGTCGATCTCCTCGCCCTCGCGCTGGGCATAGACCTTGGCGGTCCCGAGGCTCTCGGCATAACCGACGAGCATCACCCCCAAGGCCGCGGCGGCGAGCCCACCGAAGCGCCCGAGGCTGACGTCGGGGAGTGCCAGCGAAGGCAGGCCGGCGTCGATCGATCCGACGATCGCAACGCCGTGGGCCCCCAGATCGAAGATCTCGACCGCGCCGATCCCCAGGATCACGGCCACGAGCGTCGCCGGGATCGCCGGCATCAGCCGAGGGAAGCCGAAGAGAACCGCGAGCGAACCGATCCCGACCAGGAGCGTGAGGCCGTCGGTCTGGCCGATGTTGATCAGGAAGTCCCAGATCCGCTCGAAGAAGTCACCCGACCCAGGCTCGATTCCGAAGAGCTTCGGTATCTGGCCCGCCAGAATCGTCAATGCCAGGCCGACGACGAACCCCTTGAGTACGGGTTCGGAGATGAAGCTGGCCAGGAACCCGAACCGCAGAAGGCCGGCGATCGTCGCAGCCAGACCGACGCAGATTGCGAGCGCAGCCGTCGTGGCGACGAACTGACCTCCGTTCCCGGCAACCGCGTCGCCGACCACCGCAGCCGAGAGGGCAGCGGCGGCCGCGGACGGGCCCGTGATCAACTGCCGTGAACTGCCGAAGACGGCGTAGAGAGTCAACGCGGCTGGAGCCGCGTAGAGGCCGACTACCGGTGAAACGCCGGCGATGGTCGCGTACGCCAGGGCCGAGGGGACGAGCATCGCCCAAACGGTGAGCCCGGCGATGACATCGCCACGAAGCCAACCGCGCTGGTATTTCCTGAGGGACGGGAACATGCGACTCACGGCCTCATCGAGTCCTTCGCCATTGTTGGGACCTGCAGAGAACGCGAAGTCCCAACGAATGCGATCGTAGGCCGCCAGGGCACCGGAAGCAGGCTTCATAACTTCAATTGCCGGAGGAGACCCGATCCGAAAGCGGAAGGAATCGCGATGGGAGGCACGCACGCGGTAAGAAGTGAAGCGGGCCAGAGAGTGGAACAGCCCGGGACGCCGAGGCTCCCCTCCTACATCGCCGGCTTCAGCTTTCGCGGCGTCGATTCACCCGAGGTCGCGGCGCTCTACCGGTGCGAACGCCGGCCGCCCGTGCTCCGCCTGCTGCTCGTAGCCGGCGTCCTTCTGGCCGTGAGTGCTTTCTGGCTGCTCGTCCTCGTGATCGGTGGGATGTTCGACGCCTGGTAGCGGCTCTCCGACCGCCGGCCTCCCGAAGCCGCCGGCCTGAAACCGATGCCCATCTTCCTTCGCTTGTCGTTGTACTCCGCCGTCCGCCGGTTTCAAGTGGCCCTCGAGGGGCAGGTCGCGGAACGGAGAGCCAACCGCGTCCCGGGCCTCGCCCGGGGCGCAAACGAGGAGGAGGCATCATGAAACTGTCCGGCGAAATTCAACCTCGCAGGTTCCGGCCATCGCCGGCGATGGTCGTTGCCGTGATCGCCCTGTGTATGTCGATGGGCGGCATCGGCTACGCGGCCGGGAAGATCGGCAGTCACGAGCTGAAGGTCGATGCGGTCAAGAGTCGCCACATCGCGGGGGGCGCGGTCACGAAACAGGCCATCCACCGCGGCGCTGTCGTCAGCGCCAAGCTCGGCAATCGCGCAGTGACGACCGCCAAGCTCAACGACAACGCAGTGAAGGCCGGCAAGCTGGCCGGTACGGTCGACGGCTTGAACAGCGTCAATGTCCCGGCGAACGACACCGCGACGACGACGGTCTCCTGCCCGGCGGGCGCCCAGGCGCTCAGCGGCGGATACTCAACGCCGCAGAACGGGCAGGTCCGAGTGACCCGGATGCGTCGTACCGACGACGATTCGTGGACGTTCGCATTTCGCAACACCGCGGCCGAATCGCGCACTGTCGATGCTCGCGTCACTTGCCTGAGCGGCTAGCTGCCCCTTAGCTGCGGTGTCAGCGCCGGCAGGCCGCCGCCCAGGTGAAGGTGGGTGGCGGCCTGCGCGGCGACATCTCCGGCTGGGTACTGCGAACCGCGATCGGTGCTCCGCACGGAGCTTCCGTTCCGGCATCGCGAGCCGGGCGCTACTCCTCGAAGCTGGTCAGGTCCTGGATCTCGAGTCCATGCTCACGGCAGTAGTTCTCGTACCGCTCGATCGACGTCTTCCAGTTCTCTCGCGCGATGATGTTGCCGTCGCCGTCGAGGAA
>JADFCZ010000174.1 GCA_018263295.1 Conexibacter sp.
CGACGATCTCGCCGTGGATCGGATCGATCTTGAAGTACTTGAGCTCGACCTCGTCGCTGTAGGGAGCGAACGGCACCCACGGCACCGAATCGGCCTTCACATTGGCGGTGACGATCTCGTCGTAGGTCGTGGCCATCTTCTCTCCTCCGTTCGGGGCGGGACGTTTCATTCCGAATGCCGGAAACAACCTACGCGACATCGGCCAACCGCCGATTCGTCTTTCTATTGAGTGGTCGCCGGCTGAGGCCCGCCTTAGGCTGAGCCGGTGCGACCCACGGATCTCGACGAACTCGCGGCGGCGATCGACGGGGACGTGATCGCCCCCGGAAGTCCCGGCTACGACACCGCGCGCCTGATCTGGAACCGGCGCTTCGACGACGTCAGGCCGACTGCCGTGGTCCGCGTCGCCGGCGCCGAGGACGTCCGGGCGGTCGTCGAGTTCGCCCGCGACCTCGGGCTTCCCCTGACGCCCCGGAGCGGCGGGCACAGCTTCGCCGGCTACTCCACCGGCGACGGGCTGGTCGTCGACCTCGGCGCGTTGACGTCGGTGAAGGTCGACGCCGCGAGCGAGACGGCGACGCTGGGCGCGGGGCTTACCCTGCTGCCCACCTACCGGGCGCTCTGGCCGCACAAGTTCGCGATACCGGCCGGCCTCTGCCCGACGGTCGGGATCGCCGGGCTCACGACCGGCGGCGGGCTCGGGGCCCTCTCCCGCCGCCACGGCCTGACCTGCGACAGCCTGGTCGAGGCCGAGATCGTCACCGCGGCCGGTCGTTTCGAGCGGGCGAGCGAGGACGAGAACCCCGACCTGCTCTGGGCGACCCGCGGGGGCGGCGGCGGCAACTTCGGGATCGTCACCTCGCTGACCTTCGAACTCGTGCCGGTCGACATGACGTTCACCGAGCTGACCTACGAGTTCCCATGGGCCGCGGCCGAGCGCCTCCTCACGGCCTGGCAGGACTGGCTCTCGACCTCGCCTCCGGAGACGTGGGCCATCATCGAGCTCGAGACCCAGGCGCCCTGCGGCGACGCCGACCCGTTCGTCCTCCTCGAGGTCGTCCACGCCGGGCCGCGTGCGGAGGCCGAGGCAGCCGTCGCCGAACTGCTCGCCGCGGCCGCAGCGGCGCCGGTCCGGGCCGGCGCGCATTCCGGCCCCTTCGTCGACGTCGAGCACGACATCTTCTGCAAGGGGCTCCGGGCCAAGGAGTGCGCGCTCGCGGACAAGTCGGCGGCAGGGCGGGTTCCGCGCGCGGCCCTGTACGCGCGCTCGGACGTGGCGGCCCGGCCCTGGCCCAGCGACGGGATCCGCACCATCCTCGACTGGATGGAGCGGCGCCAGCGCGACCCGGTGCTGACCCCGCCGGACTTCGCTCCCACCGACATGGTCGGCAAGGTCCTGCTCGAGCCGGCCGACGGCGCGGTCAACTCGGTGGCCGCCGATGCGACGGCGTTCGTTCACCGCGACAACCTCTTCGTCGCCCAGTTCCAGTCCCGCTGGCGGAACGACGGCAGCGCGGTCGCCGACGCCAATCGCGAGTGGACCGACGGCCTCTACTTCGCCGTCGCCGAGCACCGCTCGGGGTCGGCCTACCAGAACTACATCGACCCGAACCTCGACGACTGGCAGCGCGCCTACTACGGGCAGAACCTGGCCGAGCTCCGGCGGGTGAAGTCGAAGCACGATCCCGGCAACATGTTCGACTTCGCCCAGTCGGTGCCGCCGGCGTGAGTCCGTTGTCCTGATCGCTGTCACACGACGGGGGGCTGTCTCGTCCCAGGGATGAACGCACGTTTTCCCTGACCCAAGGAGGCAGTCATGAAGATCCTCGTCGCCGGCGCCGGTGGAGCGATCGGCAAGCAGCTCGTCCCGATGCTCGTCGAGCGCGGGCACGACGTGACCGGAACAACCCGGGGGGCCAACCTCGGAGGCATCGAGGCGATGGGCGGCCGGGCCGTCCGGATGGACGGTCTCGATCCCGATTCGGTGTCCGCCGCCGTCAGCGCCACCGAGCCCGAGGTGATCGTCCATCAGCTCACGGCGCTGGCGGGCGACCTCGACCTGCGGCACTTCGACAAGACGTTCGCGATGACGAACCGCCTCCGGACCGAGGGC
>JADFCZ010000175.1 GCA_018263295.1 Conexibacter sp.
GTTTCCGGCCCCGACTCCACGACCTGGAAGGCGCTGCCCGGGATCTCCTTCAGCTGGTTCAGGTTCTCGTCGTTCCAGCGGCGGTCGGTGGAGCCCGAGATGTACCAGTTGGACCCGTTGTCGGCGACGATCAGCCCGTAGGTCTTCATCGCAACGGCGATCACGCGGGCGGTCCCGGTCAGCCCGGAGATGTCGTAGCCGGGGGCGAGCCGGAGGCGCATCCCCATCGGCGGCCGGAAGGCGTTGCAGGAGTCGGACGCGTAGTGGGTGGCGGGGGAGACGTAGCCGCGCCGGGTCTGCTCGAAGGTGACGCGGATCGCGTGGTCGATCTCGCCGGACGCGGCCTCTTCGTAGGTGACCAGGCCCGGGTAGATCGGCAGCCCCGCGGCGTCGGCCGAGGTCCAACCGCCGGGGCGCTGGCTGGCGAGCGGGGAGCCGAGGTCGAAGATCGCGCCGGAGTCGGCGCGCCAGGCGTTGCGGTACCCGCCGCTCTCCCGCGCCCGGTAGAGCTCGAACAGCTCGCATGCGCCGCCGGGGACCTGAGGCCGCCGGACGACGAGGACGTGGCGGTCGCCGTCGCTGCGCCGTCCGCCCTCGATCGGCGCGCCGGGCGGGACCGGGTAGGGCCCGGGGTCGCTCTCGTCGCCGTATGGGCCGAAGCGGATCGGCACGCCCGGCTGGTCGCCCGGGACGACGACGTAGGGGATGCCGTAGGAGGGGTTGGAGCCGAAGTCCGGGTGCAGCGCGTCGCCGCCGTCGGCGTTGATCCGGTCGACGATCTGCTCGGATCCGGGAGCGGGGTCGGCCCCGGAGACGTCGCGGTTGAACTCGTCGCTCGCCGGAAACGCCGAGCATCCCGGATCGGGATGGGGGCCGTTGAAGGGGGCGAGCAGGGTCGCCGTCCGCACCGGACGGCTCCACGGACCGCAACGCCCGCCGCCGCAGCGGGCGAGCGAGGCCTCGTAGACGAGGCCGCGTTCGAGCCCGCGGATCCGAGCCCGCTTGGCATTCCGCACCCGCTCGCCGCTCCACGGACCGTCGCCGGTGCGCCAGCGCAGCGACCAGGTGCCGCGGCCGCCGCGGGCGCTCCAGCCGACGTCGATCGAGCTCGTCGCGACCGCCTCGACGCGGAGCTTCGGAGGCTTGGCCGCAGCAGCCGGCGCGGCGAGGGCGAGCGCCGCCAGGGCGGCGAGCAGGAGGCAGGTTCGGCGGAGTCCCATCCGATTCATGATCGGTCTTCGACCGGACTGCTTGAGGTCCAGGCGGTGGAATCGATCATTTAGCCTGATTCCGGCAATGCCCGCCGTCGCCAACGTCGATTCGCTGCTCGCGGACTGGCTGCCGCCGCTGTCGCTGATGGTCATCGCCACGGCCTATGCGATCCGGATGATCCGGCTCGGCGACTCCGGCCGGCCCGTGCCGCGTTGGCGGCAGGCGTTCTTCGTCGCCGGGCTGCTGACGCTCGCGGTCGCCTACGTCTCGCCGATCGACGACCTCTCCGACGAGATGCTGACCTGGCACATGGTCCAGCACCTGCTGATCATGGACGTCGCCGCTCTCTTCTTCGTCCTCGGGCTGACCGGGCCGCTGATGCAGCCGCTGCTGGCGATGCGCGGGTTCCGCTGGATGCGCCACCTCGCCAACCCCCTGTTCGCGCTGGGGGCCTGGGCCATATTGCTCTACGTCTGGCACATCCCGGCGCTGTACGAGGCGGCGACCTTCGACAGCAACCTGATTCACGCGGCCCAGCACCTCTGCTTCTTCTTCGCCGGCGTCGCGTTCTGGATGTCGCTGCTCGGCCCGCTGCCGAAGCCGAGCTGGTTCAACGGGGCGATGAGCGCCGGCTTCGTCTTCGCGATCAGGCTGATCGGGGCGGTGCTGGCGAACATCCTGATGTGGTCGGGCTCGGTGATCTACGCCCGTTACGCCTCCGGCGAGGCCGCTCACGGGATCTCCGGCCTCTCCGACCAGGGAATGGCCGGCGTCGTGATGATGGCCGAGAGCACGGTGATCACGCTCGCGGTCCTGAGCTGGCTGATCCTGCGCTGGGCCAAACACGACACCGAGCGCCAGGAGCTCATCGACCTCGCGGCGGCGCGCGGCGTCGAGCTCGATCCAGCGCGCGCCGAGCGCGCCGTCAACGCCGGCCAGGGCGACCGCCTCCGCGAGCGGATCGAGTCCGGGTCGGCGCGTTCCGAGTTGAGCGGTCCCGCTTGAGCCGCCTTCGCTTCCTCTACGTGCTGGTCTTCGTGGTCGGCACCGGTTCGCTGGGGGCCGAGATCGCGGTCGCCCGGCTGATGGCTCCGTTCTTCGGGGCGTCGACGATCGTCTGGGCGAACACGATCGGCGTCGTCCTCGTCGCGCTCTCGCTCGGCTACTGGTTCGGCGGCCGGCTCGCCGATCGCAGCCCGTCGATCCGCGGGCTCTGCAAGATGGTCCTGCTCGCGTCCGCCCTGCTCGCCGTGGTGCCGTTCATCGCCCGGCCGTTCTTCGACATCTCGGTCGACGCGCTCGACTCGATCTCCGCCGGAGCGTTCGCCGGATCGCTGTTCGCGGTCCTCGCCCTGGTCGCGGTCCCAGTGCTCCTGCTCGGCGCCGCCTCGCCGTACGCGCTGCGCCTCGCTGTGCCCGACGTCGAGCACGCCGGGCGTGTCGCCGGGCGCCTCTACGCGATCTCCACCGCCGGTTCACTCGTCGGCACGATGCTGTCGTCGCTGCTGCTGATCCCCGTCCTCGGCACCCAGCGGACCTTCCTCGTCTTCGCGCTGGCGATCGGCGCCACCGCGATCACCGGCCTCGGCATCCGCTTCGCTCCGGTCGCGGTCGTCCTCGCGGCCGCGCTCGCGATCCCGGTCGGCACCGTCAAGCAGTCCGACGACGGCGAGGTGATCTACGAGACCGAGACCGAGACCCAGTACGCGCAGGTCGTCCAGGAGCCCGACGGCGACCGGATCCTCCAGCTCAACGAGGGCCAGGCGATCCACTCCCTCTACAAGCCCGACTCCTACCTGACCGGCCGCTACTGGGACGGGCTGATCGTCATGCCGTTCGCCGCCCTCGATCGTGCGCCGGAGCGGGTCGCGATCCTCGGCAATGCCGCCGGGACCGCCGCGCGGATGTACGGGCACTACTTCCCGGACGCCCGCGTCGACGGGGTCGAGATCGACGGCGAGCTGACCGAGATCGGCCGGCGCTACTTCGACCTCCAGGGGCCCGACCTCCACACCTACACCGACGACGCCCGCCCCTGGCTGCGTCAGTCCGACGGCGACTACGACGTGATCGTCGTCGACGCCTACCGGCAGCCCTACATCCCGTTCTACCTCGCCACGAGGGAGTTCTTCGAGCTCGTCCGCGACCGGCTCGCGCCGGGCGGGGTCGTCGTCGTCAACGTCGGCCACCCGGACGACAACGACGACCTCGAGAAGGCGATCTCGGCGACGATGGCCGACGTCTTCCCGACGGTCATCCGCGACCCGCTCGAGGACTCGAACACGCTCGTGCTCGGCAGCGAGGCGCCGGCCTCGCAGGAGCAGCTGCTCGGGGCGATCGCGGTCCTCCCCGACGACCTCAAGAACCTCGCCGCGATCGAGGCGGAGCGGATCGGGCCGATGCTGGCCGGCGGGCCCGTCTACACCGACGACAAGGCGCCGGTCGAGTGGCTGATCGACCGGTCGATCATCGGCTACGCCGGCGACCAGTAGCAGCGCGCCACGCAGGAGGGCCGTCGCCGCCCGCGAACACCTGAACCCGGGTGACCCTCCCGTGATCGTCGACTGCGCCCAATACCGCGACGGCGTCCGTCAGGACGTCGGCCCCCTCGACATCGAGACGGCGGCCCGGCGGGCGAAAGCGGGGAACGGCTTCGTCTGGCTCGGGCTCCACAACCCGACCGAGGACGAGCTCACCCGCGCCGCCGAGGCCTTCAATCTCCACGAGCTCGCCGTCGAGGATTCCCATTACAAGCATCAGCGTCCGAAGCTCGAGGACTACGACGGCTCCTACTTCGTCGCGCTCAAGACCGCGCACTACGACGACGAGCGCGAGCAGATCGACTTCGGCGAGATCAACCTGTTCCTCGGCTCCGGGTACGTGATCGCGATCCGACACGGCCGCGCCAGTGACCTCAAGGCGGCCCGATTGCGCCTCGAGCGGCGCCCGGACCTGGTCGAGGTCGGGCCGGCGGCCGCCGCCTGGGCGATCCTCGACAAGGTCGTCGACGACTACGAGCCCGTCGCCGCCGGCATCGACAACGACATCGCCGAGGTCGAGAGCGAGGTCTTCGCGACCCGGAACGTCGACGCGACTCAGCGGATCTACTTCCTGCGGCGCGAGGTGATCGAGTTCCACCGCGCCGTCCAGCCGCTGGTCGGGCCGCTGGAGGCGCTCGAGGAGGGCGTGATCGTCGAGCTCGACGATCAGATCCGCCGCTACTTCCGCGACGTCGCCGATCACGCGCGGCGGATCGACGAGCAGCTCCACGACCAGCGCGACCTGCTGACCGGCGCGCTCGACGCCAACCTGTCGCTGATCACGCTGCGGCAGAACGAGGTAGTCAGGGCGATCTCGGCGTGGGCTGCGATCATCGCAGTGCCGACGTTCATCGCCAGCGTCTACGGGATGAACTTCGAGCACATGCCCGAGCTCCACTCCGAGATCGGCTACCCGCTCGCGCTGCTCACGATGGCGCTCGTGGTCATCGTGATGTACCGCTTCTTCAAGCGGATCAGCTGGCTCTGAACGGCCTCAGCGGGACGGTGGGCCGGCGGGGCGGCGCCCGATCACCCGCAGCAGCACGGCGGCGAGGTCGAGGGCGAACGCGAGCCCGCGCCCGGCGGGGCCGCTGACGGTCCGTGCGAGGGCGCGATCGGCGGCGCTCACGCGCCCGCCGTCATCACCAGGTCGCGATCGGGGTCGACGCCCCAGCGCTCGCCGGCGGCGACCAGCTCGGGGTTGAGCGGCCAGGAGTCGGCGACCGGCTCGCCCTCGTGGGCCGGGGTCGCTCCCTTCAGCGCCATACAGCCTTGGTTGTCGCCGATCGCCCTGATCTCGGCGACGTCCTTCTCCGTCAGTGCCTGCTCCGGTAGGGCGGCCAGCTCGGCCCGCTTGTCCTCGATCGGCCTAGCTCCCTCGCCCGTCTCCTGGATCATCGTCGGCACGACGCAGCGGACCGCGGGGTGGGCCAGGTTCCACTGGCAGGCGAGCTGCAGCGGGGTCAGCCCGCGGCGTTCGGCGATCGGCCGCATCCGCTCGATCCGCTCGTTGCCGGCCTCGATCCAGCCGGCGGGCCGGAAGCGCCGGTGGTCGCGGGGCGGGAAGGTGTCGAGGTCGGTGACGTCGCCCCAGAAGAGCCCGCCGTAGTCGGCGACCCGGGTGATGACGCCGATCTCGGCCGCGGCGGCGGCGTCGAGCACCATCTCGCCCGGCCAGGGCTCGAGCGGGTTGAGGATGATCATCGCCCAGTCGATCCGGTCGCCGAAGCGGTCGAAGCAGTCGAGCATGTCGAGGGTGAAGCCGTTCGCCGGGCCGGGGGCGACACCGATCGCCGAAGCGAGGCCGGCTTCCCGCAGGGCCGACATCCCGTCCCAGACGATCTCCGACGTGTACCCGGTGTGGTCGGGGTTGTGGAGCAGGAGCAGGTCGAGGCGGTCCTGTCCGAGCCGCTCGAGGACGGACTCGGTCGCCGTCCGCAGGTACCCGGCGTACTCGTCGGGTCCGCGCAGGCGCGGGTCGGTGAAGCGTGGGAACCCCTTCGGGCCGACGCGCTCGCCCTCGTAGAAGTCGTGGCCGACCGCGCCGACGAGCGAATAGGAGTCGCGGTCGACGCCGGCGATCGCCTTGCCGAGCAGGCGATCGGCGTCCCCCTG
>JADFCZ010000176.1 GCA_018263295.1 Conexibacter sp.
CGGGGATTCGCCTCAGGGCGAGGCGAATCCGCCGATCAGGAGCGGAGCTGCGGCGCCGGGCCGGGCTCCGGCGCCGGGCCCGGGTCGGGCTCGCCGGGTGGGGTCGGCTGGGGCGGCACCGGGTCGGGCTCCGGCGGCGCCGGCGGGCCCGGATCCGGCTGCGGCGGCGTCGGGTCGGGCTGGGGATGCGGCGTCGGCGGGCTCGGGACCTCGAGCGTCGGGGCGTGCGTGTCAACGACTTTCACGGTCATGGTTCGGCGCTACCCACCGGGCCCACGCACAAACGTCAGTCGCCGAGCGGGGTCGAGCCGATTTCCCCCAGCAGTTCGGGCAGCGATTCGAAGACCGCGACGGCGCCGGCCTCGGTCAGCTCGGCGGCGGAGAAACCGCCCGTGAGCTCGGCCACGGTGGGGATTCCGGTGCGCGCGGCGGCCTCGATGTCCCAGGTCGAGTCGCCGACCATGACCGCGTCGGAACCTTCCGCCCTGGCGATCGCCGCCGCGATCAGATCGGGCTCGGGCTTCGTCCGCTCGACGTCGTCGGAGGTCGTGAAGGACGAGATCTGCTCGCCCGCCCCGAGCAGCTCGACGTAGCGCTCGACCTCGTCCTCCTTCGCCGAGCTCGCGAGCACCACCTCGTGGCCGCGGTCGGCGAGGCGGGCGATCAGGTCGGAGGCGCCCTCGAAAGCGCAGACCTCGCCGACGAGCTCCCCGTAGAGCCGCTTCTCCGCCTCCCGGATCGACTCGCCGTGAGCCTCCTCGACTTCGTCGCCGGCGACCGCGGCCACGAGTTGATCGCCGCCCATCCCGATGTGACGGTGGACGCGCCAGATCGGCGGCGTCACGCCGTGCTCGCGGAAGGCTCGGAACCAGGCGAGTGCGTGCTGGTAGTTGGAGTCGACGAGCGTCCCGTCGACGTCGAGGATCGCGACCGGCCGGCTCACCTCAGTGCCGCCACTCGCGCAGGAGCGGCGCCCCGAACCAGGCCCAGACGATGCCGACCGCGAAGACCGCGCAGACGGCGATCGCGAAGCCGTCGCTGAAGACGACCATCGTGATCAGCAGCAGGACCGCAGCGATCGCGCCGCCGAGGCAGACCAGCCCGGCGACCATCAGCCGGTTCGAGCTCTCGACGACCCAACGGAGATCTCCCTCGCGGAACCGGAGCCGGTGGCGCGCGGTCGGCGCGATGAAGCAGATCGAGGAGACAGCGGTCAGCAGCAGCGCCACGTAGTAGACGTGCTTCTCGGCACCGTCGACCGTCTCCCAGCCCTGCTGGAACGGGACCACGAGCAGGAAGGCGAAGAGGAACTGGATGCCGGGAAAGGCGACGCGCAGCTCCTGCAGGAGGTCGCCGAGATTGCGATCGATCCGCTCCTGCTCGGTCTCGTGCCGCTGCTTGTCGGTGTCCGCGGACATGCCCGGATAGTTGCCGGATGCAGGCGGGCTCAAACACGAATACGGCGGGCGACCCGGAACTTCCGGACCGCCCGCCGCAGGGTCACTCGTCGTTCCCCGGAGGGAGCTATGCGTCCTGGCGGACCGCCTCGACGTCGAGCGCGAGCTTGACCTTGTCGGCCACGACCGCGTTGCCGCTGCCGAGCGCGGCGCTGAACTTCATGCCGTAGTCCTTGCGGGAGAGCTGGCCGGTGACCTCGAGGCCGGTCCGGTGCTCGCCCTCCATCCCGTAGTCGACGCCGCCGAGCTCGGCGTCGAGCTCGATCCGGTTGGTGACGCCGTGGATGGTCAGGTCGCCGACGATCTTGTAGTTCTCGTCGTCGATCCGCTCGATGCTGGTCGACTCGAACGTCAGCTCAGGGTAGTTCTCGACGTCGAAGAAGTCGGCCGAGCGCAGGTGCTCGTCGCGCTGGTCCTGGTTGGTGTGGACCGAGGCCGCCTTGACCGTGCCGTGGGCGCGGAGCGTCCCGTCCTCGGCGACCTCGAGGGCGCCGTCGAACTCGCGGAACTCGCCGCGGACCGTCGACACGCCCATGTGCTTGACGGCGAAGCCGACCTTGGTGTGTGCCTTGTCGATGCCCCAGGTGCCCGTGGGGATGCCCGTCTCGATGACCGTGCTCATTCTAGTGTCCTCCTGTTCGAAACTGAATCCGTTGCGATGCTTGTGCTTGCAACCTTTGCTTACGCAAGCAACTTAGCAGAGGATGGTTGCGCGTGCAACTGTTGCTCGCTCAACACCCGGACCGGCGCCATCCCTACCCTTCCGCGCGTGACCGAGACGCCGAAGATGTCCGCGAAGAAGTCGCCGCCCCGGGTGGCCGAGGTGCTGTCGACGGAGCGCCTGACCCCGCAGCTGATCAGGATCGTCTTCGGCGGGCCGGGACTCGAGGGCTTCGCGGCCGGGCCCTTCACCGACCACTACGTGAAGCTGCAGCTGCCTCCCCCCGGAGCCGGGTACGAGCCGCCCTTCGACCTCGAATCGGTCAAGGCCGAGACCCCGCGCGAGCTCTGGCCGCGGGTCAGGACGTACTCCGTGCGCGCCTGGGATCCGGAGCGCACCGAGCTGACCGTCGACTTCGTCAACCACGGCAGCGCCGGCGTGGCCGGGCCCTGGGCGGCGGCGGCATCGGCCGGCGACCGCGTCCAGCTGATCGGGCCCGGCGGGGCCTACTCGCCCGACCCGGAGGCCGACTGGCACCTGATGGCCGGCGACGCGTGCGTGCTGCCCGCGATCTCCGCGTCGCTGACTCGCATACCGCCCGGAAGCCGGGTCATCGTGATCGCCGCCGTCGACGGGCCCGAGGAGGAGATCCCGCTCGCGACACCCGGCGACCTCGACCTCCGCTGGGTGCATCGCGACGCCGGTGCCGAGCTCGACCCCGACCCGCTGGTCGAGGCCGTCCGCGCGCTCGAGTTCCCACCCGGGCGCGTGCACGGGTTCGTCCATGGCGAAGCCGGCGCTGTCCGCGACCTGCGCCGGCACCTGCTCGCCGACCGCGGCATCGCGCTCGCCGACCTCTCGGTCTCCGGCTACTGGAAGCGGCGCCGGACCGAGGAGGGATGGCGCGCCGACAAGCCGGAGTGGAACCGGCTCGTCGCCGCCGACGCCGGCTGAGTCAGCCGCCGGTCGGCCCGAAGCGCTCGGTCCGGATCCGCTCCGCGGGCAGGCCGGCACCGAGGAGGATCCCGGTGGCCGCCTCCACGAACGCATTCGAGCCGCAGACGAAGACGATCTCCGGCTCGCGGTCCCAGCCGGTGAGCATCGCCTCGTCGATCCGGCCGGTGTGGCCCTCCCACCCGGGAGGCGCGAGCCGCGAGTAGGTCAGCTCCGTGTCGGGCGCGAGCTCGTCGCCGAAGATCGCGTCCTTGGGCAGGCGCACCGAGTAGACGAGGCGCATCGGCGCGTCCGGCATCGCACGACGGCGGTGCCGCAGCATCGCCATCAACGGCGCGACACCGGAGCCGCCGCCGACCAGCAGCGCCGGGCTCTCGCCGCGCCAGACGAAATACGCAGCGAAGGGGCCGCGAACCTCGACGCGGTCGCCCTCGGTCACGACGTCGTGGAAGTAGGGCGAGACCTCGCCGTCGGCGAGGCGGTCGATCGTCAGCTCGATCGTCCCTTCGTCGAGCGGTGAGGAGGAGACCGAATAGGAGCGCTGGGCCGTGTAGCCGTCGGGGGCGGTGAGCCGGACGTCGTAGTGCTGTCCCGCCAGGTGCGGCATCCACTTCGGCAACGCGAGCCGGAACGACTTGACCGACGGCGTCTGCCACTCGATCGACTCGACCGTGGCGATCTGCCAGCGCCCGGGCGCACGCGGCGCGGGCGCCGCCGGGCTCAGTCCGTCCAATATCGCTCCTCTTTCCAGGGGTCCCCGCGGTTGTGGTAGCCGTTGGCCTCCCAGAAGCCCGGCTCGTCGTGGTCGCCGATTCGCAGCCCCGCGATCCACTTGGCGCTCTTCCAGAAATAGAGATGAGGAACCAGCAGCCGCGCCGGGCCGCCGTGCTCGCGGGGAAGCGGCTCGCCCTCGTAGGAGGTCGCGACCCAGGCGCGCCCGTCGGTCAGGTCCTCGATCGCGAGGTTCGTCGTATACCCCCCGAAGCAGTAGGCCGTCGCGAACGGCTCGAGCGGCTCGGCCGCCTCGAGGAGGACGTCGAGCGACACGCCGCGGAACGCCGCATCCAGCTTCGACCACTTCGTGACGCAGTGGATGTCGCAGGCGACGTCCTCGTGCGGCAGCTCCCCGAACTCCTCCCACGACCAGCGCTGCTTCGCCCCGACCATGCCGTCGATCGCGAAGCTCCAAGCCGTCGCTGTGTCGACCTCGGGAGTCGGTCCGGCGGTCAGCACCGGGAAGCCCCGCTCCAGGTACTGGCCCGGCGGAATCCGGTCCGCCACCTCGTCGGGGACCCGGCGGCGGTTGCCGCCGAACCCGCGGGACACGAAACCTCCGGCCACGCTCAGCCCAGGAGCGGCGAGGGTGGGATCCGCGTCTCGCCGGCGACCTCGTCGATCCGCATGACGAGTTCGTCCGGGTAGCAGAAGGACCACTTCTCCCCCGGTTCGAGCGAGCGGATCAGCGGGTGCCCGCTCGCGGAGGCATGAGCGCTCGCGTGCCGGTTCGGCGAGCTGTCGCAGCAACCGACGTGACCGCAGCTCAGGCAGATCCGAAGGTGGACCCAGCCGTCGCCGGTGCGGAGGCAGTCCTCGCAGCCGTCGACCGACTCGGGCAGCTCCGTGACCTGGACCTGGTCGAGGTGTGAGCAGTCCGGCATCGGTTCTCCATGATGTCAGGCGCCGGAAGCGAGCTCCAGGCGCAGCGCTCCGAGCTGGCCGATCAACGCCTCCTCGCGCGCCCGGCCGACCGCCAGCAGCGCCGATCCGATCCGGGCCGAACGTGGATCGGGACCGAGCTGAGGCACGGCGTCGAGCGCCTCGAGCCGCGCCGCGGCGGCGGCGAGCAGCGACTCGATCTTCGCGTCGAGCTCGTCCGGGTCCAGCCGGGACGCGAACAGGAGCTTCGCCAGCGGGTGCTCGACGAAGAGCTCCGAGCCGATGACGGCGTCCTCGTCGCGGTCGGAGAGCAGCCACTCCCGGAACGCCGCCTCGCCGCCGGCGGTCGCCGCGTAGACCCGGCGCCGGCGCCCGCCGCTCCGCTCCTCGGAGGACGAGGCCAGACCGCGGCGCTCGAGCCGCGCGAGCAGCGGGTAGAGGACCCCGTCGTTGAGCTGCGCATCTCGCGGCAGGCCGGGGCCGAGGCGGGCCTTGAGCTCGTAGCCGTGCGCCGGCCGCTCGGACAGCAGACCGACGACGACGGCCTCGAGCCGGGTCAGCTCAGCCACCGCGGGCCTCAGGCGGCGATCGGCTGCTGGAGCCGCTCGACGATCGGCTCGTACAGCCGCGACTTGATTCCCGCGACCGTGTCCGGGTTGCGGCCGGCGAGGGCGGCGGCCCGTTCGCGGGCGGCCGCCACCAGCGAATCGTCCGAGGCGAGCTCGTCCACCGCTCCGAGCCGGAGCGCGTCGCCGCCGCCGAACCGGCCCCCGGTGAGCATCATCTCGTGCGCGGCCTGCGGCGTCAGCCGGCCCTGGATCAGCGCGCTCATCCCGGGCAGGAAGACGAGGTCGACGTCGACCTCGGGGAAGCAGAGGTAGCCGCGGTCCTCGCGCATCACCCGCATGTCGCAGGCGAGCGCGGCCATCAGCCCGGCGCCGAACGCGTGGCCGTTGACGGCGGCGACGGTCCCGAACGGGGCCGTCAGGATCCGCGCGAGCAGCCCCATCGTCCGCTCGACCATGGCCTTCGCGTCGTTGGGCTCGGTGCTTCCCATCCACTCGAGGTCGAGCCCGAGCGAGAAGAACTTCCCGTCGCCCGCGAGCACCAGCGCGGGGTGCCCG
>JADFCZ010000177.1 GCA_018263295.1 Conexibacter sp.
AGCTGAAGAGCTCGTTCCCGCAGGCGGCGCAGCAGTAGGTGCCGTCCTCCTTGGCGTCGACGTACCTACCGGTGAACGGCCGCTCGGTGCCGTGATTGCGGAGGATCTCGTACTGCTCGGGAGTGAGCTCCTCGCGCCATTCCTCGTCGGACTTCTCGATCTTCTCCATACCCGGTCGAGGATACTCCGGCGGGTGAACGGCAAATCTCCGAACGCGGTCCGGGTCCCCGCAAACTCCGCTTTCTACGAGCCTGACGGCGGCGGCTGGGCGGCCACCGAGTCGACCCGGGGGCCGTGGGATCCGGGCTCCCAGCACGCCGGTCCCCCGGCGGCCTTGATCGGTCGCGAGATCGAGCTCACCCCGGGCCTCGGCGAGGGGCCGGGGGACCGCCTGGTCGGGCGGATCACCCTCGAGATCCTCGCACCGGTTCCGATCGGCCCGGTGCGCACCGAGGCGTCGGTCGTCCGCCCCGGCCGCCGCGTCGACCTGGTCGAGGCGACCCTCACCGACGGCGACGGCCGGCCGCTGATGCGGGCGCGCGCCTGGCGGCTACTGCGGCGCGGCGTCCCGATCCCGCCCGGTCTGGAGCCGCGGGACGTTCCGGCGCCCCCCGCGCCGGCCGAGATCGAGCGGGCCGACGCCTACTTCCCGACCGGCGACGACGTCGGCTACCACACGGCGATGGAGTACCGGTTCGTCCGCGGCTCGTTCGTCGAATCCGGGCCGGGCATCGTCTGGATGCGGATGCTCCATCCGCTCGTCGCCGGCGAGGAGCCGACGCCGCTGCAGCGGGTGCTCGCCGTCGCCGACTCCGGTAACGGGATCTCGGCGACCCTCGACTACGAGCGCTTCGTCTTCATCAACGTCGACCTGACGGTGCACCTCAGCCGGATGCCGGAGGGCGAGTGGGTCTGCCTCGACTCGGTCACGGTGCCGGAACCGACCGGCGTCGGCCTCACCGACACCGTGCTCTCCGACGAGCGCGGGCCGATCGGGATCGCCGCCCAGACGCTGCTCGTCGCCGAGCGCTGAGCCTCAGGCGGCGGCGAGGAGGGCGTCGGCGATCGTCTCCGCGACCTCGGGCGCCGTGTCGAGGTAGAGCGCCGGCTCGATCAGCTCGAGCTCGATGATCGCGGGACCGTCGTCGGTGCCGACGACGTCGACGCGGGCGTAGAGCGGGACCGAGGGCACGACGGCCAGCGCGCCCGCGGCGAGTTCGCGGACGACGGTGCCGAACTCCTCGTATTCGTGGGTGCCGCCGTACTGCGGCTGAACCCGGAAGTCGCCGCGGGCGGGGACCTTCCGCAGCGAGTGCGTGAGCTCGCCGGCGACGTAGACGAGGCTGAGCTCGCCCTCGGCGGCGACGGACGGAAGGTAGGGCTGGGCCATTGTCGCGACGTCGAAGGCCGCGAGCATCTGCCCGACGTGCTCGGCGCCGACCCGGACCAGGTTGCGGGCGCCGAGGTCGATTACCGGCTTGATCACGACGGTCTCCCAGCCGAGCTCGGCGATCTCCTCCGCGGCCTCCTCCTCGCCGCCGGGCTCGATCCAGACGGTCGGGATCGTCGGGACGGCGGCCGCCTCGAGCTCGAGCAGGTAACGCTTGTCGAGGTTCCACTCGACGATCTCGAGCGGGTTGATCAGCCTGGTCGCCCTCGCGGCCCCGCGCAGCCACTCGCGGAACTCGTCCTGGCGCTCGAAGTAGTCCCAGGTCGAGCTCAGCATCGCCATGTCGAACCCGCCCCAGTCGACCCGGGAGTCACTCCACCCCGGCGTCTCGACGACGGCGTCGCGCCGCTTCATCGCCGGGACGAGGAAGTCGAGGTCGATGTCGCGCTCGATCGGGCGCTCGCAGGTGACGAAGGCGATCCGCATTCGGGGGGCGAGACTCAGGCGTGGGCGGCGGCCGCGTGGGGCGCCGGCTTGGCGCGTGCGGCGTTGTCCGCGATCGAGCGCGTCACCCGCGGCCAGATCTGGACGGGAAGGTCGTGTCCCATGCCCTCGATCAGCTCGAGCCGGGCCGAGGGGACGGCGCGGGCGACGGCCTCGCCGGCGGCCGTCGGCATCAGCTTGTCGGCCTTGCCGTGGATGACGAGCGTCGGGCAATGGATCCGGCGCAGCTCCTCGGTCCGGTCGCCGGAGGCCATGATCGCCATCAGCTGGCGGGCGGTGCCGATCGGGTAGTAGCAGCGGTCGTACATCATCAGGACCCGGCGGCGGAGCCGCTCGTAGTCGTGGTCGAAGCCGGGGGAGCCGATCCGGGTGAAGATCCGGGCGATGTGGGTCGCATAGGCCTCGCGCTCGACCGGCGGCTTCGCGAGCAACGTGCCCATGACGCTCAGGCGCGGCATCACGCTCGGCCGCCGTCCCCCGGGGCCGGACATGATCGAGGCGAGCGAGGCGACCCGCTCACCGTGGCGGGCGGCGAGCGTCTGGCCGATCATCCCGCCCATCGACACGCCGGCGACGTGCGCGCGATCGACGCCGAGCTCGTCGAGCAGGCCGACCGCGTCGGCCGCCATTTCGTCGAGCGTGTAGCGGGAGGAGCCGGTGATCCCGAGCGCTCCGGCGATCACGTTCGGCGGGCCCCCGCCGACCTTCGTCGAGAGCCCGACGTCACGATTGTCGTAGCGGACGACGTGGAAGCCGCGATCGACCAGCGCCTCGCAGAACTCCTCGTCCCAGGCGAGCATCTGCATACCGAGGCCCATGACGAGCAGCATCGTCGGGTCGGACGGATCGCCGAACGTCTCGTAGGCGATCTCGATCCCGGCGCCGACGTCGGCCATCCGGACGCGGTCGCGTGTCGGGTCCTCAACGATCATCCGCGGCATTCTCCAGCAAGTCCTTGAGCCGCGCCAGCGACCTCTTCGCCTCGCGGTCGCCGGAGACGGCGTTGAACGCCCGCCCCGCCAGCCTCCCGACCTTTCCGGCGGGCAGCTCGAACTCGTTCTCGTAGTCGAAACGGGTGCCCGAGCCGCTCGGCTTCAGGTCGTAGGCGATCCGCGCCTTCGCCCCGGCCGCGGCGGTGCCCTGCCAGCGGGCGCGACGCGGGCGCCTGCACTCGGTCACCTCCCAGCGGACGTTCAGCGGCACGCCCTTCAGCTTCATCTCCTGGCGGAAGCGGCTGCCCTTCTCGAGCTCGCCGTCGGGGACCTCGGAGACGTCCCGGTGGATGGTCACCCACTCCCCGAGCCGGTCCGGGTCCATGACCAGCTCCCAGACCTCCTCGATCGGGGCGTCGATCTCGATCGACTGCGAGACGACGTCACCCATCGCTCTCGGCCTCCTGCTCGAACAGGGCGCGCTGGATCGCGACGTTCAGCGGTTCGGGCTGGATGTCGAAGAGCTCCGCGCCGCTCGGGTCGCTGACGCTCGTGTCGTCCCCTAGGCCCCGGCTGAGCTCGGCGGCGACCGCGGGCGACCCGGACGTGACGCTCGCGGCGGCCGCGGCGACGACGCCGGGGCTGGCGATCCGGTCGGGCAGCGGGACGCGGAACGCCGGGCGGCGTCCGGTCTCCTCCGAGAACCGGCCGATCACGTCGAGGTGCCGCATCACATCCGGTCCGCCGATCTGGATCTCCCGCCCGGCCGACTCCGGCACCAGGGGGGCCTCGCGGAGGTAGGCGACGACGTCGCGGATCCCGATCGGTTGGGTCCGCGACTGCAGCCACCCGGGCTCGGGGAGCGCCGGCAGCCGGCCCGAGATCGAGCGCAGGAGCTCGTAGGACTCGCTGTGGGGGCCGATGATCATCGCCGCCCGGAAGTAGGTCAGCGGCGGCCCCCAGCGTCGCAGCGCCTCGGCGGTGTGGTGGCGGCTGTCGAGGTGCGGGGAGCCACCCTCGTCGGGGCCGAGCCCGCCGAGGTAGACGACGCGCTCGACGCCGGCCGCCTTCGCCGCCTTTGCGAAGTGCTCGGCAGCCGCGACCTCGCGGCGCGCGTAGTCGGGGCCGCTGCCGAGCATGTGGACGAGGAAGTAGGCGACCCGGACACCTTCCATCGCCGGGGCGAGGTCCGGCGCGGCGTCGAGGTCGGCCTCGAAGAGCTCTACCTCGGGGCCGAGGATCGCGCGGCCGCGCTCGGGGTCGCGTACGAGTGCCCTGACGAGAACGCCGTCGCCGCGGAGCGCGGCCGCGAGCCGGCGGCCGATCACGCCGGTCGCGCCCGCGACGAGGTAGGTCGGCCGCTCGGCCGTGGCGGCGCTCACCCGGCCTCCGCCCCAGCGGGCTGGTCGCTCGGCATCTCGGTCCTGTCGATGTCGGGGAAGTCGAGGCGCGGCAGCGACCGCAGGTAGGCGTTGCAGACGATCACGTGGATCCGGAGCTGCGTCTGGGCGTAGAACCAGGCTCCGAAGCGCGCGAAGCGGCCGCGGCCGCGAATGCCGGGGTAGAAGTTCTCGACCTCGACGCGGGCGATCAGGCGCACCTCGTTCCTCGCTGCGTCGACGCCGTCGTCGACGCCATCGCGGTCGCACCGCCGGATCGAGACGCGGAGCGCGCCCTTCCCGCGGCCCTCGCGTGCGACGAGCAGGCCGCGATCGATCGGCCATGTGACCCGGCCCAGCCCTTCCTCGGTCTCGTACTGGGGGGCGCCGAAGCGGAGCAGGGGGATCCGGCCGAACGCGGCGACGGTTCGCGACGTGGCCTCGTAGTGGACGCGGATGATCCCGAGCGACATCCGCCGCAGGAAGGCCCAGTAGGCGCGGGCCATCAGCTCGAGGTTGTCGGCGTTCCAGATCCGGTCGAGCATGCTCCGCCCGACCGTGATCTCGGCCTCCTGGATCGACCCGACGGCGCCGCTCGCCTGGACGCGGATCTCGTTCCCCGGATCGAGGATCTCGACTCTCGGCGTGCTCACGTCTGCCCGTTCAGGTGCCAGAAGCCGTCGGCGCCGACGTAATCCTGGGTCGCGATCCGGCCGAGGTCCTCGCGGGACTGGTCGAAGGAGGCGTCGAGCACGGTCGCGACCTCCTGGGTCGAAAGCGGGAAGCCGCGCCAGCGCAGAACCTCCTCGGCCGACTCCGGCGGCTCGCGGCGGTCGAGGCCCGGCACGAGGTTGGCGAGGATCGCGTCGTATACGGCGAACGGCTGAAACCCGGGGATCGAGATCGTCACGCCGTCCTCGAGGCGGGTGATCTCGTAGCTCGGGCAGGTGTAGCGGCGGCCACCCGACCAATTCGCGAGCTTGTGGTCGAGCACGCGTGCGGCCGGCATCGGGCGCCGCGCGAGGGCTGCATCCTCGTCGAGCTCGCGCTCGACCTCGGGGTCAGCGAGCCACGCCTCGAGCTCGTCGCCGATGCCGGCGTCGGCCGCGGCGCCCTCGATCGTCTCCGGGTCGTCGATCAGCTCGCCCCTGAAGTTGCGGATCCGGAGGCTGCGGAGCGCCCGCCGCACCGTCCGGCGATCGGCGTGGACGCGGGCGGCGACGACGAGCCTGCAGGCGGGTCGGCTCGGGGGCACGTAGGGCTTGGGGCGGGTGTCGAAGGGCATCAGGTGCTCGGCCGCGATCTTCCGCACCGACTCGGCGAGCTTCTCGGGCGTGAACTTCTGCTCCTGCTCCTCGCGAGTGTCGGCGAGCACGACCATCCGCGGCTCCCACTCGATCCGGCCCTCGTAGAGCCAGTCGATCCGGTGCCGGAACGGCTCGGCGCTGTA
>JADFCZ010000178.1 GCA_018263295.1 Conexibacter sp.
CTGACGGGCGCTCGATACCCGAAAACCGGATTGCAAAACATCGCGTCCCACTTAGGGCCGGAGCGAGCCGCTCAGAGCGAGTCGATGAAGCTCAGGACGGCGCCCGTGCTCCGCTCCGGGGCGTCGGCGAAGACGAAGTGGCCGGCGTCCCCGATCACCTCGAGCCGCGAGCCCGGGATCTCGCGGTGGAAGCGGTGCGCCCCGGCGACCGGCGAGAACTCGTCGTTCTCGCCCCAGAGGATCAGAGTCGGCAGGCCGAGCCGGGCGAGAGCGCCCTCGTAGGGAGCGAGCTTCTCGAAGTCGCCTGACCGATACATCTCCAGGATCGCCTGCCGGCCCTCCGGCGTGCCCAGCGATGCCCAGTAGGCGTCGATCGCCTCCTCCTCCATCGCCGGCGAGACGGCATTCATCAAACCGCCGAACGTCTCGCGGGTCATCGCCTCGACCAGCTCCTCGCCGGTTCCGGGCGTCCGCAGCGCCGCGGCCATTCCGTGCCACCTGCCGTCGGGGAAGAACCCGGAGTCGGCGATCACGAGCGCCGCGACCCGCTCGGGGTGATCGCAGGCCCACCGCAGGCCGATCAGCCCGCCCCAGTCATGGGCGACGAGGACGACCGGGTCGAGGCCGAGCTCGGCGACGAAGGCGTCGACGGCCTCGACCAGCCGCTCCCAGGTAGCCGGGGGGTCGGCGGGGGAGTCGCCGCTGCCGGGCATGTCCGGCGCGTAGCCGCGGTGGCCGGCCTCGGCCGCCGCCGTCAGCAGTCCGCGCCACATGAACGAGTTCTCGGGAAAGCCGTGGAGGCAGAGGAGGGGAGGGCCCTGCTCGTCTCCGGCGGGGACGCCCTCGCGATAGGCGAGCGCCGAGGTCCGCCCGGCGCCGATCGGGCTCACGGCCCCGGCGACTGGGCGGCGATCGCGTTGAGGTCGCGGACGGCGCCGATCAGGTCGCCGGCGGTGATCTGATCGGCCGCGATCAGGGACGGGAGGCGACCACGCACCTCGGCGCACTTCTGGGCCCGCCCGACGAGGACGCTGCGGGCGTTCACCTCCGCCGACTTCTCGAGGTCCGGCTGCGGCGGCGCCGTCGGGGGCGACCAGTGGTTCATCAGGAACATCGACCCGGTGACGTCGCCGCGGTTCGGGCCGCAGCTCTGCTCCCAGTTGGCCGGCTGTGTGAGCTGATCGGAGTTCGGGAAGTTGTACGGCGTCTCCTGCAGGATCCCCTGGTAGGTCCGGTGGTACCAGTCGAAGTCGCCGGCGTCGTTGTCGGCGAGCATCACGACCTGCTGGCGCGACCTGATCATCTGCCGCAGCGTCGGCCACTCGTCGGTCGGGCCGCGGTAGACGAAGTCGATCAGGCCGCTGCGCTCGACGGCGCGGGCGTAGGCGGCGGGGCGGATGTAGTCCTCGTTGTCGATCAGCAGGACGTTGTTGGGCCGGTTCCGCAGGAACTTGCGGATCTGCCGCAGCATCGGCGCGAGCTGCGAGGAGCCGAGCTGGCAGTAGACGTGGCAGAAGTACGTCCGCGCGTCGGGGTCGTCGGCGTTCGA
Source organism: Conexibacter sp. (assembly GCA_018263295.1). Taxonomy (GTDB): domain Bacteria; phylum Actinomycetota; class Thermoleophilia; order Solirubrobacterales; family 70-9; genus RHKX01. The sequence goes on from JADFCZ010000178.1 coordinate 1,550, forward strand.
GTTGACCACGAGCCCGTCCTCGCCCTGGACCCCGTAGTAGGTGTCGACGAGGAAGCCGCGGATTCCGAAGCGGAGCTGGTCGGGGATCGCGATCGACTGGTTCGGCAGCAGCCAACCGAGCGAGGCCGTCGACATCGCGTTGTGGGCGCCGGCGAGCACGACCTCGTTGAACGGCTGGTTGCAGAGCACCTTCTGCCCGTTGCAGCGCTCGATCTTCGCCGCGGCCGTCGCGGCGAACATCGCCCCCGCCAGAACGGCTGCAACGGCGGCGAGCAGCGCGAATCGTCGGGTCCGGGACAGGTCCATGGCCGCGCACCCTATCTCCGCCGACGACTGCCGCACAAGCGGGTACCCTTGCCGTCGCTC
>JADFCZ010000179.1 GCA_018263295.1 Conexibacter sp.
TACGCCGCAGCCGCAGGCCTCAGCGCAGGACAGGCTTCAGCTGCCGTCTGGGACGACGTGGCCTGGATGTACCAACCATCCGAGGTCGTCGACGTCCACCTGACGCTGGACGACACCCAGAAAGCGATCCTGAACTCGGACGACCCACTCCGGGAATACGCCGGGGGCGTCGGCTTCTGGATGACGGGCTCGGGTGGGCGGACCTTCGGCTCATCGGGCACGCCCTGGCGGATCGAGGCCAAGCTGAAGGGCCACTCCACGTTCCGGTTCCTCGACCAGAAGGCCGCCTTCAACCTGAAGTTCCCGAAGGAGTCCCGCCCGAACGGCCTGAAGAAGATGACCCTCAACAACATGGTCAAGGACCCGACCTATCTCCGCGAAACGCTCAGCTACGACGTGATTCGCGCCGCCGGCATGCCGGCGCCCCGGACGGGCTATGCCCGGCTCTGGATCAACGACGAGTACTACGGCCTCTACCTCAACCTGGAGAAGTGGACCGACCAGTCGTTGGCCCACTGGTTCGCCAGTACCCGCCACCTCTTCGAGGCCGTCCGCACTCAGGACATCGTTCGGACGGGCGACGACCTGAAGACGGACTTCGAGGTCGACGAAGGCAGTGACACGGACTGGTCCGACCTGGAAGCCTTCTCTGCTGCCGTCAGGACCCGGGACTGGGCGACCATCCAGAGTCATCTGGCCAGCCCCGATGGGACGATCAGGATGCTCGCCGCCGAGTGGTATCTCGGTCATTGGGACGGCTACAGCTGGTCGCGGCGCAACTACTACCTCCACAGCGATGCGAACGGCTTGTTCTCGCTGCTGCCGACCGGAACTGACCAGACCCTCAGGCCGCCGTTCGGGGACACCAACTACGACCTGTCGTACCCACTTGCGGCCGCGGCGGACAGCTGGAACCAGCCCGGCGGCGTGTCTGCAATCGTCGATGCGTGCTTCGCCGACCCCGCCTGCTCTGATCAGTTCATCGATGAGCTGGAGACCGTGAGGCAGGCCGCGGACGGCCTCGATCTCGAGACGAGGGTGCCCGAGCTCACGGCTGCGTTGACGCCGCTGATCGAGTCCGATCCTCGCAAGGAATTCACGACGCGATTCGTCGCTCGATGGCAGGCCGGCATCATCCCGTGGTTCAACGACCACGACAGCCAGGTGGAGCAGCTACTGCAGACGCGGCCAGGGCCTCAGAATTCCTTGGCCGTCAACGAGATCGGCGATGGCTCCGGCAACGTCGGCGCCGACCCTCTGGGCCCCCTTTACGATCCGGGCACCGTTGTGACACTCACCGCGACCGCGGATCCCGGATCCAACTTCGTGGGCTGGTCCGGATGTGACTCGGTCGGCATCAACGGCGACTGCGTCGTCACGATGGCCGCACCGCGAACCGTCACGGCTGAATTCGCGGCGTCGAAGCCGGTGATCACCGCGACCAACCCGCCCAGCCCGGCCGACAACAACCTGCCGCTGGTGAGAGGGACGGTGCCGGGCGGCTCCACGGTCTCGAAGGTGAAGATCTATCCGAGCGGCGACTGCAGCGGGACGCCGGCAGCCAACCGCAACGCCGACGTGTTCACCGGCGCCGGGATTCCGGTCGCGGTCCCCGACAACTCGACGACGACGCTGTCGGTGAAGGGCGTCCTCGCGGGCGGCGGGACCACGGCCTGCTCCAACCCGTTCACCTACGTCGAAGACTCGACCGGGCCGGCGCCCAGCAAGCCGGTGATCACCGCGACGGATCCCGCCGGCCCCGCCGACAACAACCTGCCGCGGGTGATCGGGACGGTGCCGAGCGGCGCAGGCGTCTCGAAGGTGAAGATCTATCCGAGCGGCGACTGCAGCGGGACGCCGGCAGCCAACCGCAATGTCGACCTGTTCACCGGTGCCGGGATTCCGGTCGCGGTCCCCGACAACTCGACGACGACGCTGACGGCGAAGGGCGTCCTCGCCGGTGGCGGAACCACGCCCTGCTCGGACCCGTTCACCTACGTCGAAGACTCGACCGGGCCATAGTCAGGACGACCCCGGCGTCTACGGGCTCGGCAGCCTTGCAGGTCGGGTCGGGTCGGCGTCGAAGTTCCTGATCGGGCCAGACGCATTCCGCCCCCCAAGGAGTGCGCCTGCCCGTGAAGTCCAGCTTCGGGCCGGAACGGGGCCCGGAGCTGGACCCTGTCTGCATGGGGGCTTGCGGGTTGAAGGTGCTGGGCAGACTGCCGATTGAGATGGTGCTGGGGACCGTTCAGAGCTCCAGCCACGGCCGGGGGCGCGACGCGCCCCCGGCCAACTACTTACAGCTCGCCCGCCCTAGGGCCCGGCCCTCATCCGCGAGAAGAGATCCGCGTAGAAGGGCTTTCTGCGCCGGTCTACGGGGTGTCTCGAGTACATTCGTCAGAGCAGTTGGTCGGAGAATTGGACAGGTGATGAGGGACGGATCATGAGCGTCGCTGTGGTCGTGGCGCTGAGCATCGCAGCGCTCGCCGTCGGTGGAGGAGATCGGACCGACAGCAGCAGCTTCGTTCCCTCCTCGGATGAGAAGCGCGCAGAGATCTGGGCGGTCGGCGACGGAGCCGATGGCAGCCCCGAGAGCTACGCCGTGGCGAAGATGATCGCTCGTGCCGAGCCCGACCGCTTCCTCTACCTCGGCGACGTCTATCCGAAGGGAACCGCGGCCGACTTCGCCGAGCGCTACGAGCCCACGTACGGCCGCGTCGCAGCGGTTACGGCACCGACTATCGGCAACCACGAGGCAGGCAACCGGCAGTACGGCTACGACCCATATTGGCGGGCGATCCGCGGCCGCACCCCCCCGGACTACTACGCGTTCCGTGTCGCCGGATGGAAGGTCTTGAGCCTCAATTCCGAGGTTGACCACTCACCGGGATCGCCACAGCTCCGTTGGCTCCGGCGCAAGGTCCGAGGCCCGGGCAACTGCCGGATTGCGTTCTGGCACCGCCCCTGGCTCAACGCCGGCACCACACATCCCGACGCTGGTGGCGTGGAAAGC
>JADFCZ010000180.1 GCA_018263295.1 Conexibacter sp.
GTCGTCGACCCGCGCCGTGAACCGAGCGAGGAAGCTGACCGGCAGCGAGTCCGGGTAAAGGGCGAAGTAAGTGGGGCAGTCGAGTGCCGCCCAGACGAACTCGGGAGCGGCGCGGCCGGTGCCGTCGACGTCGGTGCGTGAGTCCGGGGTCCAGGTCGCGGCGACGACCTCGCGGCCCTCGACGGCGCCCGCCTCGACGCCGAACGAGTCTTCACGGCCGATCCCGCAGACGAAGCAGTGGCTGAACTCGCCGTCGGGCAGGCCCCGGTAGCGGGCGCTCGCGGCCCGCGCCTCCTCGATGCCGACCGGCTCGGGCGCCTCGAGCTCGAGCTCACGCGGCTTCGCCTCGGCGACGAGCGTCTCGCCGTCGTGGACGTCGATGCCGCCGTGGTCGTGCTCGGTGAGCTTCAGCTCGCGGTCGAGCGGGATCGGTGCCCGCAGCGAGACCTCGGCGAGCTCGCCCATCCGCATCGCGATCAGCCCGGCGGTGTAGCCGCCCTGGCCGCTCTCGCGGGGTCCGTTGAAGCGGGCGGGGACGTAGAGCGTCGGTTCGGATGCTGTGGACATGAGTGGAACGTAACGGGAAACGAAGCGGCGCCGTCCCTCTCCGAACGACAGCGGGCCGGCATCGCTGCCGGCCCGCTTCGTCGTCCCCCGTACCGATTCAGGTCGGGCCGGGGCCCGGGCGGCTTACATCGCTCACCCGGGCGATCTTCTCGGCGTTCTCGAGCGTCACCCAGAGGGTGTTGCCGGGGCCCTTGGCGATCCGCCGCGGACCGGAGTTCTGGCCGAAGCCCACCGGAGAGGCGAGATCGCCGCTCTCGGCGTCGAGCGCCAGCAGGTCGCCGGTCGCGAACCGCGGCATCCAGTAGGTGCTCTTGGCGTAGGCGACGCCGAACGGGTCGCCGGCGGTCTTCGACTTCTTGACCTTGCCGTCGACGACGCGGCCCGCGATCTGCGGGTTCGACGTCGGATCGGCGTAGCCGACCTCGCCCTTCGGGCCGGCGGCGATCGCCTGCAGGCCGGAGCCGGCGCCGGTGTCGTAGGCCTTGGCGGTGCCGTCGGTCTTGACCCGCACGACCTGGCCGCCGAAGTCGCCGACCCAGAGCCTGCCGTCCTTGCCGCGATCGATGTCGCGGCCGGCGTCGATCACCTGGAACGACTCGGCGTTCGTCGGATCGTCGACCGGGATCTTGATCACGTTGTCGCCGCTGACGGTCCACATGTTGCCGTCGGGCCCGCGGACGATCGGCCGCGGGTCGGTGATGTCGTTGATCGTGAACTTCTCGGCCGCGTCCGGATCGGACGGGTCGAAGAGGGCGACGCCGTTGGACTGGGTCACCCAGAGGGTGCCGCCGGGGCCGCTCGCGATCCCGACCGGGTTGGAGATGTCGAGCGCGTCGTACTCCTTGACCTTGCCCTTCGGCGTGATCTCGGCGACGTCGTTCGCGTTGTCGAGCGTCACCCACATGTGCCCGTCGGGGCCCTTGGTGATCTCGTTGTTGGTGCCCACCCCGGAGACGTCGAACTTGCCGGTGACCTTCGGCGCGGCGGTGGCCGGAGCGGCGGCGATGCCGACGAGGCCGACCGCCGCGGCGAGGGCGGCGAGAGCGCGAAGACGGGAAGGACGGGGACGTGAATATGTGCGTGCTGGTGAGTTCATGCACCAAGGGTGGCCGCTATCGGGCGCCGCTTCCACACCCGCCGGTGTGGACCCGCTCACCCCCGCAACGGCGGGGGCCTAGGCGTCGCGCTTCGCCTCGTCGGCGAGCTCGAGCGCGATCCGGCTCAGCCGCTCGGCGATCTCGCCGACCCGCTCGGGACCGTCCTCGTAGAAGCCCTCGCCGCTCTTGACCCCGAGCCGGCCCTCGGCGACGTGCTCGGCGATCGTGCTCGACGCCGTCGTGTCGGCCGCGAGCTCGGGATAGAGCGCGTTCGAGATGTCCCGGAGCGTGTCGTGGCCGATCAGGTCGGTCATCTGCAGCGGCCCGAAGACGGGGACGAACGCCCGCAGTGTCGTCTGCACGAGCGAGTCGAGCTCGCGCGGCTCGACTGCACCGACGTCGACCAGGTGGAGCATCTCGCGGAGCATCGCGAACCAGACGCGGTTCCAGAGGAAGCCGGGGATCTCCTTGCGCAGGAGCACCGACCGCAGGCCGGCCTCCTCGCAGAAGGCGAGCGTCGCCGCGACCGTCTCCTTGCTCGTCCGCTCGCCGGGGACGACCTCGACGAAGATGATCAGCTGCGTCTGCACGGGGTGGAGGACGATCGCCCGTTCCGGGTGCTCCATCCCGGCCGCCAGGCGGCTCATCGGGAAGTTCGAGGTCGCGCTCCAGAGCGGCACCTCCGGCCCGGCAGCCGCCTCGATCCGCTCGTAGACCGCTGCCTTCTCGTCCGCGTCCTCGACGATCGCCTCCATCACCGCCGCGCACGGCCCGAGTGCCTCGGCGAGGTCGTCGTGGGCGGAGACGCGCGCGACGACCGCGTCCACCTCGGAGGCGTCGACGGCGCCGACGTCGACCAGCGTCCCGAGGCTCTCGCGCAGCCGGTCGGTCAGCGTCTGCGCCGAGCCGCCCGGCGACCACGCCCGGACCTCACGGCCCGCGAGCGCGAACTGCTGGGCGAAGAGGTGGCCGATGTAGCCCGCGCCGACGAGCCCGATCGGCCCCTCGGGAATGCGCTCGGCGCCCATGCCGGGATCCTAGTCTGCGGACTTGGCACGCTGGGTACGATTTTCCCGTGGAAGCGCCGGCGAGCCCAGTTCTGTCCCCGAGCCAGCTCGAGACGCTCGCCGCGATCGGTGAGGAGCTGACCGCCGAAGCCGGCGAGATCCTCTACCGGGTCGGTGACGAGACCTACCCGCTGATCGCGATCATCGAGGGCGAGGCGGCGATCCAGGGTCCCGCCGGGAACGAGATCGTCCGCCACGGCGCCTCCGGGTTCCTCGGCGAGATGAACCTGCTCAACGGCCAGACCGTCTATCTGACCGCGGTCGCGACGCAGCCGATGCGCTACATCGCCGTGCCGCGGGAGAAGCTGCGCCCGCTCCTCAACGAGGGCGGCACGCTGCCCGACCTGCTGCTCGCCACCTTCATGCAAAGGCGCGAGGCGCTTCAGACCGTCGACGGGATCGGCGTCCAGGTGATCGGCCCGCGCTCATCGGAGGACACCCGCCGGATCGTCGCCTTCGCCGGACGCGGTCGCCTGCCCTACCAGTGGCACGACCCCGCCCACGGCGACGACCCCGAGATCGCCGCGCTGGTCGAGGGCCTCGAGCCGGAGGAGCTGCCGCTCGTCCGGCTGCCCGGCGGGACCGACCTCCGCAACCCGACCAACGGCGAGCTCTCGCGGGCGCTCGGCGTCGGCCTCGAGCTGAAGCCGCGCGAGGAGGTCGACCTGCTCGTGATCGGCGGTGGCCCGGCCGGCCTCGGCGCCGCCGTCTACGGTGCCTCCGAGGGCCTCGACACGCTCGTCGTCGAGGGGAGCATGCTCGGCGGGCAGGCCGGGACCTCGCGCCGGATCGAGAACTACCTCGGCTTCCCCGGCGGGATCAGCGGCAGCGAGCTGACCAGCCGCGCCGTCACCCAGGCCCGCAAGTTCAAGGCGCGCACGGCGACGCCCTACCGCGCCACCGCGCTCGAGCCGGGGGAGGAGCGGCACCTCGTCCGGCTCGAGGAGGGCAACGAGATCCTCGCCCGCAGCGTCGTCATCGCCACCGGCGCCGACTACCGCCGCCTCGACATCGCCGACCTCGCCGACTACGAGGGCATCAGCGTCTTCTTCGCGGCCGGGCCGATGGAGGGGGAGCGGTGCGCTGCCCAGCGCGTCGGCATCGTCGGCGGCGGCAACTCCGCCGCCCAGGCGGCGATCTGGCTCGCCAAGGGCGGTGCGCTCGTCACCCTGATCCACCGCCGCAAGGACCTCGGCGAGACGATGTCGCAGTACCTGATCGACGACCTCGAGACCTGGAACGTCGTCATCCGCGACCAGTCCGAGATCGCCGAGCTCCACGGCACCGACGGCGAGCTCGAGGCCGTCACCCTCAAGGACGGCGAGCGGATGCCGCTCAACTACCTGTTCCTCTTCCTCGGGGCCGACCCGTGCACCGACTGGCTCGGAGACACCGTAGCCCGCGACGAGAAGGGCTTCATCCTCACCGGCCCCGAGGTCGGTGCCACCGGCATCCAGGAGACGAGCGTGCCCGGCGTCTTCGCCGCCGGCGACGTCCGCGCCGGCTCGATCAAGCGCTGCGCGATCGCGGTCGGCGAGGGCGCCGCCGCCGTTCGCTACGTCCACGAGTGGGCGGCGGGCGCGGCGTAGGGCCGGGCATGCCCACTGGCGACATCTGAGTCAGGTGACGGTAGGTTCCCCGAAACGCAGTTCCGGCCGAGTAGTCCGGAGGCAAGGAGAACCGTGGGCCCCGCATCGCACGAACGACCCCGCAGCCGAACCCGGCTGATCGCCATCGCCCTGCTGGTCGCCCTGGGCTCCTGCGTCGTCGGATCGCAGGCGCTCGGGGCCTTCGATGCGCCAGTCAATACCACCGTCGGCGCAGCGCCCGAGTACGTCGCCGTCGGCGATCTCAACGGCGACACCAAGCTCGATCTCGCAACCGCCAACACCTCATCCAACAACGTCTCGGTCCTGCTCAACGACGGGAACGGAGCCTTCACCGAGCAGCCATCACGTCCCACCGTCGAGGCCGTTCCCCGGTCGGTCGCGATCGGCAGCCTGAACGCGGACAGCGACCCTGATCTGGCCGTCACCAACTTCTCGTCCAACAGCGTCTCGGTCCTGCCCGGGAACGGAGACGGCACCTTCGGTGCGGCGACGA
>JADFCZ010000181.1 GCA_018263295.1 Conexibacter sp.
ACGACCATCCGCGGCTCCCACTCGATCCGGCCCTCGTAGAGCCAGTCGATCCGGTGCCGGAACGGCTCGGCGCTGTAGGCCCACGGGCAGGCGGGATCGGTGAACTCGGTTATGCGGACGCAGAGCTCGCTCATCGGAAGGACACGGAAGTCTGACGAAGGTGTTACCCGGCCACCGGACACCGATCACGGGCCCGCGAAACGCGAAGGGCCGCCCGGTGGGACGGCCCTTCCGCTCAGTTCATGCGATCGGCGGTCTAGAGACCGCGCGGGTGGCGGACCTTGAACTTGCCGGATGTGGACTGCAGGCTCTTGCTCCAGCTTGGGCCATCACCGCGCGTGGCGGCGGTGTCGAAGCGGAGGCCCGCGACGACCATGTAGGCGTGCCCGGGGTTGCCGTAGACGCTGATCCAGGAGCCCTTGCCCTTGACGCCGTAGCGGGAGAGGCCGGTCGAGTCGAGCGGCACGTCGAGGAGCTTGCCGCCGTGGAGGGCGTAGCTGACGGCGCCGGAGCAGTCGTAGCCCTTGTCCTTCCAGTCGCCGTGGCCGCCGCCCCACTTGTAGGGCTTGTTGCGGATCTTGTTCGCCGCGGCGATGACCTTCTGGACCCGCTTGGGGGCGTCGGCCGGGGCGATCGCCCTGCCGCCGACGAGCTTGGCCTTCGAACCGGGTACGGTCTCGTTGCTGTTGGTGGAGAGACCACCGCCGGCCTGCGCGGTGGCCGGGACGAGCAGGGCGAGGACCGCCAGAACAGCCGGTACGGCTATTCGCGTAAAGCTGGTGTTTTTGCGCACGTAGGACTCCTTCTTCGGCCTACGGGGTTAGCTGACGGGCTAGCGCTAAAGGAGCTTGCGCCTCCACCTACCGGCGGATTCGCCCCAACTCTTGGTTCCCCCGCTCCCGCCTCTTCAGTGGGCGAGACTCGGCATTACCAATTGCAAGGTTCGCGCAGGCTACACGATCCCCTCCCTGGATGAAGTCTTGCTCACAAAACCCTTGCAATTGCCCCGGGGAGTTGACCGCGGGTCAAGCGGCCCCCGCGCTCTCAGCCGATCCCAGGGATTCGTCTAGGGCGATGCCCGAGCCGGGGGCGAGGCCGGGCACGCCGGGCAACTAGGGGCCCCTGAGCAGTTTCCGCGGAGGCGGCCCGCGGCCACGGCTCGGTACCGTGGCGTGCCGCATGAGTCGCCTCCAGGCAATCCGGGGCTTCACGATCTCCCGCCGCGCCTACTTCGTCGTGACGTCCGTCGCGCTCGTGTCGCTCGCCGCGATCGTCCTCACCGGCGCCGCCGTCCGGCTGACGGCCTCCGGCCTCGGCTGCCCGGACTGGCCGAAGTGCTACGGAGGCACCGTCCCGCCGGCCGACATCAACGCGGTCATCGAGTACGGGAACCGGCTGTTCACCGGCTTCGTCGGGATCATGGTGATCGCCGCCTGCGTCCTCGCCTTCTTCCGCCGCCCCTACCGCTGGCACCTGGCCGTCTTCGGGGCGCTGCTGCCGCTCGGCGTGATCGCGCAGGCCGCGCTCGGAGCGCTCGTCGTCAAGTACCACCTCGCCCCGGGCCTGGTGATGTGCCACTTCATCCTCTCGATGATGCTGCTCGACGCCGCGTTCGCGCTGATGTGGTGCTCGCGCTACGAGCCCGACGAGCGCCGGCGCTCGACCGACCGGCTCGGCGTCTGGGCCGTCCGGGCGCTCGTCCCGATCGGCCAGCTGACGATCCTCGCGGGAACGATCAGCACCGCTTCCGGCCCCCATCCGGGCGACCACAACGGCGAGCTCGTGAAGCGCTTCGACTTCAAGGGGACCGACACGCTCCAGTGGGTGGTCGAGCGGCACTCGATCCTCGCCGCCGTCTTCGGCATCTCCGCCGTCGCCGTCTGGTTCATCCTCGCCCGCCGCGGCGGCGACCGCCGGGCGTTGCGCCCGCTTTCGGTGCTGATCGGCCTGATCGCGCTGCAGGCCGCGATCGGCGGCATCCAGTGGGCGCTCGAGCTGCCTGCGGCGCTCGTCTGGGTCCACATCGCGGTCGCCACCGGGACCTGGGTGGCGGTGCTCTGGACGGTCGCCGCCGCCGGCCGCCTCGAACCGCGGCCCGAGCACGCGCCGGCGCGCACCGGCTCCGAGCCGGCCGAGCGCCGCGAGCCCCTCGGCAGCTCCGTCTAGCCGCCGAGCCGCTCCGCGAGCCCCTCGATCGGCGTCGTCCCGCCGACGACCTCGATCGTCCGCGCGCGGGCGCCGTCTCGCAGCAGGGTCGCGAGCACGGCCGCGACGTCGGCTCGCGGGATCTGACCGCGTTCGACCGACTCGCCGGCTGTGACCGTCCCGGCCGGAGGATCGTCGGTGAGCCCGCCGGGCTTGACGATCAGGTAGTCGAGCCCGCTCGCCCGGACGGCGTCGTCCGCTCTGCCCTTGGCGCGCAGGTAGACGTCGAAGGTCTCCTCGCCCTCGTGGGCGGAGTCCGCGCCCATCGAGCTGATCACCGCGAAGCGGGGGATGTGGTTGTGCTCGGCGGCGGCGAGCAGCTTGACGACGCCGCCGTAGTCCATCGTCTCCTTGCGCTCCGGCCCGCTTCCCGGCCCGGCGCCGGCCGCGAACACGACGACGTCGGCCTCGCCCACGGCCTCGGCGACGCGGTCCTCGTGCTCCTCCTCGAGGTCGCAGACGATCGCCTCGGTCGCGCCGGCATGACGGACCTCCTCCGCATGGTCGGGGTTGCGGATCAGCGAGCGGACCAGGTCGCCGCGCTCGTCGAGGAGGCGGGTCAGCTCGATCGCGATCTTCCCGTGCCCGCCCGCAATCACGACTCGCATGCCTCACTTCTACCCGATGGGACTGCCCGGAACCAGTACCGGCGCCCGCCCGGCGGATGCTCGGGCCGGGTCGTATCGTGGCGGCAGATGCCTCATCGCGTCCCAACCGCGGATCAGTCGGCGGCGGAGTTGAAGCGCCAGATCGAGCAGGAGCGCTCGGGGGAGCCGTTCCTCGTCTGGCGCGACCACGAGGGGGTCCAGCGGGTGCTCGGCCTCGGCGATCGCGAGCGGATCGTCGTCGGGCGGGAGGAGGGCTCCGACCTGCGGATCGACGGGGACGAGTCGGTCTCGCGGATCCACGCCGAGCTCTGGCGCACCGGAGGAGCCTGGGTGATCGCCGACGACGGGCTCTCGCGGAACGGGACGACCGTCGACGGCGAGCCGCTGCGCTCGCGCCGGCGCCTCGCCGATCGCGAGCTGATCGTCGTCGGCGGGACCGGCCTGTTGTTCCGCGATCCGGCGCAGTCGGGTGCGGGGCGGCCGACGCGGGCGGTCAGCACCGGCGATCCCGCTCCCGACCTCGGCGCCGTTCAGCGGCGCGTGCTCGTCGCGCTCTGCCGGCCGCTCGCCGCCGGGCACTCGTTCGCGGCGGCGCCTGCCTCCAACCAGGCGATCGCCGAGGAGCTCTTCATGAGCGTCGGTGCGGTCAAGGCGAACCTCCGTGTCCTGTTCGAGAAGTTCGGCGTCGACGATCTTCCCCAGAACGAGAAGCGGATCGCCCTCGCCGAGCGGGCGATGCGCGGCGGCACGGTCCGCCCGTCCGAGCTCGGCGCCGGCGAGTAGCTACTCGCAGGGGTTCGCCGGCGGCCCGCCCGTCGCGGCCGTCCAGTCCGCCGGCGAGTCGAGGTTGCCGGAGCAGGTCGAGAGCCGCCGCGTGAGGACGTGGAGGCGGGCCTGCTCGGTCGCGTCGGCGTGGTTCCGGGGCGGCCAGAGGTTGCGGTTCTCCTGCGGATCGCGGTCGAGCCGGTAATGCTCCGACTCCCGCGAAGGCCGGCAGGAGGTACGCGAGCGACGGACGATGCTCTCGTAGTCGACGTAGAGCTGATCGCGGGTACGGACGCCGGCGTAACCGCACGCCAGCGTCCCGCCCGCGATCTTCCCCCGTTGGTCGACCTCGATCAGGATCGGCCGGTTCGCCGACCACGGCGACCCGCCGGTGAGACCGCCGAGGATCGAGCGCCCGTCGAGTCGGCGGCAGTCTCCGGGGCGGGCGCAGGGCTCGGCGCCCGCGAGGTCGAGAATGGTCGGCGCGATGTCGATGTTGGACGTCGGCAGGCGCAGCCGGCGGGACGCATCGGAGCCGAGGATCCGCCGCGGGACCCGGATCATCGCCGGCACGCGGATCGAGGGCTCATACGGCAGGCCCTTCGACTTGACGATCCGGTGCTGGCCGTCGAAGAACCCGTTGTCGGAGTAGAAGACGAAGACGGTTTCGCCGAGCTCGCCCCTGCGCCGGAGCAGTCGAACCATCCGGCCGATCCCGCGATCGGCCTCGTGGATCGCCGCCGCCCGGCAGCGCTGGCGTCGCTGGATCGCATCGCGCCCACGAGCGTCGATCGGCGGTAGCCGGCGGATATGGGCCGGCTTGTCGGCGACGCTCCGCTCGCCCGCGGGATCGGCGGGGAGATGAGTGCCCGGCAAGCCGCGGACGCCGGCGAACCCGCGCGGTCCCGGCAGCGCGCTGCGGGTGCAGACCCCGCGCGCGAGATGGTCGCTGTGAGGTGCGAGCTCGTCGAGCTGCAGGTAGAAGGGCGCGTCGCCGGCGGTCAGATCCCGGAGGAGGGCGTTGGTCCGCCGGTGGAGATCTCGGGTCACGTACTGCCGCGGGCCGTCGCCGGTCACCGAGACGGGGTCGCCGTCGACCGAGAGCTCGTAGTCGCGGTAGTGCAGGTGCGTGAGGCCGATCCACCG
>JADFCZ010000182.1 GCA_018263295.1 Conexibacter sp.
GACCCCGACGATCGGCAGCAGGACGGCAAGCGTCGCCAGCAGCCAGACGACGGCGACGATCTCCGCCGTCGTGCCGGCGCCCGGCTGCCCACGTCCTCGCATGCATTCGGCGCCGACGCGGCGGACCGCCGTGAAGAACGTGCCCGCAAGGAGGATGTACGAGAGCTCGACCGACTCGTCGAACGCATCGCCGAAGAAGAACGGGATCAGGAACGAGGCGGTTGCGAACAGGGCGGCGACGATCAGTCCGGCGGCGGCGATCATCGTCCAGAGGTACCGCCATGCGACGCGGCGAGCGACGGCCGGCTCGGACTCGCGAGCGACGGCCGGGAAAGCCGCGATACCGATCGCCTTGGCGATGAAGTAGGGAAGATTGGTGATCGAGAGCGCAACGACGTAGAGCCCGAGGGCGCGAGACGGCAGAAACAGCGCCAGCGCGATCTGGTCGGGGCGAACGATGTCGGTCGCCGAGTTGGCACTGAGGATGCCGCGAAGGCCGTACGACAGCATCTGCCTGCCGCCCGGAGCCGATGCTCCCTCGCGGGAGGGGCCCAGCGCGTCGATCCTCGTAATCGCGAAGGCGAAGGTGGCGAGTCCGATCGATGCCGTCGTGCCAACCCACGCGATCACGACGGCGACCAATCCGGCCGAGACGACGAAGAGGAAGACCACCGCGACCACGTAGAGGACGATCGGGAGGACCTGGAGGAGGCTGTACCAGAGCAGGCTGCCGCGAGCCTGAAGGATCGCCAGCCCATACTCGCGGGCCAGCATGCCGGGAATGATCGCGATCGAGATCAGCGCCGCGTCGTAGACATCGGGGCCACGACTGGCGAACACGGCCACCACGATCAGACACTGGACGAGAACGAGCGCGACCACCTGGACGAGGGCGAAGCGGAGCCCCAGCCTGATCGTGGCTCGGCGTTGCAGGCCCCGCGAGAGGAAGTAGGTGACGGCAGCGGGGATGCCGAGCCCACCGATCTGGATCAGGACCGTGGGCCAGATCATCAACGCCGCGAGATCGCCCCTGCCCGCCGGACCGAGAAGCCGGCTGAGGAACGGGCCGGTCACCACCAGCATCAGCTGGATCAGGAGGCCGGCTCCGACCGTGTAGACGAGATTGCGCCGGGACGGGCTGCGGAGGCTCGCCCACAGCGCGGCTGCTCGGCCGCCCTTCGGATCGCTCATCGTCCGCACCTCACCGGGGCAGCGGAGGGCCGTGCGGGGAACGACCGATTACTGACCGGCGTCCCTTGCCGTCTGCTCGGCCAATCGCGCGGTGATGATGACGGCCTCGGCTATCGAGCCGAGAAAGACCGGATCCGTGATCTCCCAGCTGTCGCCCGCCTTCTCCATCGGGAGCGCCAGGGGACCGTTCAGCCTCGAATCGCTGGAGCTGATCACGACGTAGACGGTAGCGGCGTCATCGCCCTCGGATTCGACATCGACGATCTCGATCGAGGCCTCGGCGGCGATGGGCGAAATGGCGGTGACGATCGCGCTCGAGAACTTCTGCGGCAGCTGGCTGCGGGCGTCGGAGGAATATGCCTCGAGGACAGCGTCGGGATCGCGCGTCTGAACGGCACGCCACCACTCGAGAGCCGCGGCTTCCGGTGAGCTCTTCGGGAACGCGGCGATCGCGTCGGCGGTCACGACCGTTGGGCTGAACTCGCCGGTCTCGGATCCGGAGATTTCGGTATCGGCGGTGGTCTTGTCGGTCGTGGTCGAGAAGGGCTGCCCCTCGAGCCCGCAACCGCCGAGCATCAGAGCCGCGAGCAGTGACGCGACTGCGATGAGGGCGACTCTGGGGTTCATTCGCTGACCTCTCCTTGGCTCACGTAGATGACGGCCGCCGAACCCGCCCGGCGCCGACGACGCCGCGGCAGTATAAAGCTGTGCGGGAGACCCGATCGCACGTCCGTCAGCAATGGGCGCCACGTTTCGTATAGGTGAGTATGAGCCAGAAAAGAAGCTTCAGCACGGTAGTCGTCGTCGGAATCGTCGCCCTGTTCCTCGGGTTCGCGGCCAGCGCCAGCGCTCAGAGTCCGGGCCTCGATCAGTACACGGAGTCGATCCCGGGCGCCGGCGGTAACAGCACCACCGACAAGGGCGGCGGGGGCAACGGCGACGGTGGTGACGGCGGTGGGTCCAGCAGCTCGACGCCCGCCCCGAGCCTCGACAGTTCTCAGCTCGATGCGCTGCGCGCGCAGGGCGAGGACGGCCAGCGCGCAGCCGCGGCCCTCGAGGCGACCTCGGGCCGCTCGAACTCCAACGGTGACGGCGACGGTTCGAACGGATCGGGCGACAGCCAGTCGGGCTCGGGCTCGGCTCTGTCCGACGACCAGAAGTTCGATTCGGCCGAGGCCGACGGCGAGGCTCCGCTCGAGGCCGTCGTCAGTTCGATGCTGGGCGGCGGCGGCGGGATCGGCCTGCCCCTCGTCCTGCTCGCGGTGTTGATCGGCGGACTCGTGTTGGCGGCGCGCAAGCGGGCCAAGGCGGGTCCCACAGACGACTGATACCCGTGGAGGTCCCCACCCGGGCAACCAGATCTGCCGGCGGCGTCAACACCGACGCCGTCGTCACCGCCGTAAGGCGGCACGGGCCGGCGTTCGCGGGCTTTCTCCTGCCCTTCCTGCTGGTCCTCTACCTGGCCCTGAAGGAGGGTGGCTACGACGCTACGATCCGCAGCGAAGTCGGGATCGCCGCCTGGTGGATCGTTCTGGTGGGGGCCGCCGTCGGCGCGCTGCCGTCGGCGCGTCTCCCCCGTGTCGCCTGGGCCGGCCTCGGACTGTTCGCGGCCTTCGCGCTGTGGACGGGGCTCGGGATCGGGTGGTCCGAGAGCGCGGAGCGCAGCGTCGCCGAGCTCGGACGGGTGGCGACGCTGCTCGCGATCTTCGCCCTGGCGCTCTCGGTCCAGGGACGCGGGGCTGCGCGCCGGACCGCCGCCGCCGTAGCAACGGCGACCGGGGTGGTCGCCGTCATCGCTCTGGTCTCGCGGATGGAGCCGACGTGGATCCCGGCAGAGGACTACCTGGCCTTCCTGCCCGGGGCCGCGAACCGGCTCGCGTATCCGCTCGGGTACTGGAACGGGCTCGGCGAACTGGTCGCGATCGGTATCCCGCTGATGGTCTGGATCGCGGCCGAGGGTCGCTACACGGTTACCCGGGCGCTGGCGGTGGCCGCCATCCCCGCGATGTCTCTGACGATCTTCCTGACGCTCTCGCGCGGCGCGATCGGTGCTGCGGCGATCGCGGTGCTGGTGCTGATCGCCCTGCACCCGCGGCGGGTCCGCTTGATCGTGCCGCTCGCGCTCGGCGGAGTCGGCTCCGTCCTCGTGATCGCCGCCGCATCGCAGCGTTCGTCCTTCACCGACGGCGTCACCACCTCCACCGCCAGCTCGCAGGGCGCAGAGATGCTCGGGATGTCGCTGGTCGTCTGCGGCGGAGTGGCGCTGCTCGCGGCGGCCGTCGCGCTCGCCGACAAACACGACATCGGGCCGCGCATTCCGCGGCCGTCGCGCGCCGTCGCCGGCGCAATCACAGCGTCGCTGGCCGTGATCGTGGTCGTGGCCGCGCTGGTGGCGGGCGCCCCGGGTGAGATCTCGGATCGCTGGGATCAGTTCAAGCAGCCCGACACCGCAGGGGGCGTCGAACGGCTGAGCAGCTTCAACGGCAGCAGCCGCTACCAGTTCTGGCAGAGCGCACTCGACGCGAATGCGACCGAACCGTTGCACGGCATCGGCCCGGGTACCTACGAGTTCTGGTGGGCGCGCGACGTCGACCAGGTCGGAGCAGCGGGGCTCTTCGTCCGCGATGCTCACTCGCTCTACCTCGAGACCCTCGCGGAGCTCGGGATCGTGGGCTTCGCGCTGATCGCCGGGCTGATCGGGTTCATCCTCGTGACCGGCGCCGTACGAGCCTTCCGCCTCGACCGCACGGAGCCTTCGGCGGCAGTGCTCGCGGCGGCAACCGCGGCCGCATGCGCTTTTGCCGTCGCCGCAGCGCTGGACTGGGCCTGGGAGTTGACGGTCCTTCCGGTCTGCTTCCTGTTGCTGGGGGCGGTGATACTCGGCCGCGACACCGGGCCCGAGGATCAACGAGACCTCGAGCCCCGCACCGACCGGTTGCGATTCGTCCCGCGCGGAATTCTCGCTGGGCTTGCGGTCGCCGGCCTCATCGCGGTCGCGATCCCGTATGCGGGCGTCACCTCGGTCGACGACAGCCAGGCCGACGTTCGCTCGAGCTCGCTGGAGAGCGCGCTCGCCGATGCTCGCACCGCCACCGACGTCCAGCCCTACGCTGCCTCGCCCTACCTGCAACAGGCGCTCGTGTACGAGCTCGGCGGGGACTACGAGTCGGCTGCGGCGGCGGCGACGAAGGCCACGGAGGAGGAGCCCACCAACTGGCGCAACTGGTTCATCCTCGCCAGGATCGAGACCGAGCGGGGGGACCCCGAGGCCGCCGTTGCCGCCTTCGACAAGGCGCAGTCGCTGAATCCCAAGTCCCTACTCTTCTCGCAGGACCAATGAGCCGCTTCGATCACAGCGAACTCGAACTCGGGACCGACGTCGCGCCCGGCGAGCCTGAGGCGCTGCTGGAGCTCGCCGAACGACTCGAGCGCGAA
>JADFCZ010000183.1 GCA_018263295.1 Conexibacter sp.
TTCTGGAAGTTCTCGAACGCCATGCGCGGCAGGTGTGATCCCCCGGCGACCTCCCACTGGCGGTAGCTCGAGGTGTCGGGCTCGGTTCGCGGGATCCGGTTCTCGGTCTCGCTGAGCACCCTGATCGCCGGGGTGGTGCCGTCGTCCCGCAGGGGCCCCGAGGAGACGGTGATCAGGAAGGCGTCGACGATGTCGTGGATCGGCTGGACCTTGTTGTAGTAGGTGCTGAGCCGGCCCCCCGACTGCGACTCACCGGAGGCGATCACCGTGTCGGGTGCGGGCAGGTTCCCGAGCGGGTCGGGGCCGCTGCCGCCGTCGAGCAGCGCCTTGATCCCGGACGCGTAGATGTCATAGGAGAGGGCGTCGTTGGTGATCGTCTCCACGCCGCCTCCGTCGCGAGCGCTGACATCGAGGTCGCCGTAGCGGTCCGCATCCCAGCCTCGCAGCGAGTTGACGCCCACGCGCTGAGCCGAGATCGCCACGTACGCGTAGCCGTTGTCGAGCAGGTACTGGGGATCGCCGTACCAGTTCGCCTCGAGGTCGAAGGTCGCGGTTACGTTCTGCCACTCGACCACGACGGTGCCGTTGAAATCAGCGGGGTCGGTGGGGCGGCGGACGATCATCCGCGTCTTGAACGGGTAGGCGCCGTCGTTGGCCGGCCCGCCCGTCGTGATCTTGGTGCCGGTCTGGTCGATCGCCCCGGTCGTGTCGTAGGAGAAGGCGTTGCCGCTGTACTTGAACTCCTCCTCGACGTAGCCGTAGTCGCCGAGCGGCTGGTCGGTCGCCGCCCAGGGCGTCGAGTCGGCGGTGACCGGAACCGGTCCGGTGACCGTCGGTGTCGGTACGTCGGAAAGCGACGCGCTCGCGGGCGCGGCCATCGCCAGCGCCGCCACGAATCCAACAAGCAACGCGACGTACCTCTTCATCCGCTCTCCATCTCCTCGATCGCTTCCCCGGGTCGACGGGAAGTCAATCAGGTCATCACGGCCGTCGCGCTACTTGCCCTTGTGATGATTCTCCGGGGCGAACGGGGCATACCTGTTCGCGTTGAGGATGTGGCGGAGCTTCTCGGTGCTCCGCGGGTAGTCGGCGAGCTCGTAGGGGTTGTCGGCCCCCTCGCCGAAGCCCTGGTAGTAGACCGACATGCGAGCCCGGCCGTGATCCTCGATCCAGCCGAACAGGTCGCGCACGAACTTCGGGTTGTCGACGTCCCACGACGACCACTCGCCGATCATGAACGGGCGCCTGGTGAACTGCCTGTAGAGGGAGTTGACGCCGGCGATGTTCGGGTACTTGCCGTAGACGTCGGCGCCGACCCAGTCGACGTAGTCCCAGCCCGGGAAGTAGTTCCTCGGGGCGTTGCCCTTGACGTTCGGCGAGCCCGTCGACTGCGGCACCCAGGCGAAGGAGACCCGGGGCTTCTGCAACTTCTTGCCGGTGCGCTCGGTGATCCTCGGCATCTTCAGCTTGCCGAGCCGCCGGTTGATCGCGCGGACCTCGCCGCCGCGCATGATCAGGACGAACCGCCGCCACGCGTCGCGGAAGTCGGAGGTCTCGTGGAACCTGTCGCGGAGCTTCCCGTCGGAGCCGTAGGCGCTGTAGCGGTTCCAGTAGCCGTTCATCTCCGGCATCAGCCGGATGTAGGTCGGCTTGCGACGGTGGGCCAGCGCCCGGTTGAGCGAGACGATGTAGCGGTCGCCCTTGCCCTCGGCGATGCTCTGCGGGCTGATCATGTCGGGGCACTTCCAGCACCTCGCCGTCGAGAGGCTGAGCATCCCGCGCGTGTTGGTGTCGAGCCAGCGACCGATCGCCTCCTTGGGGACGTAGCCCCAGGACTCGAACGACTGCATCACAGCGGGATGAGCGCCGGTGCGGGTACGGAACTCCCGGTAGTCGGAGGTCTGGCCGGTGTCGGAGGAGCCCGTGAAGATCTTGCCCTTCGGCGGCAGGAAGCGAGAGGCGTTCGCAAGCCCGTCGCCCTTCCTGCCGCCCTTACCCGCCTCGCTCGCCGGCGCCGTGGCGAACAGGAGCGCCACGGCGCCCGCCACCATCAACGATGTGACGATCAGCGTTCGGAACTTGGGGGGCCGAAGGTTCATCGGCTCTCTCTTCGGCGCGCCGCGCCCCGACCATTAACCGCGGTTGACGGCTGCGGACCCAGGCGAGGACCGGTAGCTCGATAAAGCGGCGCGAGAGCCAGGCGAACAGGAGCGACGGCGGAACGACGACTGCTGTCCAGACGGCGAAGTCCGCGAACGTGCCCTCTGAGGGTGGTGCGATCAACCTCACCGCGTAGATGATCACGACGTAGTGGATCAGATAGACGCCGTAACTCAGCTCCGCGAGCCTTGCCGTGGTTCGACTCACGAATGGGCGGGAGAGCCACGCCGGACCGATGACCACCGCGCCGATGAGTGCGCCTCGCGCAGCCGTGTCGAGCAGCGAGGGGATCGATTCGCCGCGAGCGAATTGGGCCACGTTGCCCGGTATCTCGAGCGCGTGTCGGCCGCGCACATAGGACGAGATTGCGTAAACCAGGACCACGGCCGGCAGGGCGAGAACGGCCGTACGGGCCAGGCGCTCGGGTTCGTGATCCGCACGAAGTCGGACGTAGGCCCAGGCACCGAACATTCCGAGGGCGAACGAAAAGGCCCAGCCCGGGAACTGGTCAGCGCCGGCGGTTCGCACGAACTCCTCCGAGCCCCCGGCCACGCCGGCGATCGCGTCCGGTGCGCGCGCGACCAGTTCCTTCCAGGCGACCGTGACGGCT
>JADFCZ010000184.1 GCA_018263295.1 Conexibacter sp.
GTACACATAGCCGCTCGACGGGGGGATCACGGCCACAAGGACCAGCGTCAATCCGACGGTGAGCAGGAATGCTGGAAGCAGTCGAGCCGCGCGGCCGATCCAGAACCAGCCCGCGCTGCCCAGTGCACCCTCCCGCCGCGCCGCGGGGAGGAACAGCACGAAGGCGCTGATGATGAAGAAGATGTCGATGGTGCTGCCCAGGAATCCCCAGATCCAGACCGCGAGCCCGGTGCCGTCCGCGCGCGCGAGGACGCCGGAGGCCCCGAGCAGATGAACGACGACGACCGCCGCGATCGCGTAGGCGCGAATCCCGTCGAGGGCCGGCACCCGGAATGATCTGGCGCTCGCTTTCACGGGGCCGACTATCGCGCATCGTCAGGCGACCCTTCGCGGATTCGGATCGAAGCGTCGTCGGGACTGCGGGAACGAGGTTGGCCGAATCCGTCCAGCGGGGTAGGCTCGACAGGACCGGCAGGGAGAGCCAATCGGGAGGGGAATCCCATGCACGCGAGAGTCGTCAGATTCACCGGAGTCGACGAGGCAACGATCGACCGCGTCAAGGCGAGGATCCAGGAGGAAGAAGGCCCGCCACCGGGGGTGCGCGCAACCTCGATGAAGATGATGTTCGACGCCGATCAGGGCACGGCGGTGTTCGTCGCGTTCTTCGAGAACGAGAACGACCTGCGCGACGCCGACGCCGTCCTCGGGCAGATGGACGTGGGCGATACGCCGGGCACGCGCGCTTCGGTCGACCGTTGCGAGGTCGTGATCGAACGGGAGGCCTGAACTTCCATCGTGTCGGGTGACGAAGACGCCGCGGAGATCTGCCGGGAGCTCGGGCTCCCGGCCGACCGCCGCGACGTGGTCGTCGCGCTGCTCGCGGTCGGGGTCACTCCGGAGGCGATCGCCCGTGCGGCCGAGCGCGGCCGGCTCGAGGACGCGATCTTCGACGCGGTCCTCGACCCCGATCGCGCGGGCCGCAGCGTCTCCGCGGACGACATCGCCGCCCGCGGGGGCTGGCCGGCGGAGGCGACGCTGCAGATGGTCCACGCCTGGGGGTTCCCGAGCCCGGACCCGGCCGAGCCGTTCTTCAGCCCGGAGGAGGCCGACGCGCTGGTGGCCGCCGCCGAGCGCCGGGAGTGGTGGCCGGTCGAGGTCCAGTTCGAGGTCTCGCGGGTCTGGGGCCAGGCGCTGGCGCGGATCGCCGCCGCCGAGGTCTACAACTTCCGCCACGGGACCGCGGCCGGCCTCCGCGGCGCCGGCGCCTCACCGGCCGAGACGCTGGCGACGATCCAGCGCGCGCTCGCCGAGCTCCTGCCGCTCGCCGACCCGCTGCTGCTCGGCATCCATCGCCGCTGGGTCGACTACGAGCTGACCCAGTACGCGGTCCGGGAGGCGGAGAGCCTCGCCGACGGCGCGATCCCCGGCGCTTCGGAGGTCTGCCTGCTCTTCTGCGACCTCAAGG
Organism: Conexibacter sp.; assembly: GCA_018263295.1. GTDB lineage: Bacteria > Actinomycetota > Thermoleophilia > Solirubrobacterales > 70-9 > RHKX01. Next base: position 1,466 of record JADFCZ010000184.1, read on the forward strand.
ACTTCACCGCCTACGCCGAGCTCCACGGCGACGGCGCCGCGATGGCCGCCGCCAGCCGCTTCGCCCGCGCGACCTTCGATCACCGCGGCGCCGGCGGGCAGGTCGTCAAGGGCCTCGGCGACGGCGCCATGCTCGTCTTCGCCGATGCGGCGGGAGC
>JADFCZ010000028.1 GCA_018263295.1 Conexibacter sp.
GGCGCCCGAGCAGAACGTCTTCGCCCCGGTCAGGACAGGCTGCCCGGCCGGGCCGGAGACCGCCGCCGGCGACCCCTCGCCGGAACCCGGGTCGGCGCCCCAGAGCCCGAACAGTCGCCCTTCGCGCACGGCGGCGATCGCCTCCGACGAGAGCGGCTCGCCGTCGGCGAGCAGGCGGTCGACGGCGTTGAGGTGACCATCGAGAATCCTGCCGACCGATCCGTCCGCCTCGGCGACGGCGCGCACCAGGCTCCACTCGCCGGCGGGGCCGATCCGGCGGCCGTCCGCTCCCGGGAGCGTCGCCGCGGTCGCACCCTCATCCCGCAGCAGATCGAAGGCGGCCGAGGGGAACGCGGGCTCCCGGTCGAGCGCCTCGGCGCCCGCCGCGATCTTCTCCAGGGCGGCGTCCATGTCAGGCGGCCGCGCGTTCGCGTCGGGCAGTCAGGGCGGAGACGGTCGCCGGCTCGAGGCCCCGCCCGCGGGCCAGGGCGACGAGGGGCGCGATCAGCTCGACGGTCGCCGACGCCTCGGTCCGGAGCGCGCCGGGCCCGATGCCGTCGTGCATGAGGACGACCGCTCCGGCCCGGATCGACGGGTCGATCCCGGCGAGCATCGTCGTCGCCGATCGACCGGACCAGTCCTCGGTGTCGGCGTCCCAGAGCACGACGGCGAGGCCCAAGCTCGCTGCGAGGTCGCGCGTCCACGGGGCCAGGACCCCCCACGGCGGCCGCCAGCAGCGGACCGTGGCGCCCGCCTCACCGAGCTGCTCGAGGTCGGCGCGCGCCTCGTCCGCGACGTCGCCGCGTTCGCGATCGGTGTGTCTGACGTGACGCCCGCAGTGGTATCCGACCTCATGACCGGCCGCTGCGATCTCCGCGACGGCCTCGATGCCGAGCCCCGGTGTGACGAAGAAGGTCGCGACCGCGTCCGCGGCCCTCAGCGCATCCAGCACGCGTGGCGTCCAGCGGGCGTCGGGCCCGTCGTCGAAGGTGAGGGCCACGGCGCCCCCGGTGTTGGTTTCCGGCTCCGTCATCCGCGAGGGGTTACCCCCGGGTTCGGGGCGCCTAACGCGCCTCAGCCGGCGTCGAGGAGTTTCGCGACGGCCCGCTCGATCGCCTCGCGATCGGCGAAGCGGCCGGCACCGCTGCGGCGCTCGATCCGGCGGACGTCGGCGGCGATCGTCTCGCCGGCGTCGAAGCGGTCGAAGACGCGCGGGTCGATGTATGAGGTGCGGCAGACGGCCGGGGTGTTGTTGAGGAACTTGGCGACCTCGCCGCAGGTGGCGGTGACGAGGCGCTTGCGGCCCGCCTTGCTCGTCTCCTCGCCGTCGTGCTGGGCGAGGATCTCGGCGGCGACGACCGTCGCGTTCCAGGTCCGGAAGTCCTTGGCGCTGAACTCGTCGCCGATCGTGTCCTTGATCCAGTCGTTGACGTCGTCGGGGTCGAGGTCGCTCCAGGTTCGCCCGTCGCGGTAGGTCAGCAGGTAGTCGTCGGGCTTGGCGCGCCTGGCGAGCGCCTTCAGGACCGGGATCACGACCGGGTCGGAGATCCGGTGGCGTGCGGTCTGGCCGGACTTCGCCGGGTACTCGAACTCGACTCCCTCGCGGTCGAAGGCGACGTGGCGGACCTTGAGCGTGGTCAGCCCGTAGCTCTCGTTCTCGTTCTCGTAGCGCTCGCTTCCGATCCGGAAGAGCCCGAGGTCGAGCAGCGCGGCGGCGGCGGCGCAGACGCGCTCGCGGACGAGCCCGCGCTCGGTCAGCCCGGACTCGATCCGGTCGCGCAGCGTCGGCAGCCGCTCCGCGAAGTCGAGCATCCGATCGAACTTCTGACGGTCCCGGTGCGCCCGCCAGTCGTCGTGGTAGCGGTACTGCTTGCGCCCGGCGGCGTCGATCCCGGTCGCCTGGACGTGGCCGCGCGGGTCGCTGCAGATCCAGACGTCCTCCCAGGCCGGCGGGATCGCGAGCCCGTTGATCCGGTCGATGACGGCGGTGTCGGTGATCCGCGCCCCGTCCTCCTCGTGGTAGCTGAAACCGCGGCCGCGGCGTACTCGCCTCAGGCCCGGTCCACTGCAGTCGACTCGTCGCGTCCTCGGCATCGGGAGTCTGCCCTTACCTCGCGGCGGGGCACCCGAAACAAGGTGCGAGGCTCAGCGCAGGTCGGCGAGCGCGTCGTCGACGCCGTCGAAGATCGAGATCGCCTCGTAGGCGCCGGCGATCCGCAGCAGCCTTTCGACCTGGTCCTTGGCGCAGCACATCGCCAGGCTCTTGCCGTCGCGGTTGCCGATCTCCCGCCACGCCTGGACGATCAGCGCGAGCCCGCTCGAGTCGATGAACTCGCAGTCGGAGAGGTCCAGCAGGACCGAGACGCCGGCCTCCTGCGCCTCGCGAAGGCGCGCTTCCAGGATCGGCGCGGTGTCCAGGTCGAGCTCTCCGACGACCGAGATCCTGTGGATCGGACCGTCGAGCTCCTCCGTTGTGGCCTCGAAGGGGGTGGGCATCAGGCTGCCCGATCCTAAAGGCCAGACCCGATGCGTGCACGAACAAGGCACAATCGGTTCCGGAGATGGCCGACGGTGCAACATTCGGGAGCGGTGCCGAGCGCCTGGGGTTCGCCTCGCCGCTCTGGAGCGGCCTCGTACCGGCACTGATCGCGCTCGGCGGGCTGGTGGTCATCGACGCCCAGGCCGATTGGGTCATCACGGGCTTCTTCGCGGTCGTCCCGTTCACGACCGCGCTCAGCGGCAACGTTCGGGTCACCGCCGTGATCGCAGCCATCGCCGTGATCCTCTCCGGCACGAGCGGGCTCTGGAACGACAACTTCGACTCGACCGAGTTCTGGGTGCGCTTCGGACTCGGGGTCGGTGCCTCGTGCTTCGCCGTCTTCGTCGCCTACGCGATCGACCGCAGCAACCGCACGGCGCGACGGCTCGCTCTGCTGAACGAGGTCTCCGAGGGCGGCGGCGACCGCCCGTCGCTGGCGGCCACGCTCGAGCGGATCACCGCGCTCGCGGTCCCGGAGCTCGCCGACATGTGTGTGATCGACGCGATCGCCGGGGAAAGGATGGAGCGGGTCGCAGTCCGAGCGTCCGGTCGCCGTCGCGATGAGATCGAGGCGTACCTGGCCGCTCGCGAGCAGACCGTCCAGGCCGAGGTCGCCTTCGAGCGCGATCGCGAGTCGGACCCGATCGTCAACACCCAGGTCAGCGATTACGACCTTCAGCAGCTCGCCCGCGACGAGGAGGACCTCGAGATGATCCGGTCGCTCGGGGTGCGCTCGTTCGTCGTCGTCGCTTTGCGGTCGCGCGGCCGTCGCATCGGCGTCCTGACGATGATCCAATCGACGTCGGGCCGCCGCTACGACGAAACCGACGCGCGTTTCATCCAGGTCCTCGCCGACCGGATCGCCCTGACGCTCGACAACGCCGGTCTCTTCTCGGACCTCGAGAGCGTCGAGATGCGGATGGACTCGGTGATGAGCGTCCTCGACGAGCCGGTGACGATCACCGAGCGGGGCGGACGGCTGATCTTCGCGAACCAGGCGGCCCTGGAACTCGCCGACCGCGATTCGCTCGAGGAGCTGCTCTCCACCGCGCCCGGCGAGGCCGACTTCGACGTCTACGACGAGGAGGGCGGCCTGCTCGGCCGCGGCATGCTCCCATGGCAGGTCCCCGAGATCGACCGGGGGCAGATCGTCCGCATGGTCCACGCCGGACACGGCGAGGAGACCTGGTTGCGGATCCGTTCGCGCCCGATCCCGTCGATCGACAACCGCCCCATTTACACGGTCACCGCGTTCGAGGACGTCACCGAGATGAAGCTCGCCGAGTTCGCCCAGTCGGTGTTCGCCAGCACCGGCGCGCTGCTCGCGACCTCGACCGACCCGCAGCGGATGCTGGCCGAGCTGGTGCGGCTGCTGACGCCGCGGCTCGCCGACAGCTGCGCGGTGCTGCTTGCGCGGGGGGACGGGACGCTCGAGCTCGCCGCCGCCGCCGACGTCGATCCCGAGCGCGAACGGCTGCTGGCCACCGCGATCCGCACCCACCCGCTCCATCGCGAGGCCCCCGGGATGCCGGAGATGCTCGCTTCCCGGGAGCCGGTCTCCTACGACACCGCGGATCCCGCCGGCTGGCCCGGGGCGGCGGTGCCGCTCGCCGCCGGCCTCGAGGCTCTCGGGCTGGGCTCGGTGCTCGGCCAGCCGCTGCGGATCGGCGACCGCCTGATCGGCGTCATCGGCTTCGCCAACCATGTCGATCGCCGTCCCTTCACCGCACTCGAGCGGCGGATCGCGCTGCGGATCTCCGAACGCGTGGCCCTCGCGATCGACAACGCCCGGATCGCGAGCGAGCGGGCGGAGATCGCCGAGACGCTCCAGAACGGCCTCCGGCCGTCCGCGATCCCGTCGATCCCCGGATGGTCGCTCTCGGCCCTCTACAGCCCGGCCGGCGCCGAGAACCGCGCCGGCGGCGACTTCTACGACCTGCTCCGGATCGAGGGCGGGTGGATGGCCGTGATCGGCGACGTCACCGGCCACGGAGCGCGCGCGGCCTCGCTGACCGCTCTGGCCCGCTACACGCTGCGGGCCGCGAGCTCGCTCACAGGCGACCCGCAGCGTGCCCTCGCCGAGCTCAACGACGCGCTCCTCAGCCAGCCCGGCACCGCCCTCTGCAGCGTCGCCGCGTTCACGCTCGACCAGCCGGCCCACGGCGAGGTCAGGGTCGCGGTCGCGGGACATCCGCCACCGCTCCTGGTGCACGGGGAGGAGACGCGGGAGATCCATCCGCCGGGCCCGATCCTCGGCGCGTTCGACGACGCTCGCTGGGAGATCGAGACGCTGAGCCTCGTCCCCGGCGACCGGCTGCTCGTCTACACCGACGGCGTCGTCGAGGCCCGCGGCCGATCCGGCCGATTCGGCGAGGATCGCCTCTGCCGGTGCGCGGGCGTCGCCGGCGATCCCGAGGAGACGATCAGGCGGATCGGGAGCGAGCTCGACGAGTTCGCGGCGGGCGAGCTCCAGGACGACGCGGCTGCGCTCGCGGTGATGCTCGAGGACACCGGAGAGGGCCCGGGCGACGGCCGGGCCGGTGCCAGGCGGCGCTCAGTCGTGGGCGCTGGAGTTTCGGCATCGTGAACGGGGGTAGCGAAGCGGACATGGCGGAAGCGCCGGATCGGAAGCCGCGGCTGCGTCTGACAGTGCCGGCCGAGGCAGCGAACGTTGCTCTGGTCCGCCACGCTCTCGCCGGTCTCGCCGAGGGGATCGGAATGGATCGAGCCGGCATCGCCGACCTCAAGACCGTCGTCACCGAGGCCTGCATGAACGCGGTCGTGCACGCCTACCCCGGGGAGGTCGGAACCATCGACGTCGAGGCCGAGCCGGCGGAGGACGCCCTCGAGCTGAGGGTGGTCGACTACGGCGTCGGCTTCCAGCCGCGCCCCGACGTCGACTCGCCCGGGTCCAGCCTCCGCCTGGGGCTTTCGCTCGTCGCCGCTCTCAGCCGCAGCTTCTCGATCAACGGCAGCTCCGACGGCGGCACCGAGGTGACGATGGAGATGCCGCTGTCGAGCCCGATGCGCACCCCGCGGGTCCGCGAGGAGAGCGACGTCGTGCCCGCCGACGCAGGGGTGTCGATCACCGCTTCGGATGCCGACCTCCTGCCCGGAGTCCTCTCGCGCGCGGTCAGCGCCTTCGCGATTCGCCGCGACCTCACCGTCGATCAGGTCGCCGACGCGATCCTGCTCGCGGAGACGGTTTCGGAGTCCTCCGACGACGCCTTCGCGGGCGACGACCTCAGTTTCGCGCTCGTCGACGGCGACGGCGGCATCGAGATGACCGTCGGGCCGCTCGGCGAGGGCGGCGGCGCCCGGCTCAGGGAAGGCCTGCGACTGCCCGAGGACAGCGGCACCATCGAGACCCTGGCCGACGCGGTCGAGGTCGAGCGGCGCGCCGACGGCGAGTACGTCGCCTTCCGGATCGCTCCCGGCGACGACTGAGCTCAGACCCGCTCGCGCAGCTTCGCGAGGGCGCCGCGGAGGATCCGCGACACCTGCATCTGCGAGCAGCCGATCTCGGCTGCGATCTGCGACTGGGTCATGTCGTCGGCGAACCGCAGCTTGATCACCCGGCGTTCGCGGTCGTCGAGGTGCGGAAGCTCCTGCTCGATCGTCAGCCGGCCCTCGACGAGCTCGAAGCTCTGGTCCTCGGTCCCGATCCTCTCCGACGCCGGGACGGAGTCGTCCTCGTCGGTCCGCATCGTCCGGTCCATCGAGACCGGGCGACGGTTCAGGTTCGCCTCCATCACCTCGAGCACGTCGGTCTCGCTCTTTCCGATGTGCTCTGCGATCTCGCGGATCGACGGGGTTCGCTGCAGCTCCGACTCGAGGTCTGCGGTCGCTGTCTCGACCTCGGCGATCCCCTCCTGGACCGAGCGCGGGACCCGCACGGTCCAGACCCGGTCGCGGAAGTGCCGCTTGAGCTCGCCGAGGATCGTCGGCCCGGCGAACCCCTTGAAGGGGACGCCGCGGTCGGGCTCGAAGCGGTCGACGGCCTTGATCAGTCCCATGCTCGCCACCTGCTCGAGGTCCTCGTGGGGCTCGCGGGCGGTCCGGTAGCGCTTCGCCATCGCCTCGGCGAACGGAAGGTAGTGCCGGACCAGCTCTTCCCGCGCGCGCTCGTCACCGGCACCCTTGCGCTCCCAGAGCCGTCGTTCCTCGGACGGGTTGAGCTCGTGCTCGTTTAGATCCCGGCGCTGCGGGTAGCTCATCTGCCGTTCCCCTCCGCACGGGGGGTTCCGGCTCGATCGACTACCCCCGGTCTTGCTGTGGGGGGTGCGACACGGGCGGCTTTCCTCCGTGTCGCGCCTCGATGGCTCCCTGCGCTCATCGCACCGCAGCGTAGGGACCGCCGGTCACGGGCTGCGGCGAGGCCGTCAGCGCCGCGGCAAACAGGCACCGACGGACATGAACTCAAGGTCGGGCGGGGTTTGGCCGATCCTAAGCCATGTGCCGGAAACGGACGGATTGAGGATGCGATGAGCGCGACCGAGTCGGTGGCTCCGGGCATCGAGCGGCTGCTCGCGGAATCCCGCGGGAGGATGCCGCGTGCGGTCGCCGCCCGCGAGCGGCGGGTCGAGCTCGCCGTCGGCGGCACGTTCGCCGTCGCCGCGGTGCTGACCGCGTTCCTGGCGGGCACCGGCCGGACGCTCGACTGGTCCGACGCCGTCCTCGCGGTGGCCGTCCTCGCCGTCGCATCGCTCGTCGTCTTCGAGGTCGGCTCGCTGTACACGCAGCCGACCCAGGTCGCGTTCGTGCCGATGCTCTTCGTCCTGCCGCCCGAGCTCGTGCCGCTGTTCGTCTTCGCGGCGCTGCTGGCAGGCAAGGTGGTCAATGCACTCTCCGGCCAGCTCGCTCCCGGACGGATCATGATGGCGGCCGCCGACTCGTGGTTCGCGATCGGCCCGGCCCTGGTGCTGGTCGCCGCCGGGGCCCCGAGCGCCGCGAGCGCGGCGTGGTACGTGCTCGCCGCGGCGCTGCTGGCGCAGTTCGCGGTCGAGTCGGCCGCCTCGTTCGTCCGCGAGCGCCTTCACGGCAACGCCTCGGTGCGAGAGGAGCTGACCGAGAGCCGCTGGATCTACCTCGTCGACACCCTGCTCGCTCCGATCGGGTTCGCGGTCGCCCTCGCCGCCACCGGGCGCCCGTGGGCACTGCTGCTGCCGCTTCCCCTCTTTCTGCTGCTGCTGATCTTCGCGCGCGAGCGGACGGCGCGGCTCGAGTCGCTGCTCGAGCTCAGCAGCGCCTATCGCGGCACCGCGCACGTGCTCGGCGACATGATCGGTCACGACGACACCTACACGGGCAGCCACAGCCGCAGCGTCGTCGAGCTCTCGGTCGGGGTCGCGGAGGAGCTCGGGCTCGACGAGCGTCGCCGCCGCAACGTCGAGTTCGGCGCGCTCCTCCACGACGTCGGCAAGGTCGCGATTCCGAAGCAGCTCATCAACAAGCCCGGCCCCCTCAACGCCCAGGAGTGGACCGTGGTCCGGACCCACACGGTGGAGGGCCAGCGGATCCTCGAAAAGATCGGCGGGCTGATGTCGGAGATCGGCGCCGTCGTCCGTTCATCGCACGAGCGCTACGACGGCGGCGGCTATCCGGACGGGCTCGCCGACGAGGCGATCCCGGTCGAGTCCCGGATCATCTTCGCCTGCGACGCCTTCAACGCGATGACGACCGACCGGCCCTATCGGGCGGCCCTGCCGATCGAGGGCGCGATCACCGAGCTCGAGGCCAACGCCGGCACCCAGTTCGACCCGAGGGTCGTCGGCGTTCTGGTCGCCCAGGTCCGCGACCGCTACGGGCTCCCCGCCTGAGCGCCTCCGTTGCGGACGCGGAAGCGGCCCGGAGGCCGAAGCCGCCGGGCCGCTGACCCCTTGGTGTGCGTCGCGAGCTAGCGGGTGATGCTCTTGCTCGTCGCGCCCTTGCAGAGGCTGGTCTTTCCGACCTTGGCGTAGAACGTGCCGGTCTTGTAGCCGGAGTTGCCGATCGACCACATGTACTTGGTGCCGTTCGGCTGGGCGGTGTCCGTGCCGATCTTCATGTCGTTCTTCGGGTCCTGGGAGTTGCCGGTCTGCTTGAAGACCTTGACCGTGCGGCCGTTGGCGCAGTTGTCGGCGTCCGAGCTCTTGACGTAGCCGTAGTAGTCGCCGTTGTCTCCCTTGATCGAGACCTTGGTGTCGGCCTTGCCGCCGGCCTGGGCGGAGGCGACCCCCGCGAAGGCGGTGACCGAGACGGCGAGGGCGACGAGGGCGGTGCGGACCTTGGTGCTGTTGAACATGTCGTTGGTTCCTTTCGGGTTGCTTCGAACTTGCACGACCATGATCAGCTCGCGGGAGCGATCCGGGTAGACACCCGGGGTGTGAACCCGGCAACACCCGTGAGCCCGCGACGCCCGCTGGCGGACTTCGCGAAACTTAGGGTCCATGTCCGCGACCCCGGTCAGCAACGACCCCAGCCTGCACGATCTCCGGATCGAGGAGACCGTCCCGCTGGTCTCGCCGGAGGAGCTGCTCACCGAGCACCCGCTGACCCCGGAGCTTGCCGCCGCCGTCGTCCGTGAGCGCCGCGAGGTCAAGGCGATCCTCGACCGCGAGGACCCGCGGCTGCTGGTCGTCGTCGGGCCCTGCAGCGTCCACGACCCCGTCGCCGCCCTCGAGTACGCCCGGCGACTCGCCGGGCTCGCGGCCGAGCTGCCCGACCTGCTCGTGGTCATGCGCGTCTACTTCGAGAAGCCGCGGACGACGACCGGCTGGAAGGGGCTGATCAACGATCCCCATCTCGACGAGTCCGGCGACGTCAACACCGGTCTGCGGACCGCCCGCCACCTGCTGTTGCAGGTCCTCGGGGTCGGCCTGCCGATCGGCTGTGAGTTCCTCGACCCGATCACCCCGCAGTACATCGCCGACACCGTCGCCTGGGGCGCGATCGGCGCCCGGACGACGGAGAGCCAGACCCATCGCCAGCTCGCCTCCGGCCTGTCGATGCCGGTCGGCTTCAAGAACCGCACCGACGGCAACGTCGGCGTCGCCGTCGACGCGCTGCGGGCGGCCGGCGCGCCGCACTCCTTCGCCGGGGTCGAGCTCGGCGGCGGCTCGGCGATCCTCCGCACCTCCGGGAACTCCGACTGCCACATCATCCTTCGCGGCGGGCGCGGCGCGACGAACTACGACGCCGCCTCGGTCGCCGACACCGTCGAGCGGCTGCGGGCGGTCGGGCTGCCCGAGCGGGTGATCATCGACGCCTCCCACGACAACAGCGGCAAGGACCACGAGCGCCAGCCGGCCGTCGCGGCGGCGATCGGCGAGCAGGTCGCGGCGGGGGAGAAGGCGATCGTGGGCGTCATGCTCGAGTCCTTCCTCGAAGCGGGCCGCCAGGATCTCGGGGGAGCGCTCGCCTACGGGCAGTCGGTCACCGACAAGTGCATGGCCTGGGATACGACCGTCGACGTGCTGCGCGGCCTCGACGAAGCATCGCACCGCCGTCGCGGCGGCCCCTGAACCCGGCCCAGGGCTCGATCTCGACCTCGCCGGGCATCGGCGGAGCGATCGTGTTGAGCTATGTAGCTGCCCGATGATCCGCACGCTTCCAGTCGAGACCGCGCGACGACTCGCGCTCCACGCCCAGGGCCTCGCCGAGCCCCCGCCACCGGGAACCGGCGTCGCCGGCGTCGTCGAGCGCATCGGGTGCCTGCAGCTCGACCCGGTCGGCGTCGTCGCCCGCTCGCCGCTGCTCGTACTCCGGGCCCGCCTCATCGGCGGCAACCACGACTCGCACGAGCGGGCGCTGCATCGCGCCGCCTACCGCGATCGCCACCTGTTCGACTACTGGTGCCACGAGGCGAGCATCTGCCACATCGGCGATCTGCCCGTGCACCGGTGGGCGATGCGCACCTGGCTCGAGCGCCTGACCCCGGCGCGGCAGCCGGTCCGGCGGTGGCTCGAGGCGAACTCCGGGTTCGCCGAGCACACGATCGCCGACCTCGCCGCGAACGGTCCGCTTCGCGCCCGCCAGATCGAGGATCACTCGGCCGAGGCCTGGGAGCACGGGCACTGGACCGACGAGGTCTCCTCCCGGCAGACGATCGCCCGGCTGCTGGACAAGCTCTGGATGCAGGGCCGGGTCGGGGTCGGCGACCGGGTCGGCATCGAGCGCCGGTGGGACATCTTCGAGCGCTGCCTGCCGCCCGGCGCGCTCGCAGCCGCCGATGCCGAACCGCTCGCGGAGGAGGAGGCGGTCGACCGGGCCGTCCTGCGCGCGGCCGGGATGCTCGGCGTCGCCCGCGCGCCGCACATCGCCGCCCACTTCACTCGCCGCCGCTACCCGGGCCTCGGCGGCCCGGCCGAGGGGGCACTCGGCCGCCTCGAACGCCGCGGCGAGATCGAGCGGGTTCGCGTCGCCGGTCTCCGCGGGGATTGGTGGGGGCTGCCGTCGGCGCTCGAGGGGGCCGATCGGCTCGCGCCCGGACGGCGCACGCTCGCGCTCTCGCCCTTCGACAACCTGCTCTGCGACCGCGCCCGAACCGCCGAGCTCTTCGGCTTCGACCACCGGCTCGAGATCTACGTCCCCGAGCCGAAGCGACGCTGGGGCTACTACGTCCTCCCGATCCTCCACCGTGAGCGCCTGATCGCCCGCGCCGACCTCCGGATCGACGGCAAGACCGACCGCTTCCTCCGCGTCCTCGCGATCCACGAGGAGCCCGGCCGCCGCGCGCCCGGAGCCATCCGCAGAGCCCTGGATTCGCTGGCGAGCTGGCGCGGGGTGGAGGCGGGGTAGGGCCCCACCGTGCCGGGCGACGCCGCCCACACGCCGGACCGACGTCCAGACCGGCGCCCGCCGCTGAAGCCGAAGCACCGGACTTCCGACTCCATCTTCGATGGAGCGGATGAGCCACTCGGACCTGATGATGCTGGCCGGCGCGATGCTGGCCGCGATGGCGCTGCTGGTGCTGGCGCTCTCGGTCGCCGACGGCGGCCCCGGCCGGGTCGAGGCCGCGCAGGCGGCGCCGGCGTCCGCGGGCCCCGCCTCCGCACCGCAGCCGCAGGCCGTGCTCGCGTCGACGTCCACGAGCCGTCCCCCGGATCCGCAGCCCGATCCGGACACGACGATCCTCAGCGTGCGCCCGGGGGCGAGCGTCGGGCTCCGCGACGCCCCGGGAGGCAAGGTCGTCGAGACCGTCGCCGACACGACCGAGTTCGGTTCGCCGACCGTGCTCACGGTGCTCGAGCGCCGGGGCGCCTGGGCGGGCGTCCCGACCGAGCTCCTGCCGAACGGGGAGCTGGCGTGGGTGCGGGCCGGCGATCCCGGCCTCGCGACCGACACCGTCGGCCAGTCGATCGTCATCGACCTCTCGGAGATGCGCGGGGAGCTCTCGCGCAACGGCGAGGTCGAGCGGCGCTGGAGCGTCGGCATCGGCGGCTCGGGAACGCCGACCCCGACGGGCCGGTTCTCGATCACCGACGAGATCGAGAGCGGCCTCAACCCGGTCTACGGCTGCTGCGCGATCGCGCTCAGCGCGACCCAGCCGAACCTGCCCGCGGGCTGGACCGGCGGCGACCGGATCGCGATCCACGGCACTTCCGAGCCGCTGGGCGAGGCGAACTCGACCGGTTGCGTCCACAGCAGCGACGCCGACCTCCAGGCGCTGATCGAGGGCGTCCCGCTCGGAACCCCGGTGACGATCCGCCGCTGACGGCGCCGGGGTTCGCGCCTTCGCGGCCCGCCTCGTAGTCTGGGGCCGACCAGACCGGCCGTACAGACGACGAAGGAGCCGCAGATGCCCGACAAGCTGACCATCCTGATCACCGGCTGTTCGACCGGGATCGGGCGCGCCACGGCCGAGCGGCTCGCGGCCGGCGGTCACACCGTCTACGCGACCGCCCGCAAGCTCGAGGCCGTCGCCGACCTCGAGGGGAAGGGCTGCAGGACGCTGGCCCTCGACGTCACCGACGAGGCGTCGATGGAGGCCGCCGTCGCCCGGATCGACGAGGAGTCCGGGGGCGTCGACGCGCTCGTCAACAACGCCGGCTATTCGCAGTCGGGGGCGGTGGAGACGCTCGCGATGGACGCCCTCCGCCGTCAGTTCGAGACGAACGTCTTCGGGCTCGTCCGGCTCACCCAACTCGTCCTGCCGGGCATGCGCGAGCGCGGCTTCGGCCGGATCGTGAACATCAGCTCGATGGGCGCCAACTTCACGTTCCCCGGCGGCGGCGCCTACCACGCGACCAAGTACGCGCTCGAGGCCATCTCCGACGCGCTCCGCTACGAGGTCGAGGGGTTCGGCATCGACGTGGTCGTCGTCCAGCCGGGGGCGATCCGAACCGAGTTCGACAGGGCGGCGATCGCCTCGCTCGAGAACCACGAGGACTCCGACGACGTCTACGCCGAGTTCAACCGCAAGGTCGGCCAGGCAACGCAGGAGGCCTACGAGAAGGGCCCGTTGAAGCTGCTGGGCGGCGAAGCCGACGACGTCGCCAAGGTGATCGAGAAAGCGATCACGTCGAAGCGGCCGCGGACGCGCTATCACGTCACTCCCTCGGCGACCCTGCTGATCGGCCAGAGCCACCTGATGCCGGACCGGATCTGGGACCGCTTCAACGCGACGCAGTTCCCGAAGCCGGGCCGAAGCTGACGCGCGGTGGCCGCGCCGGAACTGCCCGACTATGCCCGCGGCCTGGTCGGCCACTGGCGGTTGGCGGCCTGGACGGGGGAGTCCGACGACGGTGAGCGGGTCGAGCCCGGCGGGAGCGAGCCGAGCGGCGACCTGATCTACCTGCCGAGCGGGCGCATGGCCGTCCAGATCGCGCACACGCGGCGGCAGGCCTTCGGCTCGCATGACCTCGAGGCGGGCGATCAGGCGCTGCGGGCGGATGCCTACCGGACCTACAACGCCTACGCCGGGACCTTCTCGGTCCCCGAGCCGGGAACGGTCGTCCACCACGTCGCCCAGGCGCTCCACCCCGATCAGGCGGGGATGGAGAAGCGGCGCCGCTACGAGCTCGACGGCGACGCGCTGACGCTTTGGACGCAGCCCGTGGCGGTTGCGGGCGCGATGGCGAGCTCCGAGCTCCACTGGGTGCGGCGAAACCACTTCTGAGGCCGGAAACGCCTTTCCGCTCCCTCAGTAGTTACTACGGATGCCCCGTCGTGCCGCCTACCGCGATGGTTGAGCGACCGGTCCGGATGCCCGTCTGCTCGGGCACCGGAATCATCGATGGCGTCGAAGCAAAGGGAGTCGCAGATGTCGAGCAAGATCGTTGTAGGGGTTGACGGATCGGACGGTTCCGACCGCGCCGTCGCCGAGGCCACCGAGGTTGCGAAGCGCGACGGGGCGGGGATCGTGCTCGTTCACGTGGTCGAGCGGATCGCCGCCAAGGGCGACATGGCCCCGCTGCGCGCCGACGAGCCCGAGATCAAGGAGCGCATCGAGAAGCAGGCGGCGGATCTTCGCGACGCCGGCGTCGACGCCGACGTGCGCTACGAGTCGATCGTCCTCGGCGGGCCGGCCCGCTCGATCGCAGACGTCGCGGACGAGATCGGGGCGGACCTGATCGTGGTCGGCACCCGCGGTCACTCCGCGCTCGCCGGGGTCATCCTCGGCAGCGTCACCCAGAAGCTGCTCCACCTGGCCTCCTGCCCCGTCCTCTGCGTCCCGGGATCCGAGTAGGCCCCAGATGGGCGGGATCGTCGTCGGCTTCGACGGAAGCGAAGAGGCCTTCGACGCTCTCCACCTCGCCGAGCGGATCCGCTCGGCGACCGGCCGCGACCTGATCGTCACGGTCGTCGACGAGAACGCGCCGCCGGCCGGGGACGCGGGCGGCTACTGGGAGTTCCAGCAGAACTACTTCGCCGAGATGGGCCGCAAGGCGACGGAGTATCTCGGCCACAGCGAGTTCAGCCGACGGACGGCGAGCGACTCGGCTCCGGCCGCGCTGCAGGCGGTCGCCGAGGCCGAGGGTGCCGACCTGATCGTGCTCGGCTCCACCCACCGGGGCGAGGTCGGCCGCGTCTTCGCCGGCAGCGTCGGCGAACGGTTGCTCGGCGGCTCTCCCTGCGCGATCGCGATCGCGCCGAAGGGGTATGCGAGCGGGATTCACCCCGGCCTTGGGATCGTCGGGGTCGGCTACGACGGTGGAGAGGAGTCGAAGCGGGCGCTTGCGACCGCGGTGGATCTGGCGGGCAACTCGGACTCGACCCTGCGGCTGATCGGCGTCGCCCGCGATCGCGACGAGGCCGTCGCGGGGATGGAGGAGGAACTCGTCCGCGGCGCCGAGCTCTGCGGCGACGTCGCCGTCGATCGCCGCGTGCTTCGCGGGGACGCCGCTCCAGCGCTCGCCGACCAGGGGGTCGAGCTCGACCTGCTCGTTCTCGGCTCGCGCGACTACGGACCGATCCGCGCCGTCCTCCTCGGCGGCGTATCGCGCACCGTCCTCAGGACCTCGCCGTGCCCGGTGGTGATCGTCCCCCGCAGCGCCGCCATCCGCGCGGCGAGCGTGGCCGGCGGCCCCGCGGCCGAGGCCGGGCGCCCCGACTGATCAGCCCGGGTCCGCCGGCTCGAGGGGCATCTCGCCGGTCGCCGGCCCCGGAGCGATCCCGCGCCACTCGGCGCTGATCATCGCCAGCGCCTCGCGGCGCTCGATCCCCGTGACCCGCAGCATGTCGACCGCGACGGTGCGGACGTCGACGGCCGTCCTCCGCACCCGCCAGTCATGGGTACCCTCGCCGTAGCGCGCCGCGGTCCGGGCGGCGGCGAGCGCCGAATCCCGGCAGGCCTCCGCGCCCGGCCCGGGGTCGAGGCCAGAGGTCTCGTCGCCGGTGAGGACGGTCAGGCCGTCGCCGAGCTGGGCGATCGCTTCGGGGAGCCACCCCGGCGGCTCCTCGCCGTCGTCGACGAGCCGGACGGTGTCGCGGATCAGGGTCAGGGTCGCGTTGGCGATCAGGTCGACGACCACCGCCACCTCCGAGAAGCGGTCCACCACCGGGATCTCGCGACGGCGGGCCGGGGAGGTCCGGGCGATCTCGGCGCCGAGCAGCCGCGCGGCCGCGAGCTTCGCGAGCTTGTCGTGGATCCGGCCGGTCGTCCGCAGCGCCCAGTCGATATGGCTGCCGTCGGGCTCGTCGAGCAGCCCGCGCAGGTCCCGGAGCCCGTCGCGGAGGCTGAGCAGGGCCTCCCGGCGGGCGGGCAGCACCACCTTGAGCGGCTTCGGGGGGAACAGGATCTGGCTCACCAGCAGCGCGATCGCACCTCCGACCGCGGCGTCGACGATCCGCTCCGTGCCCGCCTCGGAGGCGCCGAGGGCCACCACGATCGCGGCCGACGCCCCGGCCTGGTTGACCATCATCATGCCGCCGCCGAAGGCGACCGCGAGCGTCATCGAGATGCCGATCCCGAAGCCGATCTGGGCGATGCCGTTCCCCAGCAATGAGATCACGAGGTCGGCGACCAGGATCCCGATCAGGACCCCCGCCATCATCTCGACGGCGCGCCGGGCCCGTTGCCCGATGCTGACGCTCAGCGCGAGGATCGCGGCGATCGGAGCGAAGAACGGCTCCGGATGGCCGAGGACGTAACGAGAGACGACCCAGGCGACCGTGGCGGCGCCCGTCACCTGCAGCAGCGGGAACGCGGCCGACCGCAGTCGCTTGCGTGCTCGGGCCGCGCCGAGCTCGATGCGCGCGGCGGGTCTAGATCGTGGCCGGGCGTGCGCCATCGCCGGTGCCGCCCTTCTGCCGGACCGCCGACTCGAGCTCCTCGGCGGTGAAGCCGCCGACGGTCTCGCCCTCGAGCGCGTACCGGTAGAGCGCCACTCCGAAGATGCCGGAGAGGGCCGACTGAATCAGCATCCCGACGGCGAAGATGATCACCCCGAGCGCGACGAGCGCCGCTCCACCGACACCGCTCGAAGCCCAGAGCGCGGCACCGGCGACGATGAGGATGATCGCCGGCAGCAGGGCGACGAGGAAGACGATGCCGCCGATCGCGACGTTGCCGGTGATCTGCTCGCCCCAGCGCTGACGGAAGAGACCGGCCGAGCGCTTCAGCGTCTCGAACGGTCCGGTGCCCTCGAGCGCGATCACCGGCACGGCGAGGAACGTGATCAGCGACCACCCGAGCTGCAGCAGGCGGCCGAAGATTGCGCCGGCGATGCCGCCCTTGTCCTCGAGGAAGCCGATGATCGTCGCGATCACGGTCGCGACCAGCGCCCACGCGGCGATCTTGCGGAAGCGGCTGCGGGCCACCGCGGTCCCGTCGGAGAAGCTCGCGTCGCGGCCGTGGAAGATCATGTCGGCGCAGGCCGCCAGCCCGACGCTGTAGTAGGTGCCGATCAGGGCCAGCAGGTAGAGGCCGATCACGACCAGCGGCGCCCCGGGCGCCACCTCGCCCTCGTCGATCAGGTAGAGACCCGGGCCGACGACGATGATCGCCATCAGGATCGTCGCGACGCCGCCGTAGAGCGGAAAGCGCAGGAGCGCGCGGTGCTCGGTCAAGAGCCCCCAGCTCTTCTTCGTCAGCCCCCATCCTCGCTTCATCCGGGCCATGTCGGAGACCCTATCGGCGGCCTCGGCCGCGGCCATTAGCGGCGCCGAAGCGATGCAGGCGGTCAGCCCTCGATCCGCCGCAGCGAGGCGATTCCGTCGGCGTCGAGATGGTGCTCCTCGAGCTCGACGCCGGGCGGCAGCTCGACGTGGAGGTCGGTGGCCGGGTCGACCGCGACCCGCCCCCGCTCGCAGGTGAATCCGAGGACGTGGCCGCCCCGGGTCCGCCCGACGTCGGCGAAATGCAGGTGATAGCCGTCGACCTCGACCCCGTCGCTGTGGTCGGGGAAGCGGAAGCCGACGATCGTCCCCTCGACGGCGGAGAGGGTGAACACGTGCTGATCGGCGACGACCTCGGCGAGCGGCCGGTAGGGAGGGCGCTGGCGCGGGACCGACCGGGCGGTGATCGAACCGAAGGTGCCGTCGATGCGGATCGCCGACGCGCCCTCGCCCGCCGGACGCTCACGGTCGAGCGCCGCGAAGACCTCCGCCTCGGTCTCCGTGCGCTCGAGTTCCCGCACCCGCTGGGCCGCGAACGGGACGACGACGGCGAAGGGCGTTCGCTCGCGGGGGTCGATCTCCTCGAGGCCACCGTCGACGTCGGCGCGCCAGAACCGGCCGTCGACCGCGACCATCTCGCCGTCGAGCGCGTTCAGCGTCCCGAGCCCCAGGTCGCCCTGCAGCGCGAGCTCGCCGAAGCTGACGTCCCCCTCGTAGGCGCCGTCGAGCAGGGCACCGATCGTGGACGTCTGGAACAGCACCGCCGGATCCGTGGCGGCGTGCAGCGACGAGCGCCGCAGCGCCTCGACGTGGAGGGACCTGGTGAACCGCTCGTCGAGCATTGCGCGGACCCTCGCAGCCGCGCCGGTCGCCGGGCGCGCCGCGTGTCCGTATCTTCAGCGGGCGATGGCGGTCGCGATCGCATCCAACCTCGGGATCCACGTCGGCGGACAGCCGCTGTTCGCGGACGTCTCGTTCAAGCTCGAGCGCCGCGAGCGGATGACCCTGTCCGGCCGCAACGGTGCCGGCAAGTCGACGCTGCTGCGGATCCTCGCCGGCGAGCTGACGCCCGACTCCGGCGTCCTCTCGCTCGAGAAGGGCGCCCGCGTCGCGCTCCACGACCAGCGCCCGCCCCGAGAGCCGGAGCTGACCCTCGGGGACTACGTCTTCTCCGGCCGCGCCGACGTGATCGCGCTCGAGGAGCGGCTCGCCGGCCTCGAGCGGACGATGTCGGACGGCGACCACTCGAGTGAGACCATGGAGGCCTACGCCGACGCCCAGGCGCGCCTCGACCTCGCCGGCGGTTACCGCTGGCGCGACGACGTCCTCGCCGTGCTCACCGGCCTCGGCTTTCGGGCGGAGCAGTCCGAACGCGCTCTGCGGACGTTCTCGGGCGGCGAGCTGACCCGCGCCTCGCTGGCCCGCTCGCTCGCGGCGCGCCCCGAGCTGCTGCTGCTCGACGAGCCGACCAACCACCTCGACATCCCCTCGCTCGAGTGGCTCGAGGGCTACCTGACCGATCTCGATGCGGCCGTCGTCCTCGTCGCCCACGATCGCTGGTTCCTCGAGGCGGTCGGTACGTCGGTGCTCGAGCTCGAAGCCGGGCGCGCCCGCTACTTCTCCGGGCCCTGGCACGCCTGGCGGAAGGAGCAGGCGGCGCGCGAGATCGCCCTCGGCAAGGCGATCGAGCGCCAGGAGGCGGAGATCGCGCGGATGGAGCGCTTCGTCGAGCGCTTCCGCTACAAGGCGACGAAGGCGCGCCAGGCCCAGTCGCGCCTGAAGCAGATCGAGCGCGTCAAGCGCGACGCCGCCACCCGCGATCCGCGCGACCAGCGCACCCTCCGGTTCTCGTTCCCGACCCCGGTCCGGGCCGGGAGGTTCGTCCTGAAGATGGAGGACGCGCGGATCGAGGTCCCGGGACGGACGCTCGTCGAGTCGGGGACCCTGCGGGTCGAGCGCGGCGAGCACCTCGTGGTCGTCGGGCCGAACGGTGCCGGCAAGACGACGCTGATCGAGACCCTCTCCGGCCGGCGTCCCCCGGCCTCCGGCAAGCTCGCGACCGGGCACAACGTCGAGATCGGCTACCTGTCCCAGCACGCCGACACGGCGGCCGGGGACGGCACCGTCCTCGAGGCGGTTCAGCGCGGCACCGGCCTCAGCGGTCAGAAGGCGCGCGACCTGCTCGGCGGCTTCCTCTTCTCGGGGAGCGAGGTCGACAAGCGGCTCGCCGACATCTCCGGCGGCGAGCAGCGTCGCCTCTCGCTTGCGATCCTGGTCGCCTCGGGAGCCAACGTGCTGATCCTGGACGAGCCGACCAACCATCTCGACGTCGAGAGCCGCGAGGCCCTCGAGGACGCCCTGCTGGAGTTCGAGGGGGCGGTCATCCTCGTCTCCCACGACCGGGCCCTGCTCGAGGCGGTCGGGTCGCGGACGATCGTCTGCGAGGACGGCCGGCTGGAGAGCCACCTCAGCGGCTGGGCCGAGTACCAGCGGGCGCGCGACGAGAGCGAGGCCCGGGAACGCGAGGTCGCGGCCGAGGACCGGCGCGAGGCCGCAGCGGGATCGGCCTCCGGGGGCCGCGACAGCCGCCGCGAGGGGCCGTCGAAGAACGCCGTCCGCAAGGTCGCGACGATCGAGCGGGAGATCGAGCGCGCCGAGGCCGAGCTGCGGGCCGTCGAGGACGAGCTCGCCGATCCCGCGGCGTGGTCCAGCCCGGGGCGCTCGCGGCGGGCGACCGAGAGGCACGAGGCGGCGCGGCAGGCGGTCCAGGACCTCTACGACCAGCTCGAGGCGGCCGAGGGTGCGCTCACCGCGGGTTGATCCGTCCCGGCCGCTCGGCCGCGCTCTCGGCGCGGCGGCGGCCGTGCTCGGGTCGGCACTTCTCGCCGCCGGCTGCGGCGGCGACGGCGGCGCCGAGACCGCTGACGCCGCCCCGGAACCACCCGCCCCGATCGCGCCCGACAGCATCTCGCTCGCCGATCTCGAGCCATGCGAGGACGCCGAGCCGGCGAAGGGCCTGCGTTGCGGAACCCTGAAGCTCCCATTCGAGCGGGCCGACCGGTCGCTGGGCGAGATCCCGATCGCCTTCGCCGTTCGCCCGCGGACCGACCGCAGATCGCCCACGCAGGGGGCGATCGTGGCGGTCGAAGGCGGGCCCGGCTACGGCTCGATCGGGAGCGCCCGCGGCTACATCAACACCTTCGGAGACCTGCTCGACCATCGCGAGCTGATCCTCGTCGACGCTCGTGGAACCGGGCGCTCGGAACCGATCGACTGTCCCGACATGCAGAGCGGCCGAGCGACCGACGACGTCGGTATGGCCGCCTGCGCGGACGTCCTGGGCGAGCGGTTCGGCTCCTACCGGACGGCCGCCGCGGCGGACGACATCAACGACGTCCGCGCCGCCCTCGGCTACGACCGGATCCAGATGTACGGCGACTCCTACGGCACCTACCTCGCCCAGTCCTACGCCTTCCGCCACGGCGACACGCTCGAGGCCCTGGTACTCGACAGCGCCTACCCGGTCCGCGGCGAGAGCCCCTGGTACCCGAGCATCTGGAAGACCGGGATCCGCGGGCTCTCGATCGCCTGCGAGCGCTCGCCCTCCTGCCACGGCGACGCGGGCCGGCGGCTCGAGCGCTTCGTCGCCGAGCTGCGCGAGCGGAGGTTCGGCGTCGGGCCGCTGCTCGACGCGATCAGCGAGGCCGGCTTCTCGCCGCCGGAGAGCTACCTGCGGATCGACCGGGCGATCTCCGATTTCCTGGCCGGCGACGAGGCACGCTACGAGGCGATGACCCGTCCCGGACACGTCGCTTTCGGCGAGCCGGAGGGCTACTCGGTCGGGCAGGAGCTGACGATCAGCTGCAACGACTACCCGATGCGCTGGGACAAGGACGCTTCATGGGAGGAGCGACGCCGGCAGCTCAGCGAGTCGATCGCGGAGTACCCGAAGCGGGCGTTCGCCCCGTTCACGCCCGCGGAGGTGGCGCTGACGCCCGACTACTCCTACACCGAGTGCCTCGGCGCGCCGCCTCCGAGCGAGCATTACGAGCCGCCGGCGGCGCCCGGCGCCGAGGCACCGGAGATGCCGGTGCTCGTGATCGGGGGCGAGCTCGACGACGTCACCTCGCCGGCCGAGGCCAGGGCCACCGCCGCGCTGTTCCCGAACTCCGAGCTGTTCCTGTGGCGCAACGCCGGCCACGTCTACTCGCTCTACGACCCCGGGTCGAAGGGCGCGGTCCGGATCCGCGAGTTCCTGCGCCGGAACCAGTCCGGCTGACCGCCCGACCGCCCGACCGCCCGACCGCCTCCTATTTGGCCGGCAGCCGCTGCTCGAAGAAGTCGAGGGCGTCGTCCTCGGCCGCGGCGACGATCTCGCCGTGGTTGACGCCGGGGTAGGTCTTGTAGTCGACGTCGTCACCGAGGGCGTCGAGCTCGCCGTTGAGCTGATCGGTGAAGAACGGGAAGACCGTCGTGTCGGCCGAGCCCTGAGCGAGGAAGACGGGCGGGCCGATCTTCACCGCCGGGTTCATCGCGTCGAGCACCTCGTAGAGGACGGTCGTGTCGGCGTTGTTCTTCAGCAGGTCGGCCGGGGCCATGCCGCCGAAGCTGTCGCTCTCGGCGAGCTGCGGCAGGCAGGTCTGCTCGGTCTGCGGGTAGAGCGACTTCGCCGGCGGCGTCAGCAGCTTGTTGATCTTGACTTCGTCGGTGACCGTCGAAGCGCCCTTGACGATCAGCGCCGCGAGCGCCGAGAGGCCGCTCGGGGAGGTCAGTGAGGGAAGCAGCTCCGCCTGCGTCTTCAGGTGCGAGGCCGGCGCGTAGGCGGCGGTGCCCTTCAGCTTCAGGCCCGGGGCCCAGTCGTCGGCGAGCGATGCCGCGAACAGGGACGACTGCCCGCCCTGGGAGTGACCGGCGATCAGGAACTTCTTGCCGAGGTCCGGGACGAGCTGACGTGCGGCCGAGACCATGTCGACGACGCTCCTGCCCTCGGCCTCGCCGACGAGGTAGGGATGCGGGCCGGGCGTGCCGAGACCCTGGTAGTCGGTCGCGACGACCGCGTAGCCGGCCTTGATCCAGTCCTCGAGCTGCGGGTGCACGTACGCGATGTAGGGCGCGACGACGCTCGTCGGGCGGACCCGCGTCGGCGCGCACTGTTCAGCGGTGCCGGTGGTGCCGTGGGCCCAGCTGATCACGGGCCAGCCGCCCTTCGGCGCCTTGCCCTTGGGGACGCTGACCGAACCGGAGACGACGACCTGCTTGCCCTCGGGGCTGCGGGAGGTGTAGAGCAGGACCTTGTTGATCTTGGCGCCGTCGATCGGAGCGAGCTTGGTCGCCGCACGCTGCCAGACGGCCTTGCCGTGGCCCTTCGGGAGATTCTTCGGCGGCACGTAGAAGGCGCCGCCCTTCGGACCCTGCTTGACGGCGGCCGCGGCGGGGTTGGACGCGGCGGCGGCGAGTGCGAGCGCGAGCACCGCGGCGATCGCGAGGATCAGGGCGCGGCGGGCGGGAAGGTTGCTGGGGAGGACGTGCAAGGGGGGATCTCTCCGATGGGTTCGTGCGGAAGTGTGATCGACAACTCTAGTGTCCGCCTTTAACCGGCGAGAGGGTGGGAAGTTGCGCGGCAAGCGGAGATCCGCGCCGGGGCCGCCTCATTCGGAGCCGGTTGCAAGCCAGGACCCGCCGAGGATCAGCGGCAGCCCGACGATCGTCCCGAGCCCCGGCGACTCGCCGAGGACGATCACGCCGGCGACGAGGGCGACGATCGGCGCGATGTAGGTGATCACCAGCGCCCGGCCGGCGCCGATGTCGATCACGAGCGCGCCGAACAGGACGAAGGCCGCGGCCGTGCAGAAGACGCCGAGGACGAGGATCGAGGCGACCGCCTCGCCCTGGAGCGGCGGATCCGGAGGCGCCAGCGCGGCGAGCGGGAGCAGCGCCACCGCGGCGATCGCGAGCGCGCCGGCCATCACCGCCCGCGGGTCGATCGTGCTGAGCTTCGCCTGCAGGGTCATCGGGCCGACCGCGTAGCCGACGGCCGCGATCAGGATCGCGATCGCCCCGATCACCTCGTCCGGGTCGCCGGCGATGTCGACGCCGACGAGCGCCACGACGCCGGCGAAGCCCACGACGAGGCCGGCCAGCCGTCGCCCGGTCACGCGCTCGCTGTGGTCGAAGGTCCGGGCGAGCACGGCGACGATCAGCGGCGTCGCCGCGATCAGGATGGCCGCTACCGACGAGCTGACGTGCTCCTCGCCGAAGGCGATCAGCGGGAACGGGATCGCGATCTCGACGATCGCGTAGAGCAGCAGCCAGCCGCGGTTCTCCCGCAGCGAGCCGAGCAGCCCGGCCCGCCAGGCGATCGGGAGCAGGACGAGCGCGCCGAGCAAAACCCGCGAGAAGGCGAGAAAGCCGGGTGAGATCCCGTGGTCGACGGCGATGCTGATGAATAGGTAAGGAATGCCCCAGAGGACGGAGACGGCCGCGAACGACGACCAGGCGCGAGCGCTCAAGGAGCGCTCGTCCCCGTCTCCGCCGGGCCTTCGAGCTCGGGCAACGAGTTCCGCAGCAGCAGGTAGCTGAGCCAGACGCCGAGTGCGAACAGCGGGATCCCGGTGATCACCCGGGCGACGGCGAGCGGGCCGACGAGGCCCGAGAGGTAGAGGGGGAGCTGGATCGACAGCCGGAAGCAGAAGAGGCCGACCCAGATCCAGCTCGCCTTGGTGTAGGCGCTCCGCCGTTCGGGGTCCTGATACCAGGCGCGGCCCTCGCCGGTCACGGTCGAGACGAGCAGGCCGATCAACGGACGCCGGATCGTGATCGAGGTCAGGTAGACGATGGCCGACCCGGCGTTGATGAGGATGCCGGGGAGGAAGAAGTCCTCGGCCTTGCCCGTGCGTGACGCGACGAAGGCGCCGAAGGCGACGCCGATCACCCCCGAGAGCGCGAACTGGGTCGTCTGCCGGCGGAGCAGGCGAGCGATCGCCAGAACCGCGCTGATGCCGACCGCGACGATCCCGCCGATCAGGATGTCGCGCCCGGTTGCGGTCCAGACGATCGTGAACGCGATGAAGGGGAGGGTCGCCTCAGCGATCCCGAGCCAGCCGCCGACGGCCGCGAGCAGCGACGGGGGCCCGGCGTCGCCGCCCGAAGTCGCTCTCGTGATCCAGCTCGGTCCTCGATCCATCGGAGCTGACGCTAGCGTTCCCGCGATGCCATCGGGACCCAACGAGCGCGCGGATCGTCTCGCGCGCCTCGTTCTCGTCGTCGCGATGGCGGCGTCGGCGGTCACGATTCTGGTCCTCGGGCGCGATCTGACCTTCTGGAGCGACGAGCTCGACTGGCTCACGTTCGCCGACGACTTCGCCCCTGCGCACCTGCTGACGCCGCACAACAGTCACCTGATCGCGACGACCCGTGTCATCTACGAGGGGCTGCCGCGGATCTTCGGCGCGGACTATCTGCCGTTCCGCATCCTCGGCATCGTCTCGCTCCAGGCGTGCGCCGTGCTGGTCTTCGTGCTCGTCCGCAACCGGCTCGGCGCGGCGGTCGCGGTCCTGCCGGCGGTGGTCCTCCTCTTCTTCGGCTCCGCTCAGGACATGTTCATCTCGCCGCTGGGGATCCCGTTCACGCTTTCGATCGGCCTCGGCCTGGGCGCCTTCGTCGCCGTCGAGCGCCGCACCCTGGGCGGCGACCTCCTCGCGATGTCGCTGGTGATCCTGTCGATGCTGTCGCACACGTTCGGCGCGATCGTGGCGATCGGCCTGGTCGTCTATTACGGAGCCGATCGCGGCCGCCGCCGCGAGCTCTGGGTGCCGCTCGTGCCGCTGGCTCTGTGGATCGCCTGGTGGGTGTGGGCGCGCCAGTTCGACCAGGGCATCACCTCTGCATCGAACCTGCTCGGCACGCCCCCCTTCCTCGTCGAAGCGGCCGGCTCGGCACTCGAGAGCATGCTCGGCATCCCTCCGGACAGCGACGTCGGATCGCGCCTGAAGATCGTCTTCGAACTGGCC
Organism: Conexibacter sp.; assembly: GCA_018263295.1. GTDB lineage: Bacteria > Actinomycetota > Thermoleophilia > Solirubrobacterales > 70-9 > RHKX01. The sequence goes on from JADFCZ010000028.1 coordinate 25,087, forward strand.
GCCGTCGCCGGCGCCGTCCTGGTCGCGGTGCGGCTCGCGACCGGTCGCGCCACCGCGTGGACCTGGACCTACCTGGCGACGCTCCTCGCCTTCTGGGCGGGAATCGGGCTCGCCGAAGGCGACGGCCGGGAGCCGGACACGCCCCGCTACCTGTTCTTCGGCGTGATCATGATCGTGTTGCTCGCCGCCGAGCTGTTCCGGGACCGGCCGCTCTCCATCCGCGTCCGCCGCTCGCTGATCGTCGCCGCCGCCGTCTGCCTCGCCGGCAACCTCTCGCTGCTCCTGCGGACCGCCTCCGACTACGAGCGGGACGCGATCGACGTGCGGACGCAGCTCGGGGCGCTCCGCGCCTCGGGCGGGCCGTTCGTCTCCAACCTGAGAGTGGCGGACCTCGGAGCCCCGGCGTCGGAACAGATCATTGCGATGAATGCGGCCATCGCCGAGTTCGAGGACACGGTCGGGCCGCTCGGCTTCAGCGCCGGCGAGATCGCCGAGCAGACGGACGACGCGCGACAGGGGGCGGACTTCGTGTTGATCCGCGGCCTCGGCATCGCCTCCGTCGAGGTGCCGGCGAAGAGCCGGCTGGAGTCCAACGCGTGTGTGGTCCGGCGGCCGGGCCCCGACGGCTACACGGACTTCGAGCTCCGGCCCGGCGTCAACGCGATCGACCTGGTGCGCGACACCGGGGCGGCGGGGGCGGAGCTGGACCTGGGCAGGTTCGCTGATGTGGCCGAGGTGCCGGTCGGCGAACTCGGCGGGGGTCGGGGGACCCTGTTGTTGCTCCCCGACGACGGGATCGACCAGCCGTGGCTCGCGCGGACCACGGGTGCCGTCCGGGTCTGCAAGATCGGAGCGACTGCACCCGCGGCAGATGGGGGAGACTGAGCCCGTGTCCGTCTGCCTGCTCACGTACGAGTACGTCGCCGACATCGTCGAGCGACGCGCTCCCCACCGGGAGGACCATCTCGCCCACGTCCGCCGCTTCGCCGAGGAACGCGGCCTGGCGGTCGGCGGAGCCGTCGGCGACCCGCCGACAGGCGCCCTGTTCGTCTTCGAGCACGAGGCCGACCCCGCCGCCGAGGCCTCCGAATTCGCCGCCGGCGACCCCTATGTCGCCGCCGGACTGGTCACGGCGCAGCGGATCGAGCCCTGGACAGTCGTCGCAAACTGCTGGATCGCGCCCTGATCGCGGCGCGTGATACCGATCACGCGGCGGTTTGCGGAGACCCGGACGGGTAGATTTCCCGGCGATGAGTACCGCGACGGTTGAGCGGGGGATCGCAATCGAATCGATCGAGGAGATGGTCGCCCGCTTCGAGCCGGACGACCTCGACCTCCCGGGCGGCACGGCGAGGATTCGCCTCGAGGTCGCCGACGGCGAGGACTTCGACGTCGTCATCGAGATGCCGGAGGCCCGGCTCGAGCCCGCCTCGGGTCGCCCCGACGCGCTCCTGACCGCCGACGAGCGGACCTGGGCGCGGATCGCCGACGACGTCGCCGGCGGCATGGAGGCCTTCCGCCGCGGCCGGCTCCGCGTCCGTCACGACCTCCACCTCGGCGTCGGCCTGCTGGCGGCCACGAGCGGCTCCCGCGAGCCCGGCCGGCTCCGCTTCGACCGGATCGAGACGCCCGATCACGAGATCGCCTACTGCGAGGCGGGTGAGGGCCCGCCGTTGATCTGCATCCATGGGCTCGGCGGCACCAAGGCGTCGTTCCTGCCGACGCTCGCCGCGATGGCGCCGGAGGGACACCGCGTGATCGCGATCGACCTGCCGGGCTTCGGCGACTCCGACAAGCCGCACGCCGCCCCCTTCGATGCGCCCTGGTACGCCGACGTCGTCCTCGGGTTCGCCGACGCGCTCGGTTACGAGCGCGCAACATTCGCCGGCAACAGCATGGGCGGCCGCATCGCCCTCGAGCTCGGCATGAACCACGCCGAGCGCGTCGAGAGCCTCGTGATGCTCGCCCCCTCGCTCGCCTGGCTCAAGGAGCGGCCGTGGAACTGGCTGCTCAAGGCGCCGCTGCCGCGCCTCGGCTACCTCCAGCCGACGCCGCGGATGCTCGTCGAGCCCGTCGTCCGCCGCCTCGTTCCCGGCGGCGACCGCGGCTGGACGGCCGCCGGCGTCGACGAGTTCCTCCGCTCCTACCTGACACCGGCGGGCCGCTACGCCTTCTACGAGTGCGCCCGCAACATCTACCGCGAGGAGCCCTACGGCGAGGAGGGCTTCTGGACCCGGCTCAAGAAGCTCGGTCCCGATTCGCTCTTCGTCTGGGGCCGCGAGGACGTTCTCGTCCCGATCGAGTTCATGCGCCACGTCGAGCGCGCTCTCCCGCGCGCCGTCCACCTCGAGCTCGATTGCGGCCACGTCCCCCAGCTCGAGCGTCCGGAGACGACGCACGAGGCGATGGCTTCCTTCCTCGGTTAGCCGGCCATCTCCCGCAGCCGCTCGGCCAAGCGGTTCATCCCGAAGCGCTCGGCGGCGTCGCCGGCCGTGTTCCAGTCGGTCGCGGAGTCCGGCGGGCGGCTGACCCCGGCGTCCTGCAGCCGCGCCATCTCGCGGTAGTCCAGCAGCGCGTCGCGATCGTCGCGGAGGACGCCGCGGATCCGCGGGGTGCTCTGCTCGATCGCGTGCTCGAGGACGCCGTCGAGCGTGCCGTAGCGGCGCAGCAGCTCGGCCGCCGTCTTCTCGCCGATGCCCTTCGCCCCCGGGATGCCGTCGGAGGGGTCGCCGCGGAGGGCGATGAAGTCGGGGACCTGCTCGGGGTCGACCCCGTAGCGGCGGCGGACCTCGGCCGGGCCGATCGGCTCCATCCCCTGCACGCCCTTGGCCGGGTAGAGCACGGTCACCGCGTCGCTCGCGCACTGGAACATGTCCCGATCGCCGGTCATGATCAGCGTCTCGCCGCCGGCGGCCGTCTCGGCGTCGGCCAGCGACCCGAGGAGGTCGTCGGCCTCGAGCGTCTCGTGCTCGGCGATCTGCCAGCCGAACGCCGAGAAGAAGTCGTGGCTCGCGACCCACTGCGGCGTCAGCAGGTCCGGCATCTCGGGGCGGTCGGCGTGGTAGCCGGAGTAGAGCTCGACCCGGTAGTGGGCCGCCTCCGCCCCGAAGCAGAGGACGACGGCGCGGGGCCCGTACTCGGCGACCTCGCGGAGCACGAGGTTCGCGGTCCCGAGCAGGGCGTTGACCGGTTGCCCGTCCGCCCCCTTGATCGTCTTCGGGAGCGCGAAGAAGGCGCGGTAGAGCATCGAGGGCGTGTCGACGACGAGGAGCGGTGCGGCCATCGCCGCAACCTATCGATCCCCGGTCAGCCGGTCGGCGCCAGCGTCAGGGCGAGCGGATCGCCGCCGGCGGCCTGCGCGTCGAGCGCGGCCGCGTAGGCGCCGTGGTAGCTGCTCGGCGCCCGCACCCCGGTGATCCCGTAGCCCTCCGCCATCGCCGCCCGCAGGGTCGCGGTGAACGCGCGCCCGTGCCAGCGCCGTCCTTCGGCCGCGGGCCCGACCGCGATGTGGACGAGCTCGTGGAGCAGCGTCTCGAGCACGTCACCGCGACCGATCCCCGGATAGGCGGTGACCGAGATCCGGTGCTCGGCGGGGACCGCGAAGCCGAGCCGTTGCCGTGGTCGCCGCGAGGCCCGTCGCACGGTCAGCTCGGGAGGGCGGGCGGCGAGCCCGCCCTCGGGGCCGCCGAGCGCCGCGAGCCGGCAGAGCCGAGCGAGTTCGGCCGCCAGGTCCGCTCCCGCGACCTCGTAGTAGCCGGGGGGCCGCCGGAGGGGGCGGGTGCGGCTGCGGGTCGATCGGGGTGCGGTGTGGCGACGGAGGAGGCGGATCTGCGGGAGGATGAACCATCGTGGCGCCGGAACCGGAGGGAGAGCCGCTGCACCTCGATGCGGTCGGGGCCGACCTGCGCGAGCGGCTGGACGAGGTCAGCGCGCGCCTCGAAGCGCTGAAGGCGCCGCCGGAGCGCGGATCGGGCATCGGGTTCGGCAAGCGGATCGGCGACGGGACGACCGAGGCGATCGGGCGCCTGACCGACGTCGGCGTCGCCGACCGGCTCGAGGCCGTCCAGGCCCGGCTCGAGCGTGCGCTCGCCAAGCTCGCCGAGGGCAGCTACGGCTCTTGCGACGACTGCGGCGCCGAGATCCCGGCCGGGCGCCTTCGCAGCGTCCCCGAGAGCGTGCTCTGCGTGGAATGCGCTTCGGGCGCTAGTCGATGAGCCGGCGACGCAGCCGGTCGATGGCCAGCCGCCACATCGCGAACGCCAGCACGACGAGCCCGGCCAGCCGCAGCGGGTCGTAGGCGTCGAAGCCGAACGACGCGCTCCGGACGAGGACGACGAGCTGGTGCAGCGGGTTGAACTGCGACAGCACCTGCGCCCACTCCGGGAGCCCCTCGATCGGGAAGAACGTCCCGGCAAGCAGGAACATCGGCGTTATCACGAGCGTGGTCACGTAGTTGAACTGGTCGATCTTCGCGACGCTGCCCGCGACCGCGATCCCGAAGCCGGCGAACGCGAGCGCCGTGACGAAGCAGAAGAACGGGACGAGGAGCATCGCCGGCGCCGGATCGAGGCCGAACCCAATCGTGATCAGCAGCGGGAAGGTGCCGAAGATCCCGGAGCGCAGGCCGATCCAGAGCATCTCGCCGCTCACCAGCTCCTCGACGTCGACCGGAGCGGCGAGGATGGCGTCGTAGGTGCGCTGGAAGCGGTGCTTGACGAAGGTCCCGAACATCGCCGGCAGCGCGCTCGAGAAGACGACCGCGGTCGCCACCATGCCGGTCCCGACGAACTCGACGTAGTCGACGCCGTCGACCGTGCTGACCAGCGTCGTGCCGAGCCCGAGCCCGAAAGCGAGCAGGTAGATCATCGGCTCCATCAGGCTCGAGAAGGTCGTGCTCCGCCAGAACGTCCTGAAGTTGGCGACCTCGCGGCTCATCACCCCGAGCACCGCCGCCGGCTCGATCCGCCTCATTCGAGCTCCTCTCCGGTCAGCTCCACGAACACGTCCTCGAGCGAGCTCGGCCGGGTGATCGCGTCATCGGGAACGAGGCCGTCGGGCGCCCGCTCGCAGCCGACGATGACCACGGCCGGCCCGGCCGAGCGCACCGGCAGCCCCGCGGCCTCGGCCGCCGCCCGGACCTCGGCCCGGCGCTCCGGCGGCGCGTAGTACTCGGCGGTGCGGCGCCCCGCGTGCTCGGCGATCAGGTCGTTCGGCCGCCCGCGGGCGATCACCCGCCCCTTGGCCATCAGCGCGACCTCGTCGGCGAGGCGCTCGGCCTCCTCGATGTAGTGCGTCGACATCAGGATCGTCGTCCCCTCGGCGCGCAGATCCTCGATCAGCGTCCAGATCTCCGCCCGGATCTGCGGGTCCAGGCCGACCGTCGGCTCATCGAGGAGCACGAGCTGGGGATCGTGGACGAGCCCGCGCGCCACCAGCAGTCGTCGCCGCATGCCACCCGAGAGCTCGTCGACGGCGTCGTGACGGCGGTCGGTCAGCCGCGCGAGCGCGAGGGCCCTGTCGACCGCGGCGCCGATGTCGGCGACGCGGTAGAGGCGCGCGAACACCTTCAGGTTCTCCTCGACCGTGACGTCGATGTCGAGGTTGTCGAGCTGGGGGACGACGCCCATCCGCGCCCGCGCGTCCTTCGACTGGCGCGGCAGCTCGTAGCCGAGGACCCGGAGGCTTCCCTCGTCGGCGATCGCCTGGCCGGTCAGCAGCCGCATCGTCGTCGACTTGCCGGCGCCGTTGGGTCCGAGCAGCCCGAGGCAGACGCCCTCGGGCACGTTCAGGTCGAGACCGTCGACGGCCCTGATGGGACCGAAGGTCTTGACGACTCCCTGCAACTCGATCGCAGCCATCGGCCCGGCACCATCGCATACCGGCGTCGCGGCCCGGGGCTAGACTCGCCCGCAACTTGGCACGGCGGCCGCTGACAAGCGAACGGGCCCTGCGAAGGCGCGAACAGCTCCTCGGGATCGCGCTCGACCAGTTCCTCGCACGCGACTACGAGGACGTTTCGGTCGACGAGATCGCCGAGATCGCCGGTGTCTCCCACGGGCTCGTCTTCCAGTACTTCGGGTCGAAGAAGGACCTCTACATCGCCTCGCTCGAACCGCTGCTCGGCGGCTTCCAGGAGGGCGCCCGGGGGGCGCCGGCCCACCTCGAGCCGAATCAGCGCCTGCGCCACGCGATCGCCTACTACTACGACGACGCGATGGCCCATCCCGCCGGCTACCGGTCGCTGATGGCCGGCGGCGGAGGGTTCCGCGAGGTGTTCGACCGGATCGAGGCCCAGCGCTGGGACGGAATCGCTCTGATCGCCTCGGTCGCAGGCCTCGACACCGGGCGCGCCGACGTCCGCGCCGTCCTCCGCGGCTGGGTCGGCTTCGTCGAGGGCGCCATCCTCGCCTCGCTCGAGCGGGAGGACGCCGATCGCGAGGCGCTCATCGACGCGACGGTCGCCGTCCTCAACGCCGGAATCCGCATCCTCCGGACCGGCACCCGCAGCGGTTGAGCGAGCGCCCCGAGCTCGCCCGGCGCGAGCCGCTCGGCGACCGCATCGAGCGGGCGATCGACGCCCGCACCCACGCCGAGGAGGAGATCGCCCGCGGCGAGGCCGAGTCCGTCGCCCGCGGCCCGAGCATCCGGCGGACGGTCTTCTGGCTGGTGGTCACCGGCGTCTCGCTCTACCTGGTCGCGCCGAGCCTGATCGACGTCCTCGGCTCCTGGCAGAGCCTGAACCAGGTCTCGCTGCTCTGGTTCCCGCTGCTGGCGCTGCTCCAGTTCCTGTCGCTGGCCTGTATCTGGATCCTCCAGCGGCTGACGATCCCGCGTTCGCCCTGGTCGGCGGTCGTCGACTCGCAACTGGCCGGCAACGCGCTCGCGAAGATCGCGCCGGGCGGCGGGGCGATGGGCGCGGCCCTCCAGTACAAGATGCTCGTCGAGCGCGGCGTGGAGCGGGGGAGGGCGGTCGCCGGGATCACGGCGGTCAACCTGCTGACGTTCGCGGTCGTCCTCGGCCTCCCGGTCCTGGCGCTGCCCGCCCTGCTCGGCACCAGCGTCGACCGCGACCTGCTCGAGGCGGCGATCATCAGCGTCGTCGTCTTCCTCGTCCTGACCGGGATCGCGACGCTGCTGCTCGCGGCCGACACGCCGCTGCACAAGGTCACCGGCTGGATCGAACGCGGCCGCAACCGCCTGCGCCGCAGCTCGCCGCCGACCGAGCACCTGCCGGAGCGGGTCAAGCGCGAGCGCGACCGGATCCTTGCCGCCCTCGGCGACGACTGGCCGAAGGCGGTCCTCGCCACCGTCGGCCGCTGGGCCTTCGACTACGCGATCCTGCTCGCCTCGCTCGCCGCGGTCGGCGCCCACCCGGCCCCGGGCCTGGTCCTGCTCGCCTTCTGCGTCGCCCAGGTGCTGGCCCAGATCCCGGTCACGCCGGGCGGCCTCGGCTTCGTCGAGACCGGCCTGACCGCGCTCCTCGCACTCGCGGGAGTCGGGGCCGGCGACGCCGTCGTCGCCACCCTCCTCTACCGCCTCTTCACCTACTGGCTGCCGCTACCGCTCGGCCTCCTCGGCCTGGCACTGCACCGCCGTCACCTCGGCGGCGACGGCGGGGCGGAGGATCCCGCGTCTACTTGAAGTGCCTGTCGTAGATGCAGAGGCCGTAGATGATCAGGATGTCCGCGGCGATGATCAGCAGCGACCAGATCGGGAAGACGGCGACGAAGAAGAGCTGCCAGACGAAGTTGAAGCCGCAGAGGATGATCCCGAGCCCCTGGCCGTTGGCGTTGCGCTTGAGGATCAGCACTGAGGTGAGGAGCTGGAGGGCGCCGATCGCGAGCAGGGTGATCCCCCAGAAGGTGAGGTCGCCGAAGAACAGGTTCTCCTCGCGGAACTTCGAATCGCCTGCGAGCGCAACCGCGCCGTCGATGGCGTTGAACGCGCCGAGGAGGCCGAAGAGGACGCCGATGAAGGTGACCCAGCCCTCGCCGTGGTCCGGGGTCCCCGCCGTCGTGCCGTGCTGACTCACTGAATCTCCCTTCGCCGGAATCCGGTTTCGCGTTGCCGCGCGGCAGTCTGGCCCCGCCCGCGGACGGACGGATGCGACTCGGTAAGTTGGCGGCCATGCCACCCGTCTCCGTCCTCGACCTCTCGCCGGTGGTCTCGGGCTCGACCGAGGCGCAGGCGCTGCGCGACACGATCGAGCTCTCGCGCCACGCCGACCGGCTCGGCTACGAGCGCTACTGGCTCGCCGAGCACCACGGCGGCGCGATGGTCGCGAGCTCCTCGCCGGAGCTGATGATCGGCCAGGTGGCCGCGGCCACCACCGGGATCCGGGTCGGGTCGGGCGGGGTGATGCTCCCCAACCACAGCCCGCTCCGGGTCGCCGAGCAGTTCAAGGTGCTCTCCGCCCTGTTCGAGGACCGGATCGACCTCGGGATCGGCCGCGCGCCCGGGACCGATCAGATGACCGCCTACGCGCTCCGGCGCAGCCGCGAGGCGATGACCGCCGACGACCTGCCCGAGCAGCTCGGAGAGCTGCTCGCCTTCGCCGGCTCGCGCCCGTGGCCCGAGGGGCACGCGTTCAGCCACGTCAGGGCGGCGCCGTTCGAGGCGCCGCTGCCGCCGATCTATCTGCTCGGCTCGAGCGACTTCTCCGCCCGGCTCGCGGCGTCCGCGGGCTTCGGCTTCGCGTTCGCCGGCCAGATCAACCCGGAGATGGCCGTCGACGCGCTTCGCATCTACCGCGACGAGTTCCAGCCCTCCGACGACTTCCCCGAGCCATACGCGATCGTCTCCCACGCCGTCGTCTGCGCCGACGACGACGAGAGTGCCCGCCGGATCGCCGCGCCCTCGCGGGTCGCCTTCCGGCGCCTACGGGCCGGCCGGCCGACGCCGCTGCCGACCGTCGCCGACGCGCTCGCCGAGGAGGGACCGCCCAAAGCACCGACTCCCGGTCGGGCGGAGCGGATGATCGTCGGCTCGCCGCTCACCGTTCGCGACCGGATCGACGAGCTGCTCACGCTCAGCGGCGCCGACGAGCTGATGGCGATGACCAACGTTCACGATGCCGCCGACCGCCTCCGCTCCTACGAGCTGCTCGCCGAGGCCTTCTCGCTCGAGCCGCGGGCGACGGAAGTCGCCGCCTGAACGTGGCGCCGGAGCCCGGCCTGACCGAGGTCGCGCTCGACCGGCTCCGCGAGCGGCGGAGCGCGAAATGGACCGAGTACGGGTCCGGCGTCCTGCCGTCGTGGGTCGCGGAGATGGACTTCCCGCTGGCGCCGCCCGTGAAGCGGGCCCTCGCCGAAGCGGTCGAGCGGGACGACACCGGCTACGCGAACCCGGCGGCGTCCGGGCTGGCCGGGGCGCTGGCGGGCTTCCTCGAGCGGCGCCAGGGCTGGACCGTCGACCCCGATCAGATCGTCACCTGCAACGACGTCGTGGCCGGCCTCACCGACCTGCTGGCGCTGCTGCTCGAGCCGGGGGAGAGGGTCGTGCTCACGCCGCCCGTCTACCACCCCTTCTTCACCCTCGTGCCCGAGGCCGGGTGCGGGATCTGGGAGGTGCCGCTGGCCGATGGGCGCGCGCTCGACCTCGACGGGATCGCCGCCGCGTTCGCCGCGGGCGCCCGGGCGATGGTGCTCTGCAACCCCCACAACCCGACCGGCGGTGTCGCCTCCCGCGACGAGCTCGCCGAGCTCGCCGGCCTCGCCGCCGAGCACGATGCCTGGATCCTCGCCGACGAGATCCACGCGCCGCTGACGCTCGCCGGGGCGGAGCACGTCCCGTTCCTGACCGTTTCCGACGCGGCCGCCGAGCGCGGGTTCGCCCTCGTCTCGGCGTCGAAGGCGTTCAATCTCGCGGGGCTCGGTTGCGCGCAGATCGTCACCGCCGCCGACGGGACGCGCGAGGCCGTGGCCGAGCTCCCGTTCTCCGCCACCCACTGCGGCCACCTCGGGGCGATCGCGGCGGAGGCCGCCTATCGGGACGGCGACGAGTGGCTCGACGCCGTGCTCGCGGTCCTCGACGGTAATCGGGCGCTGCTGGCCGGGCTGCTGGCCGAGTCGCTGCCCGAGGCCCGCCACGTCCCGCCGCGCGCCGGCTACCTCGCCTGGATCGACCTATCCGACTATGGGCTCGGTGCCGATCCGGCCGCGCCGATCCTCGAGCGCGGCCGCGTTGCGTTCAGCTCCGGGCCGATGTTCGGCAGCGGCGGGGAGGGACACGTCCGGCTCAACGCCGGCACGTCGCCGGAGCTGCTCGCCGAGGCGGTCCGGCGGATGGTGGCGGCGATCGATGCCTAGCGCGGCGAGCACGGAGCCGATCGACCGCGCCCTGGCGCCGTGGTGGACGCCGGTCAGGAAGCTGCTCGGCGACCGGACCCTGTTCGACGCCCACACCCACATCGGCCAGAACGATCCCGACGGCTACCGGCAGGAGGCCGACGAGCTCCTCGACGCGCTCGAGCCGGTCGGCGCCCGCGCCGTCACATTCCCGATGCACGAGCCCGGCGGCTATCCGCCCGCCAACGACCACGTCCTCGGGGCGGTGGCGGCGGCCCCCGACCGGCTCGTCGCGTTCTGCCGCGTCGACCCCCGCGACGACGCGCTCGCCGAGGCCCGGCGCTGCCTCGACGCCGGCGCCCGCGGGATCAAGCTGCACCCGCGGGCCGAGGGGTTCACGCTCGACGAGCCGGCGGTCGAGCAGCTCTTCGCGCTCGCCCACGAGCGCCGGCTGCCGATCCTGATCCACGCCGGACGCGGCATCCCCGCGCTCGGCGAGGACGCGGTGACGCTCACCCGCCGTTATCCGGACGCCCGCCTGATCCTCGCTCACGCCGCCGTCTCCGACCTCGCCTGGATCTGGTCGGAGATGCCCGAGCACCCGAACCTCCTCGTCGACACCGCCTGGTGGAGCCCCGGCGACATGATGGCCATGTTCAAGCTGATCCCCTCGGGGCAGATCGTCTGGGCCAGCGACTCCCCCTACGGCCGGCCGATGAACTCCGCCGTCACCCACCTCCGCTTCGCCCTCCAGGCCGGCGTCGGCCCCGACGCCCTGCGCTCGATCGCCGGCGGGCAGATCGAGCGCGTCCTCGCCGGCGATGAGCTCGAGCATCACGACCGGCCGCCCGGCGAGGCCGAGCCGATCAGCCCGCACCTCGAGCGGGTCGTCGACCACCTCGTCGGCGCCGTCTCCCAGGTCCTCACCGGCAACGAGCCGACCGAGCCCGTCTCCCTCGCCCGCCTCGCCTGCGACGCCGGCGGCGACGACGAGGCCCGCCCGCTCCTCGACGGCATCCACACCCTGATCGCCCGCGCCGACGAGCTCGCCGCCGACGAGACGGGCGAAGTCCGCTACCCGCCCTCGGCCATTCTCCTCACCGCGGCGCTTTCGATCGCGAGGACGCCGGCGGCCCCGGGCCCGGGCTAGCCGCCAAGCTGCTCCCGCAGGAACCGGCGGATCGTCCGGGCCGACGGTCCGCCCGCGTCGTAGAGCGCGTCGACGTGGCCGGCGTTGCGGCCGATGAAGCGCCGGGAGTTCGGGAACTCCGCGGCGACGGTGGCGCCCTCGCGCGGGGTGGTGAGGTCGTCGAGCTCGCCGTTGACGACGAGGACGGGGGCGTCCGTCGGCTCTGCGCCTTCGGGTACCGGCGGCTCGTAGGCGTCGGTCGGCTGCGGCCAGGTCAGGCACTCGAGGTAGCCGACCGTCGAGCCGAGGGCGACCTCCCGCGGTGTGAAGGGGAGGAAGGCGTCGCGCGGATGGGAGCGGATCGCCTCCTCGAGCTGGGCGCGGCGCTCCGGCTCGGACGCCGACTTGTCCCAGATCATCGGGTAGTCGTTGCAGCCGACGACGAGCTCGGTCGCGTAGTCGTAGCGGCGCGGGTGCTCGTAGGCGACGCGGAGGTTCGCGTTGAGGTCGATCCAGGGTTGATCGTCGCCGTTCAGCAGCGCCCGTCCCGCCTCCTCGACGTCGAGGTAGCTCTGCGGCGGGCCGTATGCGGCGCCGGCGATCGCGTCGATCAGGGTGCCCGCGTTCATGCCGCGGTCGCGCATCGCCTCGGCCTGCTCGCGCAGCCGCCGCGCGGCGCCGGGCGGACACTCCGGCGAGCGGTCGCAGGCGGTGACGAAGTCGCGGTTGCCGCTGCGGATCAGGCTCGGGTACCAGGGGCTCTCGCCCTGCACCGGGTAGGCGCCGTCGAGGACGACGGCCTCGAGCCGGTCGGGGTGGCGGTAGGCGTAGGACTGCCCGAGGAAGGTTCCGTAGGAGTCGCCGTAGAGCGCCATCCGCTCGAACCCGAGCGCGGCGCGGACTGCGTCGATGTCCTCGGCCGCGGCGCCGGTCGCGTAGGCCTCGAACTCGTCGCCGAGCCGGCGCGCGCACTCGCCGAGCCCGATCCACTCGGGGGCGGTACCGCGCTGGACGTTCGGGCAGTCGATCGGCCCCGACAGCCCGGTGCCCCGCATGTCGACGAGCACCAGCTCACGGTGGTCGAGCAGGCCCCGGAAGAGGTTCTGGTAGGTCGCGGCGGTCGTCGTGCTCGCGTAGCCCGGCCCGCCCTCGACGGCGAAGATCGCCCCCTGCGAGGGCTCGCCGGCATCGTTGCGCTCGCGCACGGCGAACCCGATCTCGAAGCTCCCCCGGCCGGGGTCGGAACGGAACTTCGGCACCTCGATCGTCCCGCAGCGGAACCCGGGCACCCCCGGCTGCGTCCTGCAGGTCCCGAGCTTCGCCGCCGCCGGCTCGGCGGGTGTCTCCGCGCTCGCGTCGGTCGCGTCGCCGGAGCCTCCGCAACCGGCGATCGCGGCCAGCGCCAGCGCCCCGGCCGCGGTTGCGATCGCGCGTCTCATCGGGCCGCGTCAGCCCAGGGCCGCGCGGATCTCCTCGATGGCGGCCGTTTCGTGCTCGGTCACGCGCTCGCCGCCGATCCCCAGGAAGCCGCCGCTCTTGTCGGCCTCGGCCACCCGCTGGACGACGGTGAGGATGAAGTCGCGGTAGGTCGAGACCTCCTCGGCGTCGGCCTTGACGGCGAGCGTGTCCTTGGCGGCGCGGATCTGATCGACGGCCTCCGCCCGGAACTGCTCCTTGCTCGCGAACTCGTTCGGCGGGACCGAGTTGACGGACGCGACGATCTCGTCGACGAGGGGCGAACCCGTCGACTGCTCGCGCGCGTCGGAGTAGACCTTGCTGACGGCCATGCTCTCGCGCAGGGTCCCACCCTTCTCGGAGGTGATCACGTACATCGCCGCGATCGCGGGAGCGCCGGCGATCCGCTCCCACTCGTCGGCGTCGAATCGGGCCTTCTCGGTCATGGGAGCTTCCTTTCGCGGGCGGGGTCTAGAAGTCGGCCGGGGTCAGGTGCGGGCGCTTGGTCCAGAGCAGCCATTGCCGGAAATACTTGCCGAGCCGCTCGAGCTTCCTGCCGCGGAGGCCGCTCGCGTCCTCGGCCTCGTTGATGAACTGGCCGCGAGTGATGTTGCCGTGACCGTGGCGCTCGTTGAGATCGCGGGCGAAGGCGAAGAAGCGCTCGTTGCCGATGATCTCGCGCAGGCCCTCGAGCATCGCCCCGGGGCGGTTGTAGACGGCGACGCCGTCGAACAGGTTCGCCGGGTCTCCGTCGAGCTCCGCCGGCGCGAGCTTCCAGTACTTCGCCCTGATCTCGTAGACGGCCTTGAAGAACTTCCGCGGCGTCATCTCGTCGCCGTCGACCTTCGAGTCGAACAGGACCTCCGCGAACGTCGCCCAGCCCTCGTTGAACCAGATCACGCTCCAGTTCGCCGGCGAGATGCTGTCGCCCATCCACTGGTGGGCGAGCTCGTGGGCGAGGGTGGAGCTGTCCGCGGCAGGGCCGCCGTCGTCGCCGGCGAAGTGCGGCTTCGTCTGGTTCTCCAGCGTGTAGCCGACGCCGGGGACCCAGTCGGCGACCATCCCGACCGTCTCGAACGGATAGGCGCCGAACTTGCCGGTCAGGAAGTTGACCATCTCCGGGATCCGGTCCGCGGTCGCCGCCACCGCCTGCTTTCGCTGCGGCGTCCCGGCGCTGTCGATCGCTACGAACGTCGGGATCGTGACGTCGTTGACGTGGTCGGTCATCGTCCCCTCGTCGACGTCGAAGAGGCCGACCGTTCCGCTCGCGAGATAGGTGGCCATCGGCTCGTTCTCGACCCAGGTGGTGGTCGCGGTGCCGTCGCCGTTGTCGATGCGCGAGATCTGCTCGCCGGCGCCGATCGCCGTGTAGGCGGTGGGCGCCGTCGTCTCGAGCCGGAACTTCGCCTTGTCGGAGGGGTGGTTGTTCGACGGGTACCAGCTCTGGGCGCCGATCGGCTCGTTGACGGTGAAGGACCCGTCGCAGTCGTTCGCGGCGTGGCAGGCCGGGACCCAGCCCTCGAGCGATCCGTCGGTGTCGACGATCGGGCGTGGGGAACCGAAGTACTCGACCTCGACCTCGAACGTCTCCCCCTTGGCGATGGGAGCTGTGGGCGTGACGGTCAGCTTCGCCGGCTGCGTGACGTCGGGATCCGAGCTCAGCTTCGGCTTCGCGCTCGCCCGCGCGTACCCCGCCTTCACCCCGTCGACGCGGACCTCCGCGATCTTCAGCTGCTTCTGGAAGTCGAGGCTGAACTTCGAGAGGCCCTGTGTCGCCTTCGCCACTATCGTCGTCCGGGTCCCGGGGCCGAAGCTGTTCGAGGACGGCTCGTAGTTGAGGGCGATCGAGTAACTCCGGACGTCGTAGCCGCCGTTGCCGATCTGGGGGATGATCGGGTCGCCGAGGGTCTTCGCCCCGGGCGAGTACCCGGCCGAGGCGGGCGCCGCTGCGACGAGGAGGAGGACCACGAGGGTCAGGAGGGCGCCGCTGCCGGCGGCCGAGCGAATGCTTCTCACCGGTCCATCGTTGCAAACCTCCCGCGGGGTAACCTCCGCTTCCAGAACGGCCGATGACCACCAGCGAGAACCCGAGAACCTGCTTGATCGGTGCCGGCTCCAGCGGCATCGCCGCCGCGAAGGCGCTGCACGAGCGCGGGTTGCCGTTCGACTGCTACGAGCTCGGCGACCGCGTCGGGGGCAACTGGGTGTTCCAGAACAAGAACGGGATCTCGTCCTCGTACCGCTCGTTGCACATCAACACCTCGCGGGAGCGGATGGAGTTCTCCGACTATCCGATGCCGAAGTCGTACCCGGACTTCCCCCGCCACGACCACATCGCCCGTTACTTCGACGACTACGTCGATCACTTCGGCTTCCGCGACCAGATCAGGTTCGGGGTCGGCGTCGAACACGTGGAGCGCCTCGGCGACGGCAGTTGGGAGGTCCGCACGACCGCCGGCGAGACCGAGGTCTACGACGCGCTCATCGTCGCCAACGGCCATCACTGGGACCCGCGCTGGCCGGAGCCGCCGTTCCCGGGCAGCGACACCTTCGAGGGCGAGCAGATCCACTCGCACGACTACAAGGAGGAGACGCAGATCGTCGACAAGGACGTCGTCGTCCTCGGCATGGGCAACTCGGCGATGGACATCGCCGTCGACGCCTCCTATCACTCGCGAAACACCTACCTGGCTGCGCGCCGCGGCGCCTACGTCATCCCCAAGTATCTGTTCGGCAAGCCGGTCGACCAGATCGGCGGCGCCGAGTGGCTGCCGCACTGGATCCGGTACCCGGTCATGTCCCGGCTGCTCAAGTTCAACGTCGGCCGGATGGAGAGCTATGGGCTGCCCGAGCCCGACCACAAGTTCGCGCACGCGCACCCGACGATCAGCGGCCGCATCCTCGACCGCCTCGCCCACGGCGCGATCACGCCGAAGCCCAACATCGCCTCGCTGGAGGGCGACAAGGTGCGGTTCACCGACGGCAGCGAGGTCCACGCCGACCTCGTCGTCTACTGCACGGGCTACAAGATCACGTTCCCCTTCTTCGACGAGGACTTCGTCTCGGCCAGGGACAACGAGCTGCCGCTCTACAAGTTCATGTTCCACCCCGAGTACGACAACCTGTTCTTCCTCGGGCTCGTCCAGCCGCTCGGGGCGATCATGCCGATCGCGGAGCGCCAGTCGATCCTGATCACCGAGGCCCTCCGCGGGCGGCTCGAGTTGCCGCCGCGGGCCGAGATGGAGTCCGACATCGCCGCCAAGCGCAGGAGGATGAAGAAGCGCTACGTCGCCTCGAAGCGGCACACGATCCAGGTCGACTACGACGAGTACATGCGCGACCTCAGCAAGGAGCTGGAAGCGGGACGCGCGCGGGCGGACGCACACCGGCCGGCGCCCGCCGCCGTCGGCGCTGCCGCCTGAGGCTCAGTCGCCCGCGGCGAGCGGGTGGAGCTCGGAGTAGGTGAGCGCCTCGGTGCGAAGATGGGCGATCGCCTGGTATTCGGGCGAGCCGATCATGCCCAGGAACGCCGCCCGGCTCGGGTAGCGGACCAACAGGACCAGGTCCCAGTCGCGGCTGCTGCCGATCAGCGCGCTCGAACCGGTGCCGCTGAAGATCATCTTGCCGCCGACCCCCTCGAGGATCGGCGCCACCGCGGCGCCGTACTCCATGTACTTCTCCATGCCGCCGTCCGGCTTCATGGCGAGCAGGTTCAGCATCACCACCGGGCCGTCGTCGCCGGAGCGCGAGCGCTCGAGGAACTCCCGGAAGGCCTCCGGGTTGAGCTGCTCTGCTTCAACTGGGTCGGACATCGACGGCGATCCTATTGAGTCCAAGTCAACATTGCCGCCGCGGGGCATCGGCCGCCGTCGGTCACCACCGCCCGGCTGGAGCGTCGAGGGCGTCGTTTGGGGAGGTGCGACGGGTACTCGCACTCGCTCTGCGAGTGCTCCCGTCGTGCCTCCCCCGGCGGCGCCGACTCGTCAAGCGACTACTTGATGAACAGGATCTCCGAGTACTTCGGCAGCGGCCAGAGGTCGTCGGCGACGATCAGCTCGAGCGCGTCGGCGACCTCGCGAACCTCGGCCATCTTGGCGAGCTGCTTGTCCCGTGCGTACTCGGCGAGATCGAGGCCCCCGATGCCGTCCGGGTAGATGTTCGCCTGCTCGAGCTCCCCGATCTTCTCGACGAACGAGTTGATCAACGGCTCCAGCTCCGAGGAGATCCCGCCGACACCGGCGGCGTCGACCTCGATCGCGTAGCGGATCGCGGCGGGGAGGAGCATCGTCTTGGCGATCGTCCGCGCCGTCTCCGCCTCGATGTTGGCCAGGGCGGCGTACTGCTCGACCCAGACCTCGAAGCGGGCCTCCAGCTCGCGCTTCGAGAGCACGTTGTACTTCTCGAATGCCGCGACCGTGTCGTCGGCGACGACCTCGGGCAGCGCGTCGGGGGTCGTCCGCAGGTTCTTGAGCCCGCGCTGCTCGGCCTCGGCGTGCCACTCCTCGGAGTAGTTGTCGCCGCCGAAGCAGACGGCCTTGTTGGCCGAGTAGCTCTCCTTGACGACCGCGGTCACCGCGGCGCCGACCTCGTCGCCCGAGTTGATCTTCGCCTCGAGGTTGGCCGAGAGCTCGTCGATCGCCTCGGCGACGATCGTGTTCAGGACCGTGTTCGGGAAGGCGAGCGACATGCTCGACCCGAGCGCCCGGAACTCGAACTTGTTGCCGGTGAACGCGAACGGCGAGGTCCGGTTGCGGTCGCCGCCGTGGAGCGGCAGCGGCGGCAGGACCGGAGTCCCGAGGCCGAGCGTCGCGTCCTCGGTGACGCCGTCGCCCTCGCCGGAGACGATCGACTCGAAGGCCTTGTCGAGCTCGGCGCCGAGGAAGACCGAGATGATCGCCGGCGGCGCCTCGTTCGCTCCGAGGCGATGGTCCTGGCCGATGTTCGCGACCGATGCGCGCAGCAGGCCCTGGTGCTTGTTGACCGCCTGGATCACGGCTGCGCAGAAGAACAGGAAGCTGGCGTTCTGGGCGGGCGTGTCGCCGGGGTCCATCAGGTTGTTGCCGGTGTCGGTCCCCATCGACCAGTTGTTGTGCTTGCCGGAGCCGTTGACGCCGGCGAACGGCTTCTCGTGCAGCAGGCAGACGAGCCCGTAACGACGGGCGACGTTCTGCATCACCTGCATCGTCAGCTGCTGGTGGTCGGAGCCGACGTTCGAGTTCTCGAAGATCGGCGCCAGCTCGTACTGGCCCGGGGCGACCTCGTTGTGGCGGGTCTTGACCGGGACGCCGAGCTTGACCAGCTCGCGCTCGGTCTCGAGCATGCACGCGAGGACGCGCTCGGGGATCGAGCCGAAGTAATGGTCGTCGAGCTCGTGGCCCTTCGGCGGCTGGGCGCCGAACAGCGTCCGCCCGGTGGTCACCAGGTCGGGGCGCTCGAAGTAGTACTGCTCGTCGACGAGGAAGTACTCCTGCTCGGGGCCGACGGTCGTGAACACGCGCTGGGTGGCCTCGTCGCCGAGCAGGCGCAGCGCCTTCACGGCCGAGCTCGAGAGCGCATCCATCGAACGCAGGAGCGGGATCTTGGCGTCGAGGGCCTCGCCGGTCCACGACGCGAACGCGGTCGGGATGCAGAGCAGGACGCCGTTGGGGTTCTCGAGCAGGAACGCCGGGCTCGTCGGATCCCAGGCGGTGTAGCCGCGCGCCTCGAAGGTGGCGCGGATGCCGCCGGTCGGGAACGACGAGGCGTCGGGCTCGCCTTGGATCAGCTCCTTGCCGGAGAAGCCGGCGATCGCGTCGGAGTCGCCGCCCGGCTCGAAGAACGAGTCGTGCTTCTCGGCGGTGAGGCCGGTCAGCGGCTGGAACATGTGGGTGTAGTGGGTCGCCCCGTGCTCGAGGGCCCACTCCTTCATCGCCTCGGCGACCTCGTCGGCGAGCGACGGATCGAGGGCGGCGCCGGACGCGAGGGTCTCGTTCAGCCGGTCGAAGGTCTCAGCGGCGAGGCGCTCCTTCTGGACCGCCGGGGAGAAGACGTTGGCGCCGAACGGGTGGTTGGCGGCGTCGCGGAGGTCGCCGGTCTCGATCGACCCTCCGTTCGCGCTCCAGCTGGCGGCGGTCAGGTTGTGCTTGCGGGCCCTGGTGATGGTCATGGCGTGGATCGCTCCTTCTCGTGGCTGCGCGGCCCGACCCGGCAGGGGCGAGCCGTCCGTGCATCGTCGCAAAGTTCTGACCGGAACCGTAGGCCCTGTGCGGCGTGACCCCTTTGTCCGCGCGTACAAAGTCCGCGTTCGGCTCTTCGACATCGGGGAGGGCGGGGGTTCGAGATTCGCTTTCGTCACCGATACCGAATACGCTCCTTCCGTCGCGGTGATGTGCGCGGCGCCTAAGGCGGCCCCGAACGCAAGGAACCGAACCCGCGATGAGTGAACCCTCCAACGACCCCTACTGGCGAGAGGCGATGGCGCCCTACGCGCGCCCCGTGCTCTGGCGCTCCCTGCTCGACATCCTCACCGGTCCGGTCGCGTTCCTCGCGCTCTGGGCCGCGATGTACGCCGCCCTCGACATCTCTTACTGGCTCGTCCTGCTGCTGTCGATCCCTACCGCGGGCTTCCTGCTGCGGACGTTCATCCTCTTCCACGACTGCACCCACGGCTCGTTCTTCGCCTCGCGCCGGGCCAACCTCTGGGGCGGCCGGATCTTCGGGCTCCTCACCTTCCAGTGCTTCGCCAACTGGCGCCACCATCACGCCGTGCACCACGGCTCGGCCGGCGACCTCGACCGCCGCGGCACCGGCGACGTCCCGACCTGGACCGTCGAGGAGTACTACTCGAAGCCCTGGCCCTCGCGTCTGGGCTACCGCCTCTTCCGCAACCCGGTCGTGATGTTCGGCATCGGGCCCCTCTGGTCACTGCTGATCGGCCCGCGGGTCTGGGTGGGATCGAAGCCCGGCCCGCTCCGCAACAGCATCCTGCTCACCAACGTCGCGGTCGTCGTCATGGTCGGGCTCGCCTGTCTCGCATTCGGCTGGCAGGCGGTCGTCCTGATCGAGGCCCCGCTGATCGTCATCGCCGGCACCGCCGGCGTCTGGCTGTTCTTCGTCCAGCACCAGTTCGAGGACGTCTACTGGGAGAACGGCGAGACCTGGGACTACTCGGAGGCCGCCCTCAAGGGGAGCAGCTACCTGAAGCTGCCGCAGCCCTTCCAGTTCTTCACCGGCAACATCGGCCTCCACCACGTCCATCACCTGAGCGCGCGGGTTCCCAACTACAGCCTCCAGCGCGCCCACGACGAGAACGAGGTGTTCGCCCAGGTCCCGGTGCTGACGTTCCGGAAGTCGCTGCGCTGCTCCCGGCTCAAGCTCTGGGACCCGTCGAGCAAGCAGCTCGTCGGCTTCGCGGCCGCGAAGGCGAGCTACCGCCGGACGCAGGTCCAGGCGAGACCGGCACCGTCGGCGACGTAGCGGCCGCCGGCACCGATCGGAGCTGCGGCGTGCCGGGCGTGCGCGCGGTCGCCGGGTGCGAGTTGGTTTGGCTGGGGAGGGGAGGTTGTGCTGCCGCGCGTGCGCTTGCGCCTCGCGACGGCCGACGTACTCACTGATCGGGATTGAGGTTGCATGGCAACCCGAATCCCGATCACTGGACCGAGCTAGGACTTCGCCGCGATCTCCGCCGACTTGGCGATGGCGTCGTCCATCTGCTCGAGCGCATCGATGTTCACCGGCCCGTGGCCCGGGGCGAGGGCGGAGGGCTCGTGGGTGCGGAGCTCGATCGCGCTCTCCAGCTCCAGCTCCTTGTTCCAGGTCGCCATCGTCGGCAGCGGGAACAGCGGGTTGGCGCGGGCCGTGGTGTAGACGCCGAACAGAGTGGAGAAGACGTCGCCGCAGTAGAGGGTGCGGTCCCGGGTGTCGAGGAAGGCCAGGTGGCCGGGGGTGTGGCCCGGGGTCGCGATGACGTCGAGCGATCCGACGCGCTCGCCGCCCTCGATCGTGCGGGTGGGCTTCGTCTTCGCGCCCGGGTAGCTGCCCTTGAGCTTGCCGCTCTCGCCCTCCTGGAGGGTCTTGTCGCCGGCGAGCAGGATCGCGTCGCGGGAGGAGATCAGGACCTCCGCGTCGGGGACGGCGGCGTGGAGCTCATCGAGCGCGCCGATGTGGTCGCCATGGGCGTGGGTGAGGACGATCCGGACGATCGGCCGGCCCAGCGCCTTCGCCTCGGCGAGGATCTTCTTGCCGGTCCCCTTCAAGGCCGTGTCGATCACGGTGAGCCCGTCCTCTTCCTTGACGATGAACGAGTTGACCATGCCGTAGCGGCTGATTCGGGTGTGGCTCTCGGCGGTGGGAATGCTCATGGCGCGGATCCTAGATGACGGCGGCCGCAGTCCCGCGCGGCGCGGAGCGGGATAGGCTCGCCGCCATGAGCCCCGACCGGCGCAACGAGGTCGCCCGCAGCGAGCGGATCCTTCCCGGCGTCTGGAGGCTGCGACTGCCGTGTCCCTGGCCCGGGGTGCCGCACGTCAACTCGTGGGCGATCTCCCGCGGCGACGGCGTCGTCCTGTTCGACACCGGGATCGGCGGGGAGGAGGGGGTTCACCAGCTCGAGCTCGCGCTCGGACAGGCGAAGCTGAAGCTGCGCGACGTCCGGCTCGTCGTCTGCACCCATTCCCACACCGACCACTACGGCGCCGCCGGGCCGATCGTCGACGCGGCAGGCTGCGAGCTATGGATGCACCCGGCGTGGGAGCACGTCCGGGCGATGGCCGAGGACCCCGACACGGCCCTCGACGGCCGGATCGAGGTCGCCCGCCACAGCGGCGTGCCCGCCGAGACCCTGGACCGCTACGAGGAGCGGCGCGGCGAGAGCACCTACATCGACCGCGTCGTCCCGCCCGACCGGGAGCTCGTCGACGGCGTCGAGGTCGCGACCGACCTCGGGTTCTTCCGCGCCTACGAGACGCCCGGGCACGCGCCCTCCCACGTGGTCCTGCACGAGCCCGAGAGCGGGCTGCTCGTCTCCGGCGACCACCTGCTCGGCCGGATCTCGCTGTTCTACGACCACGGCCACACCCCCGATCCGGTCGGCGAGTTCCTGCGCTCGCTCGACGTCGTCGACGAGCTCGACGTCCGCCTCTGCCTACCGGGTCACGGGCGGACTTTCCGCGAGGTGGGCGCGAAGATCGACGCCTACCGCGAGGAGGTCGACTCGCAGCTCGGCACCGTCCGCAAGGCCCTCGCCGACGGCGAGAAGACCCCGTTCGGCGTCGTCGAGTTCATGCTCGGCGCCGACAACGTCAGCGGCCCGGCGGCGGCGTGGGCGCTGCAGCTCTCTCTCGCCTACCTCGACCACCTCGAGAAGCTGGGCGAGGCCGAGCGCGTCGAGGGCAGCGATCCGGTGGTCTGGCGAGCGGCCGGCTGAGCCGATGTACGGCCCGGCCAACGCCCCGGGCGAACGTTGTCCGGCGCCTTAATCCACCGGGGCAGCGGTTTGGGATAGCGTCGCGTAGGTCCCGTCCGGCTTTTGTACCAATTGGCAAAGGCAGCGATCGAAGCAACCAGCACCAGCGAGGCAGATGACGTCCCCGACGTCCGGCTTTCCGGGGTCCGCAAGACCTACGGCGACGTGGTTGCGGTCGATCGCGTCGACCTCGACATCCGCCGCGGCGAGTTCTTCACGATGCTCGGCCCGTCCGGATCGGGCAAGACGACGATGCTGCGGATGGTCGCCGGCTTCGAGCTACCGGACGAGGGCAGGGTGGAGCTTGCCGGCGCCGACGTAACCGACCTCGCCGCCTACGACCGCGACGTCAACACGGTCTTCCAGGACTACGCGCTGTTCCCGCACATGACGGTGGGCGACAACGTCGAGTACGGGCTCCGGGTCGCGAAGGTGAGCCGGGAGGAGCGCGGCAAGCGCCGCGCCGAAGCCCTCGAGATGGTCCGGCTGCCCGGCTACGACGACCGCAAGCCGAACGAGCTCAGCGGCGGCCAGCGCCAGCGGGTCGCCCTTGCCCGGGCGATCGTCAACCGGCCCCGGGTCCTGCTGCTCGACGAGCCGCTCGGCGCCCTCGACCTGAAGCTCCGCGAGCAGCTCCAGGTCGAGCTCAAGCAGATCCAGCGCGAGGTCGGGATCACCTTCATCTACGTGACCCACGACCAGGAGGAGGCGCTGACGATGTCCGACCGCATCGCCGTCTTCAACGAGGGCAGGGTCGAGCAGGTGGGAGAGCCCGAGGGCGTCTACGAGCGCCCGAGTAACGCCTTCGTCGCCGGCTTCGTCGGCGTCTCGAACCTGATCCACCGCGACGGCGGCAGCTTCACGGTCCGCCCCGAGAAGGTCCGGCTGATCGCCCCGGGCGAGCCCGTCGAGGGGCTCGTCGTCGAAGAGGGCACGATCGCCGACGTCTCCTACGCGGGCATGATCACACGCTTCCACGTCACCCTCGACGGGGGCGATCGCCTTCAGGTGGCGAGGCAGAACCTCGAGCAGACGTCCCACGAGGACGAGGGCATGCGAGGAGAGCGGGTCAAAGTTGGTTGGCGCCGTGAGCACACGGTCGCGGTGGCCGAGCAGCAGGGGTAGTGGGGTAGGAAATCAACAGAGGAGGAAAGATGAGTAGCGATGCGCGCTCTGCACGGTGGGCTTGGCTCGCCGTGGCAGGCCTGAGCGTCTTCATCGCCGCTTTCGCGATCGGATGCGGAAGCGACGACTCGAGCGACAGCACGAGTGGCGGTGGAGAGATGCTGAGCGAAGTCGGTGAGGGGGAAGGAGAGCTCAACCTGATCTGCTGGGCCGGTTACTGCGAGGACGGCTCGACCGACCCGAAGGTCGACTGGATCAGCGACTTCGAGAAGGAGACCGGCTGCGAGGTCAACGTCAAGATCGGCAACACCTCCGACGAGATGGTCAACCTGATGCGTACGGGTGAGTACGACGGCGTTTCGGCGTCCGGCGACGCGACCCTGCGGCTGATCGACGGCGGCGATGTCGCCCCCGTCAACACCGATCTCGTCTCGAACTACGCCGACGTGTTCCCGGGCCTGAAGGATCAGCCCTACAACAGCGTCGACGGGCAGATGTACGGGATTCCGCACGGTCGCGGAGCCAACCTGCTGATGTCGAACACCGACGTCATCAAGCCCGCGGCCGACTCCTGGGGAGCCGTCTTCGATCAGAAGCAGATGGAGGCTCAGAAGGGCAAGATCACGGCCTACGACAGCCCGATCTACATCGCCGACGCGGCGCTGTACCTGAAGGCGACGCAGCCCGACCTGGGGATCGACAATCCCTACGAGCTGGACGAGGATCAGTTCAACGCCGCGATCGATCTGCTGAAGACGCAGAACGAGTACATCGGCGAGTACTGGTCGGACTACACGAAGGAGATCCAGGCGTTCACCAACGGCGACAGCACCGTCGGGACGACCTGGCAGGTGATCAACCAGCTCCTGCAGGCCGACGGTCAGCCCGTCGACGCGGTCTACCCGAAGGAGGGTTCGACCGGATGGTCCGACACGTGGATGGTCAGCTCGGAGGCCGAGCATCCGAACTGCATGTACATGTGGATGAACCACATCATCGACCCGAAGACCAACGCCGCCGTGGCGGAGTGGTTCGGTGAGGCGCCGGCCAACGAGAAGGCCTGCGACTTCACGGCCGATCCGAAGCACTGCGAGATCTACGACGCGGACGGCACGCAGTACCTGGACGAGGTCTACTACTGGACCACTCCCGTCTCCGACTGCGGCGACGACCGTGGTGACGTCTGCAAGACGTACGACGAGTGGAACCAGGCCTGGACGGAGGTCAAGGGCTAGGTAGGCGACCGGCCGGAGAACGCGGACGATCGTGGAAGCAGCGGGGCTCGGAGCTCCGAAGCCGCGGAGGTCGGCGGGCCAG
>JADFCZ010000029.1 GCA_018263295.1 Conexibacter sp.
ACGATCTTCAGCGACTCGGTCTACCGGACGATCACGCTGCGGACGGTGCTGATCGCCGCCGCGGTGACGGTGACCGACGCGCTGCTGGCGCTGCCGCTGGCGTTCTTCATGGCGAAGGTCGCCCGGCCCCGGTCGAAGGGCCTGCTCGTGGTCGCCGTGCTGGTTCCGCTGTGGTCCTCGTATCTGGTCAAGGTCTACGCCTGGCGCACGATCCTCAGCGAGGAGGGCGTCTTCAACTGGGCGCTCGAGCCCCTCGGCCTGCACGGCCCCGGCTACGGCAACGTCGCCGTCTGGCTCGTCATGAGCTACATCTGGCTGCCGTACATGATCATCCCCGTCTACGCGGGGCTCGAGCGGATCCCGAACTCGCTCATGGCCGCATCCGACGACCTCGGTGCGAAGCCCTGGAAGACGTTCCGCAGCGTCGTCTGGCCGCTCGTCTTCCCGGCGATCGTCGCCGGCTCGATCTTCACCTTCTCGCTGACCCTCGGCGACTTCATCACGCCGTCGCTGGTCAGCAACACCCAGTTCATCGGCAACACGATCTACACGAACATCACCAACAACCTGCCGCTGGCGGCGGCGCTGACGACGATCCCGATAGCGATCATGATCATCTACCTGCTGATCGCCAGGCGCCTGGGCGCGTTCGAGCACGTATGACCGGGGCGGCGAGCAGATGAGAATCTCGAGACGCGCCGAGCTCCTGCTCCGGGCCGCGAGCGGCATCACGCTCGCGTTCATCTACATCCCGCTCGCGGTCATCTTCATCTACGCCTTCAACACGAGCAAGGCACTGGAGTGGCCGCCGCCGGGGCTGACGACCGACTGGGTCGGCGACGCGCTCACCAACAGCGGCGCCCGCGACGCCTTCTTCACCTCGCTCGAGGTCGCCGCCGTCGCAACGGTCCTCGCGCTGATCCTCGGCTCGCTCGCCTCCCTCGCGGTCGCCCGCTTCCGGTTCTTCGGCCGCGAGACGGTCTCGTTCCTGGTCATCCTCCCGATCGCCCTGCCCGGCATCGTCACCGGCGTCGCCCTGAACACGACCTTTACCCAGTTCCTCGGCGTCGGCCTCGGCTTCTTCACCGTCGTCGTCGGCCACGCCACCTTCTGCATCGTCGTCATCTACAACAACGTCGTCGCCCGCCTCCGCCGCGTCTCCGGCAACTTCGAGGAGGCCTCGGCCGACCTCGGCGCCACCCCGTGGACGACCTTCCGCCGGGTCACCCTGCCGAGCATGCAGACGGCCCTCGTCGCCGGCGGCCTGCTCGCCTTCGGCCTCTCCTTCGACGAGATCATCGTCACCACGTTCACCGCCGGCGCCGGCATCGAGACCCTGCCGCTCTGGATCTTCACCAACTTCTCCCGCCCCAACCAGCTGCCGATCGTCAACGTCGTCGCGGTCTTCGTGATCCTGATCTCGATCATCCCCGTCTACCTGGCCCACAAGCTGACCCGCGAGGAGGGCGGCGCGGCCCCGACGAGGGGCGCCGCCCCGAGCGCGGTGGCGGCCGAGGGAACCGCTGCGCCTTAGGTAGGTAACCCCGGGGAGATCCTCCGGCTTCGCCGTCCGGTCTCCCCGGCCTGGGCTGCGGTACGTGGCGGGATGACATGTGTGTTCAGCGCCGCCGGGGAGACCGCCCCGGACGCTTAGTCGATGGCGGCAAACCGACCTCACAGGTCCCTTTCCTGCCACCCATTACTGACCCAGCCGCGAGCAGACCGCCCGCGTCCCCCTCACTGCCAATACCCCGTCCGACCGTCGGCGAGCACCGGCGTGAGCCGATGCCTACTCCATCCCCTCGACCAGCTGGTCGATGTACGGGCCCAGCACCCTCGTCAGCTGCTCGGCCGTCTGCTCGGGGGTGTCGCTGGGGAGCACCGCGTAGCTGATCGCCAGGCGCACCAGGTTCTCGGAGAGCAGCGACGCGCCGGCCGGGTCGACGCCGGGCCAGGTGCGCTCGATGCGGTCGGCGAGGCGGGCGGTCATGGTCGTCAGCAGGAGGCCGCCGCGGGTCGTGGCGAGGGCGACGAGGTCGTCGTTGTCGCCGGAGGAGACGGCCCGGATCATCGGGTGGGAGGAGGCGAGCGAGAGGAACAGCCCGGCGGCGGAGCGGAGCGCCTCGCGAGCGTCGCCCGCGTGCGCCCGGATCGCCTCGTCGACGGCGTCGAGGAACCGCTCGGACTCGCGGAGCAGGTAGGCCTGCGCGAGCTCGTCGCGGCCGCCGAACGTGTTGTAGACGGTCTGGCGGCTGACGCCGGCGGCTGACGCGACCTCGCCCATGGTCACCCCGCTCCAGGTGTCGTCGGCGAGGAGGCCGCCGACGGCGTCGAGGATCGACTCGCGCAGCAGCGCACGGCTCGCCTCGGCGTGGGTGGGTCGTCCGGCCGTCGTCGTCATCCTGCGTCGGCGGCCTCGAAGTCGATCTTCTCCCGGACCGCGCAGTCGGGGCAGGTCCAGTCGTCGGGGACCTCGCTCCACGCGGTGCCGGCGGGGAAGCCCTCGCGGGGCTCCCCGTCGGCCTCGTCGTAGACGTACCCGCAGACCGGGCAGCGGTAGGCGGCCATCTCAGGAGCCGCCGTAGCGGGCGATCAGCCGCTCGCGCTTGCGGGGGAGGACGTTGGCCCGGGTCACGTCACCACCGTAATGGGCGAGCACACGGCGGTCCATGACGCGCCGCCAGAGCGGCGGGACGTACGCGCAGACGATCATCGTCGCGTAGCCCGAGGGCAGCTCCGGCACCGCGTCGAAATGGCGGAGCGCCTGGTAGCGGCGGACCGGGTTCGCGTGGTGGTCGCTGTGGCGTTGCAGGTGGTAGAGGAACACGTTCGAGGCGATGTTGTTCGAGTTCCACGAGTGCTCGGGCTGACAGCGCTCGTAGCGCCCGGAGTCCTCGCGCTGACGCAGCAGTCCGTAGTGCTCGAGGTAGTTGACGACCTCGAGCAGGGAGAAACCGGCGACGGCCTGGACGATCAGCCACGGCAGGACGGCCCAGCCGAAGGCGATCGTCAGGCCGGCGAAGAGGACGACGGTCATCGCCCAGGCGTTGAGGATGTCGTTGGAGATCGTCCAGAACGGCTTCCCGAGCCGGTCGAGGCGAACGCGCTCGAGCGCCACCGACGAGCGCAGCGAGCCGGCGACGGTCCGCGGCAGGAACTCCCAGAAGCTCTCGCCGAGCCGGGAGCTGGCCGGGTCCTCCGGAGTGGCCACGCGGACGTGGTGGCCACGGTTGTGCTCGATGAAGAAGTGGCCGTAACCGGTCTGGGCGAGGGCGATCTTCGAGAGCCAGCGCTCGTAGCTCTTGCGCTTGTGGCCGAGCTCGTGGGCGGTGTTGATCGCGATGCCGCCGACCATCGCGACGCTGATCGCGAGGCCGAGCGACTCGATGAACGAGAGCTCGCCGCCGGACCAGAGGGTGCAGGCGAAGATCAGCGACGCGAACTGCAGGGGCAGGAAGAGGTAGGTGCACCAGCGGTAGTACTTGTCCTCCTCGAGCCACTTGATCGCGCTGTCGGGCGGATTCGCCGCGTCCTTGCCGATCAGCAGGTCGAGCGCGGGGATGATCGCGAACACGAGCACCGGCCCGAACCAGTAGAAGGCGCCGGCGCCGGTTGCCTGGACGAGGCCCCAGGCCATGAACGGGATCAACGGGACGATCAGCCCGAGCAGCCAGAGGTAGCGCTTCGGGTCGGTCCAGGCCGGCGCGACGGGCGTCGCGGCGGCGGTCGCGGATTCCATGATCTTCGAGTTCCTCCTGCTTGACAAGTAGGTGCTATCTGTCGAGCAGTTTTACATCAGATCACCATATGTCAAGTTCCTTGGTCAAGTCCATCTGATTCGGGAGGCTCCTCCGGAACGCCCCCGTTCAGCATCGGCAGCACCTTCCTGGTCACGAGCACGAAGAAGATCAGCCCGGCCGCGCCGATCCAGATCGCGGGATCGTTCGGGGAGAGCTCCTCCAGCTTCGAGCCGAGATAGACGAAGAGCGCCGTCAGCGGCAGGTAGCCGACGGCCGTCGTCCACATGAACGTCCCGAGCGGAACCCGCGCCGAGCCGGCGACGTAGCTGAACAGGCTGAACGGCACGATCGGCACCATCCGGCAGGCGAGCAGCAGGGTCACCCCGCCGCGCTCGACCACGCCCTCGTAGCGGGCGAAGCGCTCGACGCCGAACATCTTCACCAGCGCCGGCCGGGCGGCGTGCCGGCCGATCTGGTGGCAGATGAGCCCGTTCAGCATCCAGCCGGCCATCACCAGCGGCAGGCCGACCCAGAAGCCGTAGACGAACCCGACGGCCGCGTCGAGGATCTCGGCCGGATAGAAGATGATCGCGTGCGAGACGGCGAGGGCGAGCACGAGCAGGGCCCCGCCGAAGCCGAAACCGCGCAGGTCCTCGCGCAGCGACGCGGTGTCGCCGCTGAGCGCGTCGGTCACGGCCTGCCGCAGGGGGTGGACGAGGAGGACGAGGGCGACGATCGAGAGCGCGAGCCCGACCGAGGCGATGATCGGGATCCAGCTCGTGTGCTCCTCGGCCAGATCCTCGACGACGGCCTCGACCCGGGTCACGTCCGGCTCGTCGCGGCGTTGCTGCTCAGCCTCCACCGGACGAGTCTCGCAGCCCGACTACCGAAGCAGCTTTCGCACCTCGGGTGGCGGCGGGATTCCGTCGGGGCCACCGCGGCTGTGTCCTCTGCCGTCGGGCCGCCGCGAGTCGGGCGCCCGTTTCACCCAGCGGTTGCCCTTCAGCTCCCTGCGGAGCGCCTTCCGGCTGCGGGGGTAGTGGTCGAGCTCGAACGGGTTGCCCGGCCCGAAGCCCTGGTAGTAGATCGCCATCTTCGTCCGGCCATGCGAGCGGATCCAGCGGAACAGATGCCGGGTGAACGCGGGTCGGTCGACGTCCCACGGCCCCCACTCGCCGAGCACGAACGGCAGCCGGTCGTACTGGCGGTAGAACCTGTTGAGGCCGCCGAAGTTCGGGAACTTCCCGTAGATGTCGGCGCCGATCCAGTCGACGTACTTCGCGCCCGGCCAGTAGGCGCGGGGGCCGTTGCCCTTGCGGTCCGGCGAGCCGGACGTCTGCGGCACCCAGAGGAACGCGACCTTCGGCTGCGGGATGTTCTCGGGCGGGTGCGGGCTGTTGCGGCCGGTCGTCAGCGGCCGCATCCGGTTCGACTTCAGCTTGCGGTTGATCTCCCGCCGCGGCCCGCCCCGGATCACGATCACGGCCCGCTTCCAGGCCTTGCGGAACTGCGCCGTCTTGTGCGAGGGCCCGCGCCGCGAGCCGTCCGAGTCGAATGCCGAGTACGGGTTCCAGTGGCCGTTCATCTCCGGCAGCAGGCGGATGTAGGTCGGCCTTCCCCACTGCGCGAGCTGGCGGTTGACCGTCAGCAGGTAGCGGTCGCCCTGGCCCCTGCGGATCGCGCGCGGGCTGATCACGCCGCCGCACCCGTAGCAGCCGGTCGTCGAGATGCTCAGCATTCCGCGCGTCTCGGTCCGCTTCCAGCGCTTGATCGCCTCCTGGTTCCACTGGTTCCAGGTCTCGAATGCCTGCATCACCGGGACGTGACGGCCGACGGCGCCGGCGAAGTCGAAGTAGTCCTGCTTCGAGCCGCCGTCGGAGACGCCGGCGAAGAGGTCCTTGCCGCGTGGTGGATACGTATCCGCCGGTGCCGTCGCCGGCAGCGCGAGCACGGCGAGCAGGACGATCGGCAGGAAGCGGCGGACCATCGGGCGATGGTAGGCGGGCCCCGGCCTCGAAACTGCGAGATCGGTTGCAGCGGCCGGCGGGGTAGAGTCGCATCCCCCCGGAGGACCGGATCCCCCGGGAATCGGGCATCGGGGCACCAATTGGCGAAACTCAGCGATCTGATCACGGCGCCGGCCGGCCGCATCGCCGATGCGGCACAGAACGCCCTCGAGGTGGCGCGGTTCGGCGGCTTCGAGACCGAGGAGAAGCCCTCGCCGTTCGAGGTCGTCACCGAGCAGCCGGTCTACAGGCTGCGCCGCTACTTCCCGCCCGAGCCCGGCGCGAAGGCGGCGAAGGACCGCCCGGCGCTGATGCTCGTCCCGCCGATGATGCTCGCGGCGGACATCTACGACGTCGCCCCCTCCACGAGCGCCGTCGAGATCCTCGCCGCCAACGGGGTCGATCCATGGGTCGTCGACTTCGGCGCGCCCGAGGAGGAGGAGGGAGGCCTCGAGCGCTCTCTCAACGATCACGTGCTCGCGATCGACGAGGCGATCGACCGGATCCGCGAGGAGACCGGGCACGAACGGATCCACATCGGCGGCTACTCCCAGGGCGGCATGTTCTGTTACCAGGTGGCCGCCTACAGGCGCTCCAGTGGCATCGACTCGATCGTGGCGTTCGGCAGCCCCGTCGACACCCGCGGGACGCTCAGCTTCGGGCTCCCCGAGGACGCCGCGATCGCCGCCGCCTCGTTCCTCGCCGAGAACGTCTTCGCCAACTCCGGCGTCCCCGCCTGGATGAGCCGGACGGGCTTCCGCCTGCTCGATCCGGCGAAGACGATGAAGCAGCGCCTCGAGTTCATCGGCCAGCTCCACGACCGTGAGGCACTGCTGCCGCGCGAGAAGCAGCGCCGGTTCCTCGAGGCCGAGGGCTGGGTCGCCTGGCCCGGTCCCGCGCTCGCGGACGTGATCCGCCAGTTCGGCGTCCACAACCGGCTCGTCTCCGGCGGCTTCGTGATCGAGGACCGCCTCGTGACCCTCGCCGACATGACCTGCCCGATCCTCGCGTTCGTCGGCGAGACCGACGAGATCGCGCCGGCCCGCTCGGTCCGGGCGGCGCGCTGGGCGGCGCCGCGCTCCGACGTCTACGAGGTGACGCTCCACGCCGGCCACTTCGGCCTCGTCGTCGGCTCGACGGCGGTCGAGACGACGTGGCCGACCGTGGCCGCCTGGACCCACTGGCGGGCGGGCGAGGGCGAGCTCCCCGAGGGCGTCAAGCGGATCGAGGAGGAGGTCGAGCGTCCCGAGGACGGGCTCAGCAGCCGCGACCGCTTCAGCGCCGGAGCGCAGCTCGCGCTCGGCGCCGGGATCGGCACCGTCCAGGCGCTCGCCGGGGCGGCCGTCGGGGCGACCCGGACGCTCCGCGACATCGTCGGCGACACCGCCGGGCAGCTCGACCAGCTCAATCGCCTCGGC
This sequence comes from Conexibacter sp., assembly GCA_018263295.1. Taxonomy (GTDB): domain Bacteria; phylum Actinomycetota; class Thermoleophilia; order Solirubrobacterales; family 70-9; genus RHKX01. Next base: position 7,165 of record JADFCZ010000029.1, read on the forward strand.
CGGGTCAACCCGCGGACCCGGATCTCCTTCGGACTGCTGCTCGACGAGCGGGCGGAGGAGGAGCCCGAGGACGTCGTCCTGCTGTTCGAGGACCGGGCTCACACCCAGGCGGCGGTCAAGGGACGCGTCGACAACGTCGTCCGCGGCCTGCTCGAGATCGGCGTCCGCCAGGGCGAGCACGTCGGCGTCCTCATGCAGACGCGGCCGAGCGCGCTCACCGTCGTCGCCGCGCTGAACCGGCTCGGCGCGGTCGCGGTGCTGATGCGCCCCGACGGCGACCCCGGTCGCGAGGCCGAGCTCGGCCGGGCGCGGCGGATCATCGCCGACCCGCAGAACGGCGAGATCGCAGCGGCGGCGACCAGCGTCCAGGTCTACGTGCTCGGAGGCGGCGGCCAGGAGCGCGAGCTGGCGCGCGGGCTGATCGACATGGAGCGGATCGACCCCGAAGCGGTCGAGGTGCCCGCTTGGTTCGAGCCGAACCCGGGCCGGGCCGGTGACCTCGCGTTCATCCTCTTCACCGGCAGCGGCGAGCGGACGCTCGCGAACCGGATCACCAATGGACGCTGGGCGCTGTCGGCGTTCGGCACCGCCTCCTCGGCATCGCTCTCGCGCAGCGACACCGTCTACAGCGCGAGTCCGGTCTACCACCCCTCGGCGCTGTTGATGAGCGTCGGCGGTGTCGTCGCCAGCGGCGCCCGGCTCGCGGTCGGATCGCGGTTCGAACCGTCGATCTTCTGGGATGAGGTCCGTCGCTACGGCGCGACCGTCGTCTCCTACACCTGGGCGATGATGGACGAGATCGCGGAAGGGCCGCCGCATCCCGGCGAGCGCCATCACCCGGTCCGGCTCTTCATCGGCTCCGGCATGCCGCGTGGCCTGTGGAATCGCGTGACCGAGCGCTTCGCCCCGGCGCGGGTGCTCGAGTTCTACGCCTCGACCGAGGGCGACGCGGTCCTCGTCAACGTCACCGGCCGGAAGGCCGGGTGCAAGGGCCGCCCGCTCCCCGGCAGCGCCGAGGTCCGGGTCGCCGCCTACGACCCGCTCGGCCGCGGGCTGGTCCTCGGCGACAACGGCTTCGCGATCGAGTGCGCGCGCAACGACCCCGGGATGCTCCTCGCCCGGGTTCGCCACGAGGCGATCGGGATGGGCGACGGCATCCTCCGCGGCGTCTTCGAGCCCGGCGATGCCTGGCTCGAGACCGGCGACCTCTTCGTCGTCGACAGCGACGGCGACTTCTGGCTCGTCGACCACCTCTCGACGGTGATCCGAGCGGCGCCGGGTGCGATCTTCTCGGGGCCGATCCAGGACGCCCTCGGCGACGTCGACGCGGTCGCGCTCGCGGTGGCGTACGGCGTCGGGCGCGAGGACGAAGCCGCAGGGGACGAGGTCCCGTGTGCGGCGGTGACCCTCCGCGCGGGCCGCGAGCTCGACATCCACGAGGTCGAGGCCGCGCTCGCCGACCTCGGTGACGGCGGCATCCCGTGGGTGATCCGCGTCGTCGACCGGATCCCGCTGACGACCTGGTACCGCCCGATCACCGGGCCGCTCAGGCAGGAGGGCCTGCCGGAGCCGGCGAAGCCGCCCGACTCCTGGTATTGGGACCCCCGCAAGGGCGGCTACCGGCGGATGAGCAAGGCCGCCCGCGAGCGCCTGCTCCGTTGAGGTCGTTCGCGGTCACCCGCGAATACGACGTCCCACCGGAAGTCGCTTTCGACGTCTTCACCAACTCGGCGCGGTACCCGGACTACACGCCGATCAGGAGGTGCGTGCTCGAGCATGCAGGACGGGAGGCGCCCGACGGCGTCGGCGCGGTCCGCGCCCTCTTCGCCGGGCCGCGGCCGACCCGCGAGCGCGTCCTCGAGTACGAGCATCCGCGGCGCTTCGGGTTCGAGATCGTCTCCGGTGCGCCGGTCCGCTCCTACCACGGACGTCTGCGGTTCGATCCGACCGGTAGCGGATGCCGGGTCACCTACGAGGTCGAGCTCGACCCGATCGTGACGGGCACCGGACCGGCGGTGGCTGCCGGCTTCCGGACCGCGATCGAGCTGTTGATGAGGATCGCGGGACCGGAGGCGCGGCGGCGGCAACGGGCTGATTCGTCCTAGTCTGCGCCCGATGCGCATCCTCTTCGTCTGCCTCGGGAACAGCTGCCGCTCGCCG
>JADFCZ010000185.1 GCA_018263295.1 Conexibacter sp.
CGCCTTACGGATCCGCAGCTCGACGATCGGCATCTCGTGCATCGGGTCGGTGCCGAGGACGAGGATCGCCCCGGCGTGGTCGATGTCGGCGGTCGCGACCGCCAGCTTCGGGTCGGCGAGGCGGCTGCGGGCGGCGCGGCCGAGTCCCCGGCGGGCGGTCGAGGCGACGTCGGCGGAGCCGAGGGCGCCGCGGACGAGCCGCTGGATCAGCCAGCCCTCCTCGTTCGAGGTGCCGCCGCCGACGATCGCGGCGGTCCGACCGACGGCCGGGGCGAGGCCGGCCGCGGCCTTCTCGATCGCCTCCTCCCATGTGGTCGGCTCGAGGTTGCCGCCGCCACCGACCTGCGGCGTGACCGGCCGGTCCGGGCTCGAGAACATCTGGTAGCCGAAGCGCCCCTTGTCGCAGAGCCAGCCGTCGTCGACCTCCTCGTTGTCGCGGGCGAGGGCGCGGACGACCTTCTCGTCGCGGACCGTGAACTTGACGTTGCACTGGCTCGGGCAGAGCGTGCAGACCGAGCCCGCGTCCTCGATGTCCCAGGGCCGCGCCCGGAATCGGTAGGACTGCGAAGTCAGCGCGCCGACGGGGCAGAGCTCGATGATGTTGCCGTGGAACGGGCCGATATAGGGCCGGTCCTCGTGGGTGCCGACGAAGGTCTTGGCGCCGCGCTCGAGGAGTTGGAGCTGCTCGTCCTCGGAGACCTCCTGGCTGAAGCGGACGCAGCGGTAACAGAGGATGCAGCGCTCGCGGTCGATCCGGATCAGCGGCGAGAGCGGGATCGGCTTCTGGAAGTGGCGCTTCGGGTCGGTCACGCGGCTCTTGCCGGGGCCCCATCCCATCGCGATGTCCTGCAGCGGGCACTCGCCGCCCTTGTCGCAGACCGGGCAGTCGAGAGGGTGGTTGACGAGCAGGAACTCGACGACCGCGTTCTGCGCCTCCTTGACCCGGTCGGTCTGCGTGTAGACGACCATGCCGTCGCGGACCGGCGTCGAACAGGCGGTCTGGAGCTTCGGGATCCCCTCGATCTCGACCAGGCACATCCGGCAGGCGCCGACCGGATCGCCGAGCTTCGGCTCGTAACAGAAGACCGGGATCTCGACGTCGCCGTGCTTGGCGGCGTCGACTAGCATCGCGCCCTCGGTCGCCGCGATCTCGACGCCGTCGACGACGATCGTGATCGGCTCGGCGCTCGGGCGCGGGCTCACGCGCCGACCCCGACCGGCCCCATCACGGCGGGCTCGACGTCCAGCGGCGCCGGGGCGGCCTGGCGGGCGCGGGCGATCGTCTCCTCGAACTCGGGGCGCCAGCGCTTGACCATCGAGGCGACCGGCATCGCCATCGCGTCGCCGAGGACGCAGAGGCAGTGGCCGATGATGTTGTCCTGGACCGACTCGATGATGTCGAGGTCCATCGGAGTGGCCTCGCCGCGGACGACGCGCTCGAGCATCTTCACGGTCCAGTTCGTGCCCTCGCGACACGGGCTGCACTTGCCGCAGGACTCGTGCTGGTAGAAGCGGGCGGTGCGAAGCGCCATCTCGGGGATCGAGACCGAGTCGTCGGCGACGATGATCGCGCCGGAGCCGAGCATCGAGCCCGCCTCGGCGAGCGCCTCGAAGGAGTAGGGGAGGTCGAGCTCCTCGGGTCCGAGCACGGGCGCCGAGGAGCCGCCCGGGTACCAGGCCTTGACCTCGCGACCCTCGGGCGGGCCGCCGGCGAGGCCGTAGATGATGTCGCGGGAGGGGATGCCGAGCTCGACCTCGTAGTTGCCCGGGCGCTGGACGCAGCCGGAGACGGAGACGACCTTGGTGCCGGTCGACTGCTCGGTGCCGAAGCCCTTGAACCAGTCGGCGCCCTCGTTGACCACGTTTGGGAGGTTCATCAGCGTCTCGACGTTGTTGATCAGCGTCGGGCCGCCGTAGAGGCCCTGGATCGCCGGGAAGGGCGGCTTCAGGCGCGGGTTGCCGCGCTTGCCCTCGAGCGAGTCGAGCAGCGCCGTCTCCTCGCCGCAGATGTAGGCGCCGGCGCCGCGGTGGACGACGATGCTGACGGTGATCCCGGTCCCGAGGATGTCGTCGCCGACGTAGCCGGCGTCGTAGGCCTCGGCGACGGCGGCGTCGAGGCGGTCGGCGATCTCGGCGTACTCGCCGCGGATGAAGATGAACGCCCGGGTCGCGCCGGCCGCCATCGCGCCGATCGCGACGCCCTCGACGAGGCCGTGCGGGTTCTTGAACATCAACTCGCGGTCCTTGAATGTGCCGGGTTCGGACTCGTCTGCGTTGCAGCACAGGTACTTGTCCATGTCGCCGTGCGGCAGGAAGCTCGCCTTCTTGCCCATCGAGAAGCCGGCGCCGCCGCGGCCGCGTAGGCCGGAATCCTCGAACTCGCTGACGAGATCGCCGGGCTCGCGCTCCCGGAACGCCGTCTTCAGAGCCGTGTAGCCGCCGAACCGTTCGTAGGTCTCGATCGTGTGCAGACCGGGCTCGTCGATATGCCGGAACAGGACCCGGGTCTCGAATGACGTCGTGGCGGCTTCCACGGCTCGCAATCTACCGACTGCGATGCCCGCCTATCCCTTGACGGAATCGCGCTGAGGCACGAGACTCGGCGACATGCGCGGTTCGATGCAGGGTTCGGTCGCCACCGGTGGCCGGCTCGGCGCCGTCTGCTCGGCTCTGGCCCTCGCCGCGCTCGCGACACCGGCCGCGGCGAGCGGCGATCTGATCTACACCGCCCCCGACGATCAGTCATCCGGGTTCTTCTGCAGCGAGTCGCAGCCCTGCGCGCTGGTCATCGGCATCAACCTGGCCGCCGCCGACGGCGACGAGGTTCTGCTCGCGCCCGGGACATACGAGACGGCGGCCGAGCTCGAGATCGCTAACGGGACGACGAACGTGACGATCCGGCCGCGGGATCCGGGGACGCGACCCGTGATCGTCTCGACCGCTTCACCGGCTCTGCAGTTGAGCGGTGCGGGCACGACCGTCCGCGGCATCGACATCAGCCACAACTACCCCAGCGGGACGGGACTGTTCGGGCTCGCCTCCTCGAACATCCGCAACGTCGTCTCGATCTCGAACGGCGACACCCCCTGCCAGATGGCCAACGGCCTGATGGCCGACACGATCTGCATCGCGACCGCCACCTCCGGGCGGGCCATGCGGGTCAGCCTGAGCGGGGGCAGCGCCGCCACGACGGTGCGCAACGCGACCCTCTTCGCCACCGGCTCCAACGGCACCGGCATCTACGCGAGCGCGTCCGACTCCGATGCCTCGGTCTCATTCGACGTCGCCTCGTCGATCGTCGCCGGAGACGGCTTCGATGTCGAGACGGAAACGGGGACCGGCGGATCGGTCGACGTCGCCCTGGCGTTCTCGAACTTCGAGACCCGCGCAGTCGACGCCGGGGCGACCGTCACCGCGCCGACGAGCGCGAACAACCAGACCGAAGAGCCGATCTTCACCGGCTTCGGGCTCGAGCAGGACCCGGACTCGCCGACGGTCGACGCCGGCATCGTCGACGCCGAGACCGGGACGACCGACGTCTATGGCGACCGAAGGCCCCAAGGCGTGGCTAATGACATCGGGGCCGACGAGCTGTTCGACACGGTCGCGCCCCAGACGAGGATCACGACGAAGCCCAAGAGGAGAACGAAATCGCGGCGCGCGAAGTTCAAGTTCGCCTCGAACGAGCCTGCTCTCGACTTCGTATGCAAGTTCGACAAGGGGATCTTCGGGGGCGGCGAATACGAGTCGTGCGGAGCGTCGATAACGCTCCGGAAGGTGAAGCCCGGTCGCCATACGATGTCGGTCAAGGCAATCGACACCAACGGCAACATGGACCAGAGCCCGGCCAAGTACCGCTGGAAGGTCAGGAAGAAGGGCTGACGCGGGGCGGAGGGGTTGCGCCCGGGGTTTATCCCGGACGTGTCAGCCAGAAGTGGGCAGGAGGTCCGTCCGCGGGCGACAGGTCATGCGGAGCGGGAGCTGCTGATCGCGGAGCTCGGGGCGCGACAGCACCGGACGGCGGGAGACGACCAGCTGATCGCCCTCGGGTTGAGCAGGGACGGCATTCGCCATCGGATCCGGACCGGACGCATGCAGCGGATCCACAGGGGTGTCGTGTCGATCGGCCCGGGGCCGCTGCATCAGCGCAGTCGCTGGTGGGCGGCGCTGCTCGCATGCCGCCCGGATCCGGCGCTGAGTCACCTGTCCGCAGCCGCCGAGGACGGGCTTGCGCCGGAGGTGGGGACCGTCCATGTGACCGTGCCGCGGGTGACCTCTCTGCGCCTGTGCGGGGTGACCGTGCACAACGCTAGGAACCTCGACCCGCGCGATCTCGCCAGATCGGACGACGGGCTGCCGACCACGGCGCTCCACCGGACGCTGCTCGATCTCGCGGAGACGCTCCCGTTCAG
>JADFCZ010000186.1 GCA_018263295.1 Conexibacter sp.
TTCGAGGGCGAGGTGACGATCGAGTTCTTCCGGTTCGTCTCCGACGACGGGACGTTCGCGGTCGCCGAGGCTTCGCTCGAGGACGGGTCCGCGATGCCGGTGGTCGGGCCGCTCGGCCACCTCGCCGAGGACGAGCGGGCGCTGATCCGCGGCACGGTCGAGCACCACAGCCGCCACGGCCTGCAGATCACCGTCGCCGAGGCGCAGCCGCTCGACCCGACCGGGGCCGAAGGCGCCCGCCGCTACCTGCGCTCGCTCCACGGGATCGGCAAGAAGCGGGCCGAGGAGCTCGTCGCCGAGCATGGCGAGAACGTCTTCGAGGTGATCGACTCCGATCCCTACGCGGTCTTCGGCGCGCTCAAGGGCGTTGGGCCCGAGACCGCCGAGCGCGCTGCCGACGAATGGAGCGAGCGACGGATGGAGCGGCGTCTGTACACGCTGCTCGCGCCCTACGGGCTCGCCCGCTACGTCGGCGAGGTGGTCGCCCTGCACGGCTCGGCCGCCGCTGATCTGGTGCTCGAGGACCCCTACTCGCTGACCCGGATCAGCGGCATCGGCTTCCACAGCGCCGACCGGCTCGCGGTCGACCACGGCGTCGAGCCCGGCTCGCGGTCGCGCACCCGCGCCGCCGCCGTCCACGCGCTGCGCGAGGCCGAGAACCGCGGCCACACCCACCTGCCGAAGCAGGAGCTCGTCGTGGTGATGCGCGAGCTCCTCGGCACCGAGCCCTCGCTCGCCCACCTCGACGGCGACGAGACCCTCGTGGTCGAGGATGGGCGCGTCTACCGGGAGTGGACCTGGCGGGCGGAGCGCTGGCTCGCAGCGACGCTCGCCGGGATGGCGCGCTCGGAGCCGGCGTGGAGCAAGCCGCCGCTCGACGGCGAGACCGAGGGGCTGACCGACCAGCAGGCCGAGGCGGTGACGAACGCCCTGACCCGGCGGATCTCGGTCATCACCGGCGGCCCCGGCACCGGCAAGACGCACCTGACCCACGCGCTGGTGCTGATGGCGGCGACGCGAAACCTGAAGATCCGGCTGCTCGCGCCGACGGGACGAGCGGCGCGGCGGCTGACGGAAGCGACCGAGGGTGCGCCCGCCTCGACGATCCACAAGGCGCTCGAGTGGATCCCGGGCGAGATCCCCGGCCGCGACGAGGACTCGCCGATCGAGGCCGACCTCGTGATCGTCGACGAGGCGTCGATGCTCTCGCTCGAGATCTGCCGCCACCTCGTCGCGGCGATCGCGCCGAAGACGCACCTCGTCCTGATCGGCGACGTCGACCAGCTCCCACCGGTCGGGCCCGGCAAGCCGTTCTGCGAAGTGATCGACTCCGGGCTCGTGCCGACGGTGCGGCTCGAGCACGTCTTCCGCCAGGCGCGGCGCTCGATGATCGTCGGCGCCGCCCACTCGATCCGGACCGGCGAGCCGCCGCGCCGAGAGCCGCTGACGGGCGAGGGGCCGGACGAGGTCACCGAGATCCACGACTTCTTCCGCCACAGCCGCTCGACCGCGGCGGCCCTCGCCGACGACGTGATCACGATCGCGACCGAGCGGATCCCGGCTGAGTTCGGCTTCGACCCGGCGCGTCAGGTCCAGATCCTCTCGCCGATGTACCGCGGAGCACTCGGCATCGACGAGCTCCACCGGCGGATGCGCGATGTCGTCTGCGGCTCGGCGGAGCGCGTGCTCGAAGGCCGCTTCCGGGTCGGCGAGAAGGTGATCACGACCCGCGGCATCCCCGAGCTCGAGATCGCCAACGGGACGATCTTCGTCGTCGACTCCGCCGACGACGTCCGCTCCCAGCTCCGGCTCGAGACCGACGTCGGCGACTTCGTCCAGCTCCCCTACGCCGAGTGCCGCGCCCTTCGCGGCGCCTTCTGCACCTCGGTCCACAAGGCGCAGGGGATCGAGGTGCCGGCGGTGATCGTCTGCCTGCACTCGAGCCACGCGCCGCAGCTCCTCTCCCGGAACCTCCTCTACACCGCCGTCACCCGGGCGCAGAAGCTCTGCGTCCTCGCCGGCGACGACCGCGCCATCGCCCGCGCGCTCCGCAACACCGACGCGACCGACCGCCACTCGCTGCTGCGGGAGCGGATGCTCGCCGGCTGACCGGCTACCGGACGAATGTCCGTCCGCGGTTTGTCGCCCGGCCGGGGTTGTGCAACGCTGAACCGGTGATGGTTTCGCGTTTGCGTCCGCGTAGGTTCGGAATCGCAGCCTGCCTGACGATCGCCGTCGCAGCGTTCGGGGCGACGACCGCCCTCGCGGCACCGATCGAGTCCCAGGTCGAGGTCCTCACCATCGACCAGGTCGGCCCCGACGACGTCACAGTCGTCTACGGAGTCGTGACCTCCGACAGCCGGAAGTGCCTCTCCGGCCGGAAGGTCCAGGCGATCGCCGTCAGGCCGACGGGCGACGTGAAGTTCGACACCGGCCGCACCGGCACCGGCGGCGGCTGGGAGGCGCGCGACACCGAGGGGGCGCTCGAGGGGGCGGACTCGCTGAAGCTCAAGCTGGTGAAGAAGACCGTCAAACAGGGCGGGAAGACGGTCAGGTGCAGCGGCGAGAAGATCGGCCTGAATTGACCCGGCGAGCCCTGACCGCGCTGACGCTCACCGCTCTGCTCGTCCTCGCCGCGAGCGGGCCCGCCGCGGCGGCGACGACCGTCAAGGCCGCAACGTCGGTCGAGGTCGAGGGGCTGTTCGCCGCGGGGCCCTACGCCGTGGCCGGCGGCTCGATCGACTCCGGCGACGCGCGCTGCCTCGACAACCGGCGGGTCGCGGTCAAGGTCATCGACAAGGACGGCGAGCTGATCAGGTTCGATGTCGCCCGGACCGGGAAGCAGGGCGGCTGGACCGCCATCCACGAGCTGACGTCGATCCAGAGCCGGGCGCCGCTGCAGGCGATCAAGCTCAAGGTCGGCGAGCGCAGGATCCAGATCTCGAAGGGCAAGGCGCTCGTCTGCAAGGGAAAGCGGCTCTCGGTCCAGCTGTCCTGAACGTGGTTCGGTCGAGCTTGCCGACGGCCCGGGCTTGTGAGAGGCTGCCGCCCATGCTTTCGCGATCGGGGGGCCGCAGACTCGGGAGGAGGGGGGCCACGGCAGCCGCGGCGGCCGTCGTCCTGACGCTGGCCGGCGCGGCGCTCGCCCCGGCGGCGGGTCCCGTCTCCTCCACGCTGAAGCTGCTCGAAGCCGGGTCCAGCAACGGCCTCTACCTGTCGATCGGCGTCGTGACGTCGCCGAACCGGGCCTGCGTCGCCGACCGCAAGGTCAAGTTCGTCGTCAAGCGTCCCGGCGGCAAGGAGCTGCTCGACGTGGCGCGGACGTCGGACCGCGGTGGATGGAGCTCGATCGTCTCCGAGGCCGACTACACGGACGGAGGCGTCGACGGAACGCTCTACAAGCTCGTGCCGCGCAAGGTCAAGAAGGGCGGCAAGGTGATCAAGTGCGGCGGGGACCGGGTGTCGCCGTCGTGAGACGTCTGCTCGCCATCGCGGCGGTCGCCGTCCTGTCGCTGACCCTGGCCGCGGGCGCCCAGGCCGCCGATCCGGTGAAGACGAAGATCGAGCTCGAGCTCCTCCTCCCCTCCGCCGGCAAGGTCTTCGCGGTCGGGACGCTGTCGGCGGCCGACAAGCGCTGCATCCCCGGCCGGATGGTCGAGATCTACCTGAGCGGCGACGAAGGTCCGGTCTACATCGACACGGCCCGCACCGCCGATCGCGGCGGCTGGCTGGGTTTCCGAAAGGCCACCGATCTCCCCAAGCAGCAGTACACCGAGATTCGGCTGGTCGCCCTGAAGTCGACGGTGAAGGTCTCGAAGAACAAGAAGATCACCTGCGGCGGGAAGACCAGGACCTACCCGCTGGCCGGCTGATGCGTCGCGCGCTGCTCGCCTCGCTCGCCGCCGTCGCGACCCTGGGCTTCAGCGCGGCGGCCGCGGAGGCGAAGCCGGTGCCCACCGACGTCGGCATCGTCGGGGTCGGATCGCTTCCCGGCGGTGACGTCGCCTTCTACGGCCAGCTGGCCTCGTCGAACTCGAAGTGCCTCCCCAACCGCCGGATCGAGATCGTGGCGACGAAGGACGGATCCGACACGATCTTCGACGTCGCCCGCAGCTCCGACAACGGCGCCTGGCTCGGCCGCGGGCCGATGGAGGAGATCGACGGCGCCGGGCTC
>JADFCZ010000187.1 GCA_018263295.1 Conexibacter sp.
GGCGAGCCAGTCGCGGGCCGGTGGCAGGTGCGCCGGGTCGATCTGATGGCCGGCCTCGGACTCGTGGTAGTCGACGGTGAGCCCGGCACCCTCGAGCAGGTCCCGGGCGGCATGGGCGAACCCGATCTCCATCACGTTGTCGTTGCGCCCGTGGGCGATGAAGACGGGCATGTCGGTGCGATCTGCCGGCGACGGCTCCCAGCCCTCGACCGTCGGCACGAAGCCGCTGAAGGCGAGGATGCCGGCCGGGGTGGGCCGCTCGGCGGAGAGGCCGAGCGCGTAGCTCATGACCGTCCCCATCGAGAAGCCGCCGAGGACCGTCCGCTCGGGGCCGACGCCGACCCGGGCCCAGGTCTCGTCGTGGAAGCCGGAGAGCGCGTTCCAGGCCGCGCGGAAGGTGTCGGGATCGGGATAGCCGACCCGCGGCACCGAATACCAGTGGCGTCCGGGCCAGCCCGGCAGACGCAGGGGCCCGCCCGGAGTGACGACGTGGAAGCGGCGCCCGGGATCGAGCAGGTCCGCGAGGCCGATCAGGTCGTGCTCGTCGGCCCCGCGGCCGTGATGGAGCAGCAACAGCCCCTCGGGCTCGCCGGCCGGCGGGCGCTCGTCGAAGTCCAGGCTCACGGCTTTGACCCTATTGACACGGAGCCGGCGCGGACGCGGAGCCGGAGCGCGCCGGATTCACGGCGTCCGCCACGGGTAGTTGCAAGGTGAAGGAATCATCGAAGAAAGGAAAGAGATGTCCGAGCAGCTGAAGGGCAAGAGGATCGCGTTCCTCGTCGCCAACGAGGGCGTCGAACAGGTGGAGCTGACCGAGCCGCTCGCGGCGGTGAAGGGTGCCGGAGCCGATGTCGAGATCGTCGCGCCCGACGACGGTGAGGTGCAGGCCTTCAACCACCTCGACAAGGCCGACACGTTCAAGGTCGACGTGACCGTCGCCGCTGCCGACGCGGCCGCCTACGACGGGCTGGTCCTGCCGGGCGGCGTCGCCAACCCCGACAACCTCCGGACGCACGCCGACGCGGTCGGCTTCGTCAAGGCGTTCTTCGACGCCGGCAAGCCGGTCGGCGCGATCTGCCACGCGCCCTGGACGTTGGTCGAGGCGGGCGTCGTCGACGGCCGGACCGTCACCTCGTGGCCGAGCCTGCAGACCGACCTCCGCAACGCCGGCGCCGAGTGGGTCGACGAGGAGGTCCACGTCGATCAGGGCCTGGTCACGAGCCGCAAGCCCGACGACCTCGAGGCGTTCAACGCCAAGATCGTCGAGGAGTTCGCCGAGGGCGAGCACGAGGGCCAGCACGCCTGACCCCCGGCACCCCGTCCACCGGTCGTCGCTCAGGCGGCGACCGGTGCGGCCGGGGCGATCGGCCCGAAGCCGCCGGCCGCGCGCAGGAAGTCGCGCTCGACCCGGTTGACGACCAGCGATGCCCAGCGCGGCGAGAGCAGTGCCGGAAGCGAACCGGCGACGACCGCGAAGCGCCCTCCCGGACCCGGCCAGGGCCGGTGGCCGGTCCGCTCGGCGCAGCCGCGGTAGTGGAGGTCGGTGAAGAGGAGCATCAGCACGGCGGCGGTGCGCACCGTGGCGGTGCGCCCGAGGTCGAGCCGCTCGAACAGGCGGCGGTAGGCGCCGGCCCGGCCGAGGGCGAGCCGCATGTAGTCCTCGCGAACGTCGCGGACTACTGCCTTCGCCTCGAGGGTGTCGGGCGGGCTGCCGACGTGAGGGGCGAGGGCCGGGTGGTAGGCGATCCCGCGCGCGAGGTCGGCCTCGATGTCGCGGGTGACGTTGGCGAGCTGGATCATCTCGCTGACCTCGAACGCGTCCGCCCGGGACGCGGCCGAGACGTCGCCGTCGGCGATCAGATCGATGACGAAGACGGCCGGATAGCCGATCACGTTGCGGCAGTAACGCGCGAGCTGCTCCTCATCGGCGAGGGCGCCGCCCTGACGCGCGAAGGTCTCCGTCGACCAGACCATCCCGGCGGCCATCGAACGGACGAGCTCTCCGATCCGGTCGCGGACGCGAGGGTCGAGGGTCGCGAAGACGGCGTCGACGTGGCGGCAGCGGTCGACGAGCAGCAGGTGGACGCGGTCGCGGTCGTCGCGGGCGAGGCGATCGTCGATCGGCGTCGGCGGCGGCAGTTCGCCGGCGGCGTCGAAGCGAGCCGCGAAACGCTCGAGCTCGGCCGCCCGGGTCGCCGGATCCGCATAGAGGTCCTCGTAGGTGTCGAGCATCCGGCAGTAGAGGTAGGCGACGGCCGCGGCGCGCGCTTGCTCGCGCGGGAGCACGACGATGCTGGCGGCGAAACTGCGGGCCGCGTGGGGCAGGATCCGCCAGACGAAGCGCTCGGGGCGGGTCTCGGCGGCGAGCGATTCCAGGTCCGGGCGCCGCCGGTTCACGGAGAGGCCCTGCATCAGGAGGACCGGGCCGAGCGTGAGCGCTTGCCTCATCCCGCCAACCTAACCCGCTAGTTCCGGCGCAGGTAGCGCTTGGCCTGCCGGTGAACGATGTCCACCAGGTTGCCGAGCGCGACGTTGCCGTCGAGGAGGTGGAGACCCCATTGTGCGGTCGGCGAGGGAGTCAGCTCGCGGGCTCCGGCGATGGGCGAGATGTTCAGCACGCTGGCGCCGTTCTCCCGCACGCAGGCGCCGTCGTAGTGGTCTTCGGGGACGAGCCAGGGCGTATTCGCCGTCGGCAGGTCGAACCCGTACATCAGGCCGATCCCGACGCCGAGCGTCCCCGGGAACGGCTCGCTGCGGGCGATCGTCTCGAGGTGGGAGCCCGGCCTGCGGTCGAGGTCCGCCGGGTTCGTGCAGGCGACGCGGTAGTCGTCGGGATCGGCGCCGTCGGGCAGGGAGACGAGCGCGCCGGTCGTGCGTCCGAAGACGGCGTCGGCGGGGGGCGGCTGGTTGAAGGTCGAGAACGCGATCACGCAACCAGTCTGCGACCCGGTGTCGCAGAGCGGGGTCTTGCGGAAGGTGCCGCCGACGTCCTCGCCCTTAGGGACGACGACGTTGCCGCCGAGCAAGACCGCCGAGATCAGTTGCCGGCGCTGCGAGCGATGCTTCTCGATCTCATTCCGCAGCAGAGTGCTGAGCATCCCGGTCCCCTGCGAGTGGCCGACCAGGACCACGCCGCGGCCGTCGTTGTAGCGGCGCAGGTACGTGCGCCAGGCCTCGAGGACGTCGTCGTAGGCCAGCTCGAAGAGGGTCGGATCGGGATCGGGGCCGCCGATCGCCTTCAGCGTCGCCTGCCGGTACACGGGAGCGTAGACGCGGCAGGTCTGCGAGTAGCGCGCCGCCTGGTACTCGGCGATCGCGGTCTGCTCCGGGTCGATGTCCTTGTTCGCGTTGTCGGTCTGCTGCTCGCTGACGGTCGGGTAGACGTAGAAGCAGTCGAACTTCGGCTTGCGGGCGTTGCTCGGCTCCTCGATGGTGGAACCGCCGTCGGTTGCGTACCGCGTCGTCTCGAGGCTTCCCTTGCAGGGGTTCGGCTTCGCGCCGGGCTTGCAGAGCCATTTCGTCTTCGCCTCGGCCGCGCCGGGATGGACCGCGACGGCGACGAGGAGGGCGGCGAAGACCGCGGCTGCCGCCGCCGCGGTGCGGCGGGCACGGTCGATCGGTTGCGCAGGTGTGGCCGTCAGGTCGCTCTCCTCTTCGGTTGCCCGGCCCCGACGGGGGAAGCCTAGCGAGCGGCTGCGGCCGAGCCGCCGGTTGCGCCGGCGGGCCCGGAGCGGACGTCCGCGAGGATCCGCTCGACGTCGGCCCGCTCGGGCGCCGCGGTTCCGACCGTTCCGACCGCTGCCGCTGCCGCCGCCGAACCGAGCCGGCATGCGTCCTCGAGGCTCTCGCCGCGCGAGAGAGCGAGCAGCGCCGCGCCGGCGAAGGCATCGCCGCCCCCGACCGGGCTGATGACCGGCACCTCGGGCGGGCGGACCTCGAAGC
>JADFCZ010000188.1 GCA_018263295.1 Conexibacter sp.
TACCACGTCTGGACGACGCATCCTGGCGAGACCTGGAATGGCACGAAGGAGCGCGAGCGGGTCGACGCGCGCGACATCTACCACGTCTTCCTTCCGGAGCGCGCCGAGCAGGTTCGCGGGTACACGTGGCTGCACGCGGTGCTGATGCGCAGCCAGATGCTCCACGGATTCGAGGAGGCCGCGATCGTCGCCGCTCGCGTCGGCGCCGCGAAGATGGGCGTGTTCAAGCGCTCGCCGGACGCCTCCGACGTCGGGCTGAACCAGATCGCCGACGCGAAAGACTCGTCGACCGGGGCGCTGCAGATGAATGCCGAGCCGGGCGAATTCGTCGAGCTGCCGGTGGGATACGAGCTACAGAGTTGGGACCCCGAGTACCCCCACGCGAACTTCGAGGCGTTCCTGAAGGCGTGCCTGCGTGGGCTTGCGACCGGCGTCGACGTTGCGACGCACAACCTCACCGGCGACATGACGGATGTCAACTATTCGTCCGCGCGTATCGCCGAGCTCGCCGAGCGCGAGGTGTGGATGGCGCTGCAGGAATGGCTGATCGACTCCTTCTGCCTGCCACTCTTCCAGGACTGGCTCGCCTCGGCCCTCATCCGTGGCGACGTGACCTTCGAACAGACCGGCCGCGCGCTGCCGTCGGATCGCCTCGAGAAGTTCGCGAACGCGGCGCGGTTCCAGGGGCGCCGCTGGGCGTGGGTCGATCCGCTCAAGGAGGCGCAGGCTGCCGGCGAGCTGGTGGCGCTGGGCCTCGAGTCACGCACCGCGCTCGCGGCCGCCCAGGGCCGGGAGTTCGACGACGTGCTCGACGAGCTCGCCGCGGAGACGACCGCGATGACCGCGGCCGGCCTGGCGACCTCGAAAGCCGCCGCGCCGGCGCAAGCCGCCGCGCCGGACGATCAGAAGGAGTGAACCCATGAAGCAGGTGACGGAGATTCGCAAGACCGCCCCGCAGTACCGCTTCCTCACCGTCGGCCGCGACGGCATCGACGAGGAGAAGCGCACGGTCGAGCTCGCGTTCTCGAGCGAGGAGCCCTACGACCGCTACTGGGGGACCGAAATTCTGGACCACGCGCCGTCGTCCGTTCGCCTCGGCCGGCTGACGAACGGCGGCGCGCTGCTCCTCGACCACGATCCGACCCGGCACATCGGCGTGGTGGAGGGGGTGGCGCTTGGCGAGGACCGCCGCGGGCGGGCCGTGGTGCGCTTCGGTCGAAGCGCAGAAGCTGAGGCCGCGTTCCGGGACGTGCAGGACGGCATCCGCCGGCACGTCTCGGTGGGCTACCTGATCCACCGCATGGTGCTTCAGGAGGAGAAGGACGGCCACGAGACCTATCGCGTGGACGACTGGGAACCGATCGAGGTCAGCCTCGTCGCGATCCCGGCCGATCCCTCGGTCGGTGTCGGGCGGTCGGCCGAGCCCGACGTGTCGACGACCGTGGTCCGTCAGGTCGAGGACCAGGAGCTGCAACCGCAACCCACCACCATGAGGGTCATCATGACCGACGAAACGAAGCAGCAACCCACGCCGGCCGAGCTCGAGCGCACGCGCGCGAGCGAGATCACGAAGCTCGGCGAGGCGTACTCGAAGTACGTGTCCGACAAGGACGTCGGCAACGCGATCCGCAACGGCCACACCGTCGAGCAGTTCAAGGACACGGTGATGGCGAAGATGGAGAGCCGCCACACCGACACGCGCGAGCAGCACATCGGCATGTCCACGAAGGACGTGCAGAGCTACTCGTTCGGCCGCGCGATCCTCGCCGCGATGACCGGCGACTGGTCGAAGGCGGGCCTCGAGCGCGAGGCCTCGATGGCGGTCGCGAAGATGACCGGGCGGATGCCCGAGGGCTTCTACGTGCCCTTCGAGGCGTTCAACAAGCGCGACTTCAACGTGGGCACCACGTCCGAGGCGGGCTTCCTGGTGCCGACCGACCTGCGCACCGACCTCTACGTCGACGCGCTGCGCAACGCGATGGTCATGGCCGGCCTGGGCGTGCGCTTCCTGCCGGGCCTGTCCGGGAACGTGGACGTCCCCCGCAAGGCGACGGCGGGCTCGCTCGGGATGCTGACGGAAATCGGCTCGGCCTCCGAGACCGCGCCGGTGACCGCGAAGCTCACGCTGTCGCCCAAGCGCGTCGGCGCGTACACCGAGTACTCGAAGCAGGCGCTGATCCAGTCGGCGATCCCGCTCGAGGGCCTCATCCGCGACGACCTGGTGACCGGAGCCGCGGTGCTGCTCGAGTACCAGATGATCAACGGCGCCGGCACCGGCGCGGAGATCCGGGGCATCCGCAACACGACCGGCATCGGCACCGTCGTCGGCGGCACCGCCGGCGCCGCGCCGGCGTGGTCGCACTTCGTCGACCTCGAGAGCGCGTGCGCGAACTCCAACGCCGAGCCGGACCGCCTCGCGGGCTACCTGATCAACACGAAGACGCGCGGCAAGGCGAAGCAGACGACGAAGTCGACGAACCTCGGCTTCATCTGGGACAACGGCGCGCAGCCGCTCAACGGCTACCGGGCGGCGGTCACGAACAACATCGTGAGCAACCTCACGAAGGGTTCGAGCACGACGGTCTGCTCGAACGGCCTGTTCAGCAGCGACTGGTCGATGTGGCTCGTCGGCCTGTTCGGGCCGCCGGACGTCACCGTCGACCCGTACACGCTGGCGGCCACCGGCCAGGTGCGCATCACGCTCAACCAGTTCGCCGATGCCGGGGCGCGGCAACCCGCCGCGTTCGCCAAGATCGACGACTGGCTGGCTGGCTGACCCAGGAGGGACGCCTGGGAGCGGGCCCCTCGGGCCCGCGCCTGTACCAGGCGGCAGCACCCACAACCACTGCGAGGACATCAACATCATGGTCTGGAGACGCGAAGACCCGGAGGGCAACGAGGCGGCGAAGGTCCGCTTCGATGTCGTTCCGTTCATCGGCCAGAGCGGGCTCGACCTGGGCTGCGGCGCGGAGAAGGTATTCGACCACTTCATCGGAGTCGACTCGGGCAAGGACATCCAGCTCTTCGGGACGCGCATGAAGCCGGACATCGTCGTCGGCTCCTGCGAGCGGATGCCGATCTTCGGTGACCGCGCGACTGACTGCGTGTTCAGCTCGCACCTGCTCGAGCACATCGAAGACCACAGGGCGGCGCTCGCGGAATGGTGGCGGCTCGTGAAGGTCGGCGGGCATCTGGTGCTCTACCTGCCGCACCGCGACCTCTACCCGCGCATGGGCGAGCCGGGCGCGAATCCAGACCACAAGCACGACTTCTCCCCG
>JADFCZ010000189.1 GCA_018263295.1 Conexibacter sp.
CTCACGGAGGTGATCCTATTCGCGACTGCGGCGGACCGGAGTCGGCACGCCCGCCCGGTTGCTCAGCCCCCTGCGAGGACCTGTTCGGCCGCGGCCTCGGCCTGATCGAGCTGCTCGGCGACGAGGTCGAGGCCGCTGTCCCAGAAACCCGGGTCCGCGAGATCGACGCCGACGATGGCGGCGAGCTCCTCGGGTGGCCGCGAGCCGCCGCTGGCGAGCATGTCGAGATAGCCGGGGACGAGGTCGTCGCCGCGCTCGACGTAGAGGCGATAGACGGAGAGGGCCAGGAGCTGGCCATAGGCGTAGGCGTAGACATAGCCCGGGGAGCCGATGAAGTGGGGGACGTAGGACCACCACGACCGGTAGCCGTCGGTGATCTCGACCGCGTCGCCGAGCAGCTCCGTCTGCGTCTCGTACCAGAGCTCCCCGAAGCGCTCGACCGAGAGCTCGCCCTCGTCGCGGCGGCTCGTGTGGACCCGGTCCTCGAACTGGTTCATCGCGATCTGGCGGAAGACGGTGGCGATCTGGCCCTCGATCGACTCGGCGAGGAGGTTGAGCCGCGAGCGCGCGTCCTCGGCCTGCTCGAGGAGGCGCCCGAACACGAGCTCCTCCGCGAACACCGAGGCGGTCTCGGCGACGGTCAGCGGTGTGTTCTGATGGAAGACGCCCTGCTCGGCGGCGAGGAACTGGTGGATGCCGTGGCCGAGCTCGTGCGCGAGCGTCGTGACGTCGCGTCGGCGGTCGGTCCAGTTGAGCAGGACGTAGGGATGCACCGAGGGAACGGTCGAGGCGCTGAAGGCGCCGCCGCGCTTCGAAGGCCGGGGCGGGACGTCGATCCAGCGCTCGTCCATGAACCGGCCCGCGATCTCGCTCATCCGCGGCGAGACCGAGTCGAACGTCTCGAGCACGATCTCGCGGCCGTCCTCCCAGCCGATCTGCTCGTCGTCGGCGCCGACGACCGCCATCCGGTCGTAGTCGGCGAGCCGCTCGATGCCGAGCAGCCTGGCCTTCGTCCGGTACCAGCGACGAGCGAGCTCGCTGCGGTTCCGGACCGCCTCGACCAGCGCCTGGACGGATTCGTCGGAGGCCTCATTGGCGAGGTTGCGGGTCGCCAGCCAGTGCGGGTAGGAGCGGAGGCGATCCATCGTCGACTTGTCCTGAAGCAGGGTGTTGAAGGCGTAGGCGCGGGTGCGCAGTCCGGGCTCGAGCGCTTCGGTGACGGCCTCGGCCACCTCCCGGCGCTTGTCGCGGTCAGTATCGAATAGCCCGGAGAGGGCGACGTCGAGCGGGACCCGCTCCTCGTTGCCGGGAAGCTCGACGCGGATCGACGAGGTGAGCTCGTCGAAGAGCCGGCTCCAGGCCCCGCGGCCGGTCAGCGAGAGCTCGGTGACGATCTTCTCCTCGGGAGCCGTCAGCAGATGCGGTCGGTAGCGTCGCTCCATCCGCAGGTGGTGGCGGCAGAAGTCGAGGCCGTCGGTGGCGAGGAGCTCCTCGGCGCGCTCGTCGTCGATCGCCACCCACTCGAGCTCGAAGAAGACGAGCCGGGTCTGAGTCTGGGTCGCCCGCTCCGAGGAGCGCTGAAGCAGCGCCCCGATCTCGGGATCCTCGGTGTCGGCGGCGAACCGGAGGTGGGCGTAGTTGAGGGCCCGGCCGACGAGATCGGAGATCTGCGCGAGCCGCTCCATCGCGTCCACGAGCCCAGGCCCGTCGAGTTCGCCTACGCGGCCCTCGAACTCCTCGGCGAAGGACTCGGCGAGGCGGTCGGACTCGTCGAGCAGCGCCGCGACGGCGGCCTTGTCGTCGGCCGCCTCCGCGTCGAGGCCTGCCGCTTCGAGGTCGATCAGATCGGACAGGTCCCAGGCGCCGGTGTCGCCGCCGGCCTGCCCTTCCTCGGCGAGGGTGCTCATCGCGGGCAAGCTAACAGGCACCCGCCCGCGACGAGCACGCCTCGGTCCCTGACTACTTCTTGCCCTTGACCTTGTCCGCGACGCCGCCGATCGCGTCGCCGACCTTGTTCGCGGCGTCGCCGACCTTCTGCTTCGTCTCACCCGCGGCGCGGTCGACCTTGCCCTCGTTCTTGAGCGAGTCGTCCCCGGTCAGGCTGCCCGCTGCCTCCTTGACCCGGCCCTTGCCCTCGTCGACCTTTCCTTCGGTCTTGCTGTCCGCCATGCGTCGTCCTTTCGGTTTGTGGTGTCAGGCCCGGAATTCCCGTTCGCGCGCCGGCGCAAACGACGACCGGCGAGCGGAAGCGGCCGGGCCGGAAGGGAAACGGGGGGGTGGGGCGAATCTGGGGTCACCGATGAGCAAGACCGCCACCAAGTCCAAGCCCCGCCGCGGCGGCTCCGGCGCCTCCAGCGCTTCTGCAGCCCCGAACGGCAAGACCCTCTCGACCTACATCACCGAGCGCTTCGACGAGTTCTCCCGCTCCCAGAAGGACGTCGCCCGCTACATCGTCGACCATCTCGAGGAAGCGGCATTCCAGACCGCCGAGGAGCTCGCCCGTCGCGCCGACACGTCCTCGTCGACCGTCGTCCGCTTCTCGCAGGCGCTGGGTTTCGACGGATATCCCGAGCTGCAGCAGGCCGCGATCGAGGAATACCGGGCGACCGTGGCGACGACCGGGAGCACCGCCGGCAGCGGCGCGCTCTTCGACTTCGACCACACCGAGTTCGAGTCCTCGCTGGCGGCCGACTACGCCAACATCGAGAGCACGGCTCGCGGCCTGACGCGCGAATCGGTCGAGCTCTGCGTCCGCGAACTGGGCACCGCTCACCGCGTGGTCATCGTCGCGATGGACCAGATGGCCTTCTTCGCCTCCTACCTGCGGCACATGCTGGCGCTGCTCGACATCCGCGCCGAGACCGTGACCCAACCGCGCCAGGAGTCGATCACCCGCCTCGGCAACGTCGACGAGGACACGCTGGTCGTGGCCTTCTCGGCCGGCCGCGCGCACCCGCTCGTCATCCGCGCCATGAAGCTGGCCCGCCACCGCGGTGCCCGGACGATGGCGATCACCGACGCGACTCTCTCCGATGTCGGCGAGCACGCGGAGCACACGCTGTACTGGTCCTCGGACTCCCCGTCCTACACGCGATCGACGACCGCGCTGCTGGCGCTGGTCGAAGCGCTCGCGCACGGCGTCTACGCCCGTGACAAGGCGGCCTTCAAGGACCGGATCAGAGCCTTCAAGCTCAAATAGATCACCACGGGGAGATCC
>JADFCZ010000190.1 GCA_018263295.1 Conexibacter sp.
CCCATCGCCTTCGCATCGGCGATCATCGCCGACGCGCAGCGCACGGCATGGGCCGGCCCGGTGAACGTCGCCAGGACCCCGTCCCCGAGCGATTTGACGATCTCGCCGCCGTGGTTCGCGACCGCGGCTCGCGCGGACGTGAGGTGTCGGCCGAGCAGCGACGTCCACTCGCGGTCGCCGAGCTCGGCCGCGAGCTGGGTCGACTGGACCAGGTCGGTGAACAGGATCGTCGCCAGCATCCGATCGGTGGTCGGCTGCGGGCTCGTACCGGTGACGAAGGTCTCGATCCGCGCGGCGAGGCGATCGACGTCGAGCCCGTAGATGAACACGGCATCGCCCGGGATCTCCTCGTAGATCGCCCCGTCGACGAGGTCCGCGAACTCCCGCTGGGGCTCCTCCGGCATCTGCGCGTCGACGGGGCGAAGGACCAGCGTCGGCGTCTGCACGAGCGGGAGCACGTCGGCGACGTTGCTCGTCAGGGACAGGCGGAGGAGACGCTCGACCTGGATCGGGGTCGCGGCCGTGCGGATGTAGCTGGCGACCTGGCGGCGCTTGACGGGATCACGGGTCAGCGACGGCGCCCAGACGTCGAGCACCGGATCGGGCCAGGTCATGTCGGCGACGGCGGCGGCGACCTCGTCGGCCACCTCCGGGGCGCTGACCGCGCTGCCGCGTGCCGACGGGCAGATCGCGATCAACCCCGCAACCCGGTCGGGATGGGTGGCGGCGAGAACCGCCAGCGACCTGCACGCCTCGATCCCGCCGAGCAGGAAGGGCCGCTCCGAGCCGACCGCGTCCATCACCGCAAGCGCGTCCTCCGCATGCGCCTCGAGCGTCAGGTCCTCCTCGGTCGGATCGGAGATGCCGGTGTCGCGCCGGTCGAAGCGGATGACGCGAGCGAACGTCCCGAGCCGCTCGAAGAACCTCGCCGCCTCGGGCAGGTGCCAGATCGTCTCGATGTTGGACGCCGTCGTACCGGCGAAGAGCAGGTCGTGCTCGCCCTCGCCGTGGACCTGGTGGGCGATCGAGATCCCGCAACTCGGCGTGTAGCGCGTATCGGGAATCCTCATGTGATTCCGATTGTCGTCGAATCGCCCCGGCGTCGCTCCCCGACGTCCCTCAGCGTCCCCAGCGGCTCTCGACTCGGTTGCGCCAGGGCGGCTCCTCGCCGGCGCGGAAGGCCGCGTCATCGCGGCCGAGCAGGGTCTCGAGCGGGACCAGCGCCGGGTCGGCGGAGTCGAGCAGCGGGGTGCCGGCGTAGGCGGCGATCGCAGCGGCGTCGGCGGTGCGGGTGACGCGCTCCCAGCCGATCGTCGGGCGGTAGATCCAGTAATGGATCGTCACGGTGCCGGCGCTGCGGCGGTCGTCGCGGATCGAGGTGAAGGCGGTCGTCCGCCGGTTGGCGGTGGTGAGCCGGTCGCTCGCGGCGACCGCACAGCTCGCCTGCCGGCAGCGGCGGTAGTCGACGCCGACGATCGACTCGCCGCCGGGACCGGGCCGCGACTCGGGCGGCGGCGCGAGGGCCCGGATCGCGCCCGCGAGCTCACGACCGTAGGCTTCGGTCAGCGGGTCCTGCCAGCACGGGTCCGGGTAGCGGACCGCGCAGCGCTGCTTGAACGCGATCGCCGCGGCCAGCGAGCCGTCCCGCTTCTCCGGGCCGATGGCGACGAGCGCGACAACAGCGCAGGCGACGAGCGCCGCCAGCAGGACGAGTGCCGCGTGCTCGACGCTCGCCGACCCCCGTTCCCGGCTCGTGCGGTCCATGTGGCGAAGCTAGGCGTCCGCGGCATGCGCGTGGGTGACATACGTGCCGCCTTCGTGCCGATCGCGACACGGGCTGCGCTCAGAGGCCGCTGGTGATCAGGCCGACCACGACGATGGCGACGGCCCACGCCGTTGCGAGCCCGGCGAGCGCGACCACGAACCAGCCGCCCGCTGCGAGCCCGCCGCCGACGGGCCGCTCCTCGGCGGCGACCGCGACCTTGGGCTGCTCGGCGGGGGCCGTGCCGACGCCGCGGCGGAGCCGGATCGCGTAGGCGATCCCCGAGATCAGGAAGAGGGCGGCGCTGATCAGCAGCCAGCGGCCGAGGTAGCCGTCGACCCCGAGCCCCGTCGTCCCCTCGTAGCGGTCGGGGTCGATCCGGAGGATCAGCGGCGCGTAGACGACGAGCAAGAGCAGCGACAGCGCCGCCGGCACGCGGACGTGGTTGAGCGCGGCGACCATCGCCGCCCGGTCCGGGATCGCGCGGGTCGCGGCGCCGTGGGTCAGCCGGAAGAGGCCGCTGTAGAGCGGCAGCGCCACGAGGTCGTGGAGGAGCGCCGCCGCGACGAGCCAGATCAACACCCGCCCGCCGCCGGGGATGCCGCTCACCCGCAGCAGCGCGTAGGCGACGAGCAGGAGGCTGGCGACGACCGCGATCAGGTGCAGCGGCTGAGCGCCGTACTCGTATCGGAACCGGTCGCGCATCAGACGCTGAAGGTCATCCGCTCGACCCACTTCGTGTTGTGGACGCCGGGAAGGGCGGGGACGATGATCCGCGCCGGGTAGCCGTGGTCGGGGGAGAGGTCGGCCCCGTTGACGCGGAGCGCGAGCAGCGACTGGGAATCGAAGATCTGGTTGGCGGCGAGCGTCGCCTGCGAGAAGGCGCCGCCCTCCTGCAGCGACTCGACGAGGACCTCGGCATCGCTCCCGGAGTCGACGCCCGCGAGCGCCGCGAGGTCGGCGAGGCGGACGCCCTCCCAGTCCTGCCAGGTCGTCCAGCCCTCGACGCAGGCGATCGGCAGTCGCTCGCCGTGCTGGGGCATCGCCAGTAGGTCGGCCCGGCTGAGGCCTATGTCGCGCCCGGCCCCGGTCAGCTCGAGCCGCCAGGATGAGCCCGTTCGGCTTGGATCGATGCCGGCGAGTGCCGCCGTCTTGTTGACCTGGAAGTCGTTCGGCCCGTCGCCGTAGCTCTGGCCGCGCGGGGAGAGCAGCGCGATGTCCCTGATCGGCGAGAGCAGGTTCGAGCCGGCGGTCATCACCAGCAGTCCCAGCGAGCCGGCCCCGACGGCGCCGAGCAACCCCCGTCGCGAGATCGTCGGGGCCGCGGGTTCGACCGCCGCGAGATCGTCGATCGCCGGGTCGGCGACGCGCATCCGCTCGATCCCCTCGCCGAGCGGACGGAAGACGCCGTCGCGGCGGAAGGTCCGCGCGACGACCGGCAGCTTTAGGACGAG
>JADFCZ010000191.1 GCA_018263295.1 Conexibacter sp.
CTCCCCGCACGTGCACCCCGGATCCGATCCGGCCCTGGAACACGCCGCCGTTCCTGTCGACGGCGAAGAAGTCGTTGTAATAGCTCCACGCCTGGAATGCGGGGTCGGCGCCGTGCGCTTCGTAGTCCGTCGGCGTGATGTCCACGGGGCCGTCCCCGGGGTCGAAGTCGGTGTCGCTAACGTCGTACTGCGTGAGGTAGTACATGGCATTCGAGCGCTTGGCGAGGAGGCTCGCGCTCGCGGTGTAGTCGCCGGCGCCGTTGTCGACGCAGTTCCCGACCACCTTGAAGTCCCGGTTGGCGTAGATCTTGGCCGACTCGCCGGCGCCGACCTTGACCCGCTTGCCGACATGGACGGGGCCGGAGCCGGGGGTACCGGTGAAGACGCCTGAGAATCCGCAGTCGTCGCCCATCGAGTGGACGGTCGTCTCGACCCGCCCCCGCATCGGCCGCCCGCCCTTGCCCTCGGCGTAGAACTCGTAGTACTCGGCGGCCTCGATCGCGGGATTCGCGCCGGTCGCGTCAGAGGAGGTGATGTCGAGCGACTCCGACTTGTCGAAGTCGGTGTCGAACTCGTCGTCACCCCCGCCGGGACCGTAGGCGGAGTAGGTCAGGTTGTTGCGGCGGGGAGTCAGGAACGTGTTGGCGGTGTAGTCGCCCGCGCCGTTGTCAACGCATTCCCCGGTGACCTTGAAATCGGGCGTCTTGAGCACGGTCACCGAGCCTCCCGCCGGGGCCGCCTTGCGATCGGCGACCACGATCCCGTCGGGCTTGGGCTTCTTCCCCGGTTTGCTCGACGCGCCGCCGCGTCCGCGGCGACCGCGAGCCAGAGCGTGGCCGCGAGACCCGCGGCCACGCATGCCCAGCGCAACCCCCGATGTCCGATCGTTCCCAATCGACTAGTCCAGCCCGGGCGGCACGTCCTGCTGCCCGTAGTTGTTGTTGGTCCCCCAGCACTGGATCGACTTCCCGTTCTGCTCGACCGCGCACGCGTGCTCCGAGTAGGAGCCGTAGCTGACCGACCGGAACTTCCCTTCAGGCTGAGCGCTGACGATGTCGTAGGCGTCGTAGCCGAAGCACTCGATCCGCGAGCTCGTCCTGATGCCGCACGACGTGTAGTAGCCGGCACCCAGTGACTTGAAGAAGCCGCCGGTGACGTCGGTCTCGCCTTCGCTGTTGTCGCCCCAGCAGACCCCCTTGCCGCCGACCGTCACGCCGCAGGAGTGGTAGCGACCCGCGCTCACCGACTTGAACTTGCCCGGAGGAGGAGATGCCTGGCCGTCATCGTCTCTGCCCCAGCATTCGAGCTTCCGGTTCTCCTTGACGCCGCAGCCCGAGTACTCGCCGACCGAGACCGAGCGGAACTTCCCGTTCGGGGGACTCGCCGACCCATAGTCGTCGGCGCCCCAGCACTCGAGCTTGCCGTTCTCCCTGACCGCACAGGCGTTCTCGATCCCCTCCGCAAGCGACTTGAACTTGCCGCCCGGGGGCGACGCCTCACCGTCGTCGTCCTGACCCCAGCAGGTGATCTTGCCGTTCGTCCGCAGCCCGCAGGACGAGTAGTAGCCGGCGCCGACGGACTTGAACTTGCCGCCGGGCGCATCGGTCTCCCCGTAGTCGTTGGTTCCCCAGCACTCGACCTGCTTCTGCTGGGTCACCGCGCACGTGTGGTAGCTGCCGACGCTGACCTTGACCGGCGGCTTCTTCGCCGCCTCCGCCGAGGCCGTGACGAGCAGCCCGAGGGCCAGGATCGCCGCCGAACACATCGCAATGCCTGTGAGTCGCCTCATCTGAACCTCCCGATCAGAAGTGGACCGGAGCAACGTAGCAGCGCAATGCGCCAATTCAAAGTGGAAACCCGGCGCGTGCTTCGGCGGCGGCTTCCACGGTCGTCGCCACCGGTTAGCCTGATGTGAGCGCGGGTAGCGGACCGATCCATGGCCGAGCTCCCCTTCAGCCTCCAGTCGCCCGACCTCGACGAGCTTCGCTCCGTCCACGCGGCCGCGAGCGAGCTCGTCCGCCGGACGCCGACGGTCACCTCGCGCAGCCTCAGCCGCGAGCTCGGCGGCGAGGTCGTGCTCAAGGCCGAGAACCTGCAGCGGACCGGCAGCTTCAAGATCCGCGGGGCGCTCGCCAAGCTCCACCGGATCGAGGCCGAGGGGTGTTCGGGCGTCGTCACCGGCAGCGCCGGCAACCACGCCCAGTCGCTCGCCTACGCCGCCAGCGCCGAAGGGCTGTCCTGCCGCGTCTACATGCCGGAGACGTCGGCGATCGGCAAGGTCGAGGCCGTCCGCGCCTTCGGCGGGGAGGTGGTGCGAGGCGGGGACTCGGTCGACGCCTGCGTCGGCCTCGCCCGCGAGGCGGCCGCCGCCGAGGGGCTCGAGTTCGTTCATCCCTTCGACGACCCGGACGTGATCGCCGGCCAGGCCGGCGTCGCGATCGAGCTCGCCGAGCAGGTGCCGAACCTGCGCCGCGTCGTCGTTCCGGTCGGCGGGGGAGGCCTCGCGAGCGGCGTCGCGATCGCGCTCAAGCTCGGCGACCCCGACATCGAGGTCATCGGCGTCCAGGCCGAGGGCTGCGCGGCGATGGCCGACTCGGTCCGCGCCCACGAGCCGGTCGAGGCGCCGTTCGCGCGGACGATCGCCGACGGCATCGCGGTCAAGCGTCCCGGCGAGCTGACCCTGCCATTGATCGAGCGCTGGCTCGACGGCATGGTCACCGTCGGCGACGAGGAGATCGCCGCAGCGATGGTCCGGCTCGCCGAGCGCGCCAAGCTCGTCACCGAGGGGGCGGGGGCGATCGGCGTCGCGGCGCTGATGACCGGAGCGGTCGAGCCGGCCGACGCCGCCGATGGAGCGACCGCGGTGATCCTCTCCGGCGGCAACGTCGACCCGCGCCTTCTCGCCGCGGCCATCAACCGCCACGAGATCACCGCCAGCCGCCGGGTCCGGATCTCGACCCTGGTGCCCGACAGCCCCGGCGGGCTCGCCGACCTGCTGACCACGATCGCCGCGGCCGGGGCCAACATCCTCGAGGTCTCCCACGTCCGCGACCTCGCCGAGCTCGACCTCGCCGAGACCTCGGTCGACCTGGTGCTCGAGACCCGCGGCCCCGAGCACATGGCCGAGCTGCGGGCGAAGCTC
>JADFCZ010000192.1 GCA_018263295.1 Conexibacter sp.
GCCGCGGCCCGGGCGCTCGACCGGCTCGTCGACATGGGGGCGGAGGGCCGCGCGACGATGGGCGACGCAGGGCGCGAGAAGGCACTTCGGGAGTGGTCCTGGCCGGCGCTTCTCGACCGGATGGAGGTCGCCTACGCGGAGGCGATCGAAGCGCGACGGGAGAAGCTCGGAGTGGCCGCTTGACGGAGCCGCAGGAGCCTCGCTCCTCACGATCCGGACGATCTCTGTTGCTGGTTTCGTACTTCTACCCCCCGACCCGCGATACCGGGGCGCAACGGCCGGCGGCGATGGCCAAATGGCTCGCGCGGCTCGGGTGGGAGGTCACGGTGCTCACCACGTCGGCGTTCGGGCGGGAGCGGACGGAGTCCGAGGTGGGAGGCGTTCGTGTGCTTCGAGCGTTCGACCTGCAACGGATCCGGGCGCGGATGGCGGGGCATTCCCGGGTCGAGTCGCTGTTCGACTCCGACAGCTACTCCGGTCGACCCCATTGGCTGAGCAAGGTCATCGTCCCCGAGCCCCTCGCGGTGGCCTGGGCCCCGTTCGCACGCCGGGCGGCGATGGCCGCCCATCGTGAGCGACGATTCGAGCGGGTGCTCACGACCTCGCCCCCCGAGTCGGCTCATACGATCGGCCATGCGCTTCAGCGTCGCGGCGTCCCCTGGGTCGCCGACGTCCGTGACGCGTGGACGTTCGAGCCGCTGCGGCCCGACTTCCCGACGGGGGCTCAGCGCCGGCTGGACGAGGGCCTCGAACGGCGGCGCCTCGGCGCGGCCGACAGGGTCGTCTGCGTGAGCGAGCCGGCCGCTGCCGACCTGCGCCGTCGCGGGATCGCCGACCCGGTAGTCATCCCCAACGCCTGGGACCCGGACGACGACCCCGGCCCGGCGGCGGCGGTGGCCGCGTCGGGCCTCCTCGACGCGAGTCGCACCTCCCTGCTCTACACGGGTCGCTTCGGCAGCCACGGTCGCGACCCCGCTCCGTTCGTCGAGGGGCTGGTCCGCCTCGCGTCCGGTTCGCCGCGGGTCGCCGGACGGCTCGAGGTCGCGATCGCCGGACCGCTGCAGCCGTCCGAGCGGGCGCTCTTCGACCGCCGTGACCTGGAGCCGGTGAAGGTGTCGCTGCTCGGCTCGCTCGAGCGCGAGACCTCGCTCGCGCTGCAACGGGAGGCGGACGCACTCCTCCTCCTCGCCCAGCCCGCCCGGTCGCAGCTGATCAACTTCAAGCTGTTCGAGTACCTGGGCTCAGGAAAGCCCGTACTCGCGCTCGCCGCCGGCACCGAGGCCGGCCGGATCGCGGCGGATGCGGGCATCTCGCCCCTCGTCAGGGCGGACGATCCCGAGGCGATCGCGACCGGGCTCGCCGCGCTCCTCGGCCAGGGAATTCCCGCGCCCGGTCCCGACGCGGCCGCGACGCACGCCTATCCGGCCGCGGCCGAGGCGATGTCGAGGGTGCTCGAGTCGGTGGGGCCGGCATGAGCGGGCGCCCGCGCAGACCGAGCGCGTGCCCGGCGCGGTCGCCCCGCCGTCGGCTCAGCAGGTCGAGAGGTTAAGGGGCTCGGCCGGGATCCCGAACTGGTACTTGAACTTGGCCTTCGTGTAGGCGCGATGGCCACACTTCTTGCGCGGTTTCGAGAGCGTGACCGTGACGGGAACGGGCTGAGGGCGGACGGAGGTGTAGCCCTTGCCCCGCCCCTCCGCGCGTTGTCCGCCCCACTTCTTCCAGTCGATCTTTATGACCTGCTGCACCGCGAACGACGGTGGAATCGGGGAATCGACGGCTCCCGCGGCGATGAAGACGCAGCGCTTGGGCCGCGGCTCGAAACGCGGCTTCTTTCCCCCGGGGACCGACGATTCGAAGCAGGCGACGGACTTCTTGCCACCGGCGTTCTTGCCACCGGCGGCGATCGGCGCCGCCGGCGAGAGCATGGCTCCGAGGGCGACGATCCCGGTCGCGAAGGCGCCGGCGACCATCGTCGTCCGTGGACGTCGCAGGAGTTTGTGGAGTCGCTTCATCGCCACGACGCGGCAGGCTACCAAGCGGTATCTGCTCGGGCGCCGGTCGCCACGGTCCGGACCCAGGGGCCGGAGCGCAGGTCGGGGAGCCGGGAGGCGGCGCCGGTCGAACCCGCGCGCCGCCCCCCGAACCCCACCAGACCGATCAGCCCTTTCCGAGGCCCCAGGTCAGGCTTCGCTGACCGCCGACCCCGGCGCGGAGCTTGGCCTTGCCGCGGATCTTCACCTTCTTGGTGAAGACCTTGCCGGCGCTCGCGTCGATCCGCGCGATCGTGCGCCACTTCTTCCCGCGCTGCCGCTGGATCTTCAGCTTGCCGGTGGCGGGAGCCTTGCCCCAGAGCAGGACCTTGTTACCGGACCGGCGATCGGCCACGAACGGGAAGGCAAACGCCCTCGCCGAAGGCTTCGCTTCGCCGTCCCGGAAGTAGAGCCCGAACGCGGCGGCCGGATCGAAGGAGGGCCGGTCGCGCATCGCGTTGTAGATGGCCATCGACACACCCTGCTTCCACCAGATGTAGAGCGACTGCTCGACCCAGCGAGCCTGCTTCTTCAACGAGACGCCATCGGCCACCGGGGGATTGGTCCGGTACCAGTACTCGCTGGCCCACAGCGGGACGCGTCCGGACGTGATGATCGTGTTGCCCCGCTCGGCGGCGCGAACGATCCGCTTGACCTTGCCCATGTCGCCCGACGTGGCGTCATCGGGGTGGAACGCCTTCTGGGTGGGCGGGCCGGTCACCGAGATCGGATGGTGAGAAACGATGTCGACGATGTACCGGTCGCCATTCGGGCACCGCTTCGGCTTGAGCTTGCCGCGGCCCTTCAGGCAGAACAGGTCGCGCATGAACTTCAGCGGCCTGGTCCGGGTCCGCTTCTCGCCGGTGACGCCGCCGAACGGCGCCAGAGCCGGCCCGACGATCTTGTTGTCGACGTGGACGGACTTGACGCTCTGCGCGAAGGCGTTGCTCAGCTTGCGGTAGAGCTCGGGGCCGGTGTTCTTGCCGCCGGAGTACTGAGGCGCGATCCAGAAGTCGAGGTTCGGCTCGTTCCAGGTCTCGTAGTAGCTGACCCGCGGAAGGGTGC
>JADFCZ010000193.1 GCA_018263295.1 Conexibacter sp.
ATCGAGGGCCACGGCGTGAAGGTCACCTACTCCGGCACCTACACCACGAAGCAGGGCGGCACCGGCAAGGAGTTCACCCTCGGCGTGACGCCGAAGCCGATCGACCCGATCGTCGCCGTGGCCGGCGCGGACGGCGATCCGTTCTGATGGCGATGTCGACGAAGGGGGGTGTGTCCCTCTACAGGTTCTACGACGCGGAGGACACACTCCTCTACGTCGGCATCACCGAGGCCGGCGCCATGCGCTGGAACCAGCACCGCAAGTCCAAGCACTGGTGGCCCGAGGTCGTCTCATCGACCGTCGAGCACTTCACCACAAGAGCGGAAGCGCTCGAGGCGGAGCGGCAGGCGATCATCGCCGAGCAGCCACTCCACAACGTCGTGCACAACCGGACCAGGCAACCAGACAGGAGCGAGGAGCTCGTCTGGACCTGCGTCAAGTGTGGCCGACCGATACCCGATGGAGACGGCTACATCGAGGTCGACGTCAACGCAGCGATCGAAGCCATCGAGGCCCGATGCAGGCGTGAAGCGGAGCTGAGATCTCGCCGTCCCGATGGCCTACTCATCATGAGCGGCGGCGACCTACTTGGCTGGCCTGACGACGAAAGCTGGCACGCCATCCATCGGGCGTGCGACACGGACCCCGTGTCCGCCCCCTACTGGTTCGACGTCGACCGGGCTCGGACCTTGCTCCAAGTCCTCGACTGGACGCTTCACCTGAGCGAGAAGTCCTGGCTGGACGGCACCAACTGGTCAGCATTCGTCTACCGGGCAGTCACTGGACTCAGGGGAGCGGCGTGACGGACTCAACCCCAGTCCCCTACTACGAGAAGTACGACTTCCTCACGCCACCACTAGAGGCGCGCGCCGCTCGCGCCGCGGCCAACATCGCAGCCCGCGAGGCGGAGCTCGAGGCCAAGCGGGACCCGGCGACCGAGGAGGCGTTCGCCGCCCGCGTCGACGTGGACGAGATGATCCGCCAGGCGGAGGCCCGGCTGCGCGAGAAGGTCGAGCCGGCGCCGCTCGTCGATCGGCCGGAGCTCCCGTCGTGGCCCGTCGACGTCCTGCCGGACTGGGTGGCCGCCCACGTCACCGACACCGCGGAGCGGCTGCAGGTGCCGGTCGACCTCTGCGCCCAGCTCGCCGTCGGCGCCCTCGCCGCAGTCGCCGGCGGACACGCCACCATCTCCGCCGGACACTGGCGGGAGACCCTGAACCTCTACCTGTGGTGCGCCATGCACTCCGGCGCCGGCAAGAGCCCGGCCGAGAAGGCGATGATCGGCCCACTGCGCTCCTGGGAGCGGGACCGACAGGCGGCACGGGCCGACGAGTACACCCTCGACGTCGCCCGCTGGAAGGCAGCACAGAAGAAGGCGGCGGATGACGAGAAGGGCTACGCCGTCGGCTCCGTCGACGAGGAGACGTTCAAGGCGTCGGTGCTCGCTGCCGCGGCTCCGCGGCCCCAGCAGTACCGGCTGACGATCGACGACACGACTCCGGAGCGCCTGGTGCAGCTCCTCGGCGCCCACCAACGCCTCGCCCTCATCTCCACCGAGGCCGGCCTGCTCGACTCCGTCGCCGGCGCCTTCTCCACCGGCCGACAGCCGAACGTCGACGTCTACCTCAAGGCGTGGGCCGGCGAGACGATCATCCGGGACCGCAAGGGCGGCGACTCCGGCCCCGAGGCGACCGTCGTCGACGACGCCCTGCTGACCGTCGTCCTGACGATCCAGCCGACGGTCGTCGAGCGGTACCAGACCACGGCGCCGGAGCTCCGCGGACGCGGGTTCTTCGCCCGCTTCATGCCGTCGATTCCGCGGTCCCTCGTGGGGACCCGCAGCTACGGCGACATGACTGCCCCGGGGCCGTCGGCGGACCGCTACGAGAACGAGCTCCACGCCTTCGCAGACCGGCTCACGGGGCTCCTGATGGCCGTGCCGCTGCACCTCGACGCCGAGGCCGCGGCGGAGTTCTTCGCCTGGTGCGACGCCCTGGAGGCGGACCTCGCCCCCGGTCGTCCCCTGGACGTCCTGCACGACGCAGCGTCGAAGATCCGCTCGTCGACGTTGCGTCTCGCCGGGCTGCTCGAGCTGGCCGACGGCCGCAACGGTCCGACCGTCGGCGTCGAGGTGATGCGCCGGGCGCTCAGAGTGGGTCGCTACTGGGTGGCGCACGCCCTCGCCATGGAGGCGAGGACTGGCGTCGACGAAGACGAGGCGCACGCCGTCGACGCCGCCCTGGACCTCCTCCGATGGGCCCGCCGGCACCCCGAGAAGATGGAGACGGGTTTCACGCCGAGAGAGGTCTACGCCGGTCTGCGGCGGAAGCTGCGCTCCGTCGAAGAGCTGATCCCGGCCTTCGAGCACCTCCGCGACCGCGGATGGCTGTGGTTCGTGACCGGCGACGTCGACGGAATCGGCGACCGGGGCGTACCCGTTCGTGCACGTTTGCACGCGAAGGCATTCACGCTGAGTGAGGAGGACATCACTCTGGGTCGGAGAACGCGTACAACAACGCGTACACCCTATAAGAGGGAATTTTCTTCTTCTTCTTCTCTACACACACGTGAGGACCCCCCTCCCCCTGAGGGTGCGCGCGTACCCGTTGTTGTACGCGTTCTCGGTCCTGAGCCTCCGGAGGCTCCCGAGGACGTCCAGGCCGTCGACGCCGCGCCCGCCGCGGAGATCCCCGACCCGTTCACCCTCACCGACGCCGATCTCGACGCCGTCGATTCCGAGCCATGACCCCAACGAGCCAGGAGCACCACATGACCACCACCGACACCACCGACCCGTGGTGCGACGAGAACGACACCTCGATCGCCGTGGGTGACTGGGTGCTCGTCGACGACGCCCGCGGCAACCCGACCATCCAGCGAGTCGACGCTCTCGTCTTCGACGCCCTCGGCCCGCACCTCCGACTCCACAACGACGACGATCCGCCCCCTGGCCACGTCATCAGGCTGGACCCGTTCCCCGCCGACGCCGAGGAGCCCGACTGGTTCCACGACTCGATCGGAGGCCGCTGGATCGGACCCGTCGGCGACGGCACGATCGTCGTGCTCGACA
>JADFCZ010000194.1 GCA_018263295.1 Conexibacter sp.
ACCGGCTCGTGCCGGATGCGGCGGCGGACCAGCGCCCCGAACTCGCGCGCCTCGGCGGCGGCGACCGGCCGCTCGGGCTCGATCGCGAATCGCTCCCGGGTCGCCCCGGTGGCGGCGGCGAGCAGCAGCTCGGCGTCGAGCCGCGCGGAGCCCGACCCGGAGGCGGCGATCGCGTCGGTTGCCGCGGCGAGGGCCTCCCCCACCGTCCCGGCGGCGGCCATCGTCAGCCGGCCGCGGCCTGCGCCTCGAGCTTGCGGCGCTTGTCCTCGGCTCCGAGCGCGTCGGTGAACTCGCGCAGGTCGCCGCCGAGGATCTCGTCGAGCGCGTGGCTCGTCAGCTTGATCCGGTGGTCGGTGACCCGGCCCTGCGGGAAGTTGTAGGTCCGGACCTTCTCCGAGCGCTCGCCGGTGCCGACCTGCGAGCGCCGCTCGGCGGAGATCTCCGCCTGCTGGTCGGCGATCGCCTTCTCGAGCAGCCGGGCGCGAAGCACGCGCATCGCCTTGTCGCGGTTCTGGAGCTGCGATTTCTCGTCCTGCATCGAAACGACGATCCCACTCGGGGCATGGGTTATGCGCACGGCCGAGTCGGTCGTGTTGACCGACTGCCCGCCGGGCCCGGAGGAGCGGTAGACGTCGATCTGGAGGTCGTTGGGGTCGACGTCGACGTCCACCTCCTCGGCCTCGGGCAACACGGCGACGGTCGCGGTCGAGGTGTGGATGCGGCCCTGCGACTCGGTCTTCGGAACCCGCTGGACGCGGTGGGTGCCGCCCTCGTACTTGAAGACGGAGTAGGCGCCGTCACCCTTGACGGCGAAGGTCACGTCCTTGAAGCCGCCGACCTCGGCCGGGCTCTGAGAGAGCACCTCGGTCCCGAAGCCGCGCAGCTCTGCGTAGCGGGTCAGCATCTTGAACAGATCGCCCGCGAACAGCGCGGCCTCGTCGCCGCCGGCGCCGGCACGGATCTCGACCAGCACGTTCTTGTCGTCGTTGGGGTCGCGCTCGACCATGGCGAGGCGGATCTCCTCAGCCAGCTCCTCGAGCCGGCCGGGCGCCTCGGCGACCACGCTCCTGAGCTCCTCGTCCTCGCCGTCGGCCAGGAGCTCACGGGCGCCCTCGAGGTCGTCGTTGAGCGTCCGCCAGCGCTGCGCGAGGTCGTGGGCGGGCTCGAGCTCCCGGTACTCGCGACCGACGGCGGCGTAGCGCTCCCGGTCGGCGATCACCTCCGGGTCCGACATCTCCCGCTCGAGGCCGGCGAAACGCTCCTCGATCTGGCTTACGAGCTGCTCGATCACCGCTCGGAGTGTGACGATCCGCGGTCCGCCACTTCGACCTGAAGGAGCTCGTCCTCGTGACGGTGCTCGACCTGCAGCGTCGTGTGATCGATCCCGAAGCGTTCGTGGATGGCGTGCTCGAGCGCGAGCCGGATCCCGTGGCAGTCGTCGCCGGGGCCGACGAGGACGTGCGCGGAGAGCGCCGGGAAACCCGAGGTCACCTCCCAGACGTGCAGGTCGTGGACCTCCTCGACGCCCGGAACCGCGGCCATGGCGCCGCCGATCATGTCCGGGTCGAGGCCGCGCGGCGAGGCCTCGAGGAACACCCGGCCCGACTCGCGGAGGAGGTGGAAGGAGGAGTTGAGCATGATCGCGGCGACGATCAGCGAGGCGATCCCGTCCGCCTGGTCGAAGCCGGTCGTCAGGATCACGAGGCCGGCGATCGCGGTCATCACGAAGGCGGCGAGGTCGGTGAGGATGTGCTGGAAGGCGCCCTCGACGTTGAGCGAGCTCCGGTTGGCCCGCGAGAGCGTCCAGGTCGCGACGAGGTTGACGGCGATGCCGACCAGCGCGACGACGAGGACGATGCCGCCCTCGACCGCCGGCGGGTCGATCAGGCGGCGGATGCCCTCGATGACGATCAGCAGGCCGAGCACGAGCAGCGTCGCCCCGTTGAACTGGGCGCTGAGGATCTCCGCCCGCTTCCAGCCGTAGGTCATCGAGCCGGCGGCCGGTCGCTTCGCGAGCTGGATCGCGACGAGGGCGAGGGCGAGGGCCCCGGCGTCGGTCAGCATGTGCGCGGCGTCGGAGAGCAGCGCCAGCGAGTTGGCGACGATGCCGACGACGACCTCGACGGCCATGAACCCGACGATCAGCGCGAGGGCGATCGCGATCTTGGTGCGATCGGCGTCGGCGGAGACGCCGTGCGAATGGCCGGAGTGGCCGTGATCGTGGTCGTGGGCCACGACCCGGAGGCTACGCGACGATCTCGATGGGACTCTCGTCGGGGCCGAGATCGGCGCGCTCGACGGCGAGGGCCTGCTCGAGCGAGGGAAGCTCGCTCACGACTGCCCCGCCGGGCGGGTGCTCAGGACTTCTTCGCGGCCCGCCTGCGGAAGCGCTCGACCCGGCCGCCCGTGTCGACCAGCTTCTGCTTGCCGGTGTAGAAGGGGTGGCACTCGGAGCAGATCTCGACGTGGATCTCGGGCTTGGTGGAGCGCGTGTAGAACTCGTTGCCGCACGCGCAGCGCACGTGGGAGAGGCCGTACTCGGGATGTATCTCGGTCTTCATCTGCACCGAGTCTAGAGAGCCTGTCCAGGGGTATGCCCGCCCGCCCGGGCGGCGATAGGGTGCGCAGCATGAGCGAGAGCGACGCACCGCACGGGTTCAAGGAGGGCGACAAGGTATGGGTGGAGGACGGCGACGGCCGCCACCACCCCGGCATCTTCGTCGGCGACAATGAGGCCGCGGGCTGGTTCGGCGGCGGCCCGAGCGCCTACGTCGTCCACCCCGAGGCCCACAACGCCGAGGTCGTCTCGATCTTCCGGATCACCGCCCGGGACGAGTAGCCGCGAACGAGGGCCGCGATGCGGGCGATGGTCTTCGAAGCCCCCGGCCGGCCGCTCCGCGGTATCGAGATGGAACAGC
>JADFCZ010000030.1 GCA_018263295.1 Conexibacter sp.
CATCGTCGACATCCACGGCGTCGGCAAGTACCGGGGCGCGCTCGAGACCGTGCCGTCCGCCGACGGCGGCCAACTCGTCGTCAACCGGCTCGACGTCGAGGAATACGTCCGCGGGTCGCTGCCGGGCGAGATCCCGCCCGACTGGCCGAAGGAGACGCTGAAGGCGTTCGCAATCGCGATCCGCTCGATCGCGCTCTCGACCGACGTCGGCGGCAAGGCGTTCGACATCTACTCCGACACCCGCACCCAGGTCTACGGCGGCGTCAAGCTCGAGTCGAAGCGGACCGACAAGGCGGCGAAGGGCACCCGCCACAAGGTCGTCACCTACAAGGGCGACGTCATCCAGGCCACCTACTTCTCGGCCTCCGGCGGCCGGACCGAGTCGCGCTTCCTCGGCGGCCCCAAGGTCCCCTACTACCGGAGCGTCAAGGACCCCTACGACAAGTTCTCGCCGCAACACCGCTGGACGTTCCGCTTCTCCCAGGGCGAGATGGACTCGCGCCTCGGCCCCTACGTCGACGGCAGGCTCCGCAAGATCAAGGTCCTCGAGCGCGGGGACAGCCCGCGGATCGACTCCGCCAAGCTGATCGGCAGCCGCGGCAGCACGAAGGTCCGCGGCGACACCATCCAGGTCGCCCTCGGCCTCTACGACCGCTGGGCGTACTTCAAGAAGCGGTAGGGGCTCAGCCCACCGCGGGTGGTCCAAAGGTTCGGGATATCCGAACTAATGGACCACTCGCGGGGCATCAGCCCGTAGCCGTCGTCGACTCCGTCGAAGTCGTGTCCGTCGTCGACGTCGTGTCCGTCGCCTCCCCCTCGGGGACCGTGGGCGCCTCGCCCGGCGTCGAGCTGACCAGGCAGTCCGTGTTGTCGGGACTGTCGACGGCGGCGCCGGCCGGGAAGGCGTTGAGCAGGGCATCGGCGATGCTCTGACTGCGCGCCCTGTAGCCCTGGGTGGTGAAGTGGATCCCGTCGTCGATGAACCACTCGTCCTTGACCTCGCCGGACCAGTCGTAGATCCGCATGTTCGGGTAGCGGCTGCAGGCGGCGAGCAGCGCCTTGTCCCACGCCTGCATGTTCGAGTTGTCGTAGGGGCTGCCCTCGTTCAGGAGCGAGCGCACGTTGACCCACAGGACCGGATCCCCGTCGGCGACGTTCATCATCGCGTCGATCCGCTCGTCGTAGCCGATCGTCGAGCCGGCCGAGACGTTGGCGGCCTCGTTGGTGCCGAGCGCGAAGACCCAGCAGCCGTCGAAGCCCTGCTGCTTCCAGGCCGTCGCCACCTCCTCGGCGTTCGGCAGGCCCTCGAAGCGCTCGTAGATCGACCGCGCGCCGGAGACCTCGAGGTGCTGGGTGCCGGCCCCGACCCGCCCGTACTGGGCGGCGATCTGGTCCTTCGTCCGCGGCAGGTAGTCGGAGGACACGAGCCCCTCGGACGTCGAGTCGCCGATGTGGACGACGGCGTCGCAGGTGGTCCGGTCCTTGATCTCCTCGGTGTCCCCGGCCGACTCGGTGAGCGTGGTCGCGACCGAGACGTTGCCCGGCGCATCGGCTTGGCTCGGGCCGGCGTTGACGCCGGCGAGGCCGGCGAGCGCAGCGAGCACGACCACCGCCGAGAGGGCGATCCCGGCCCAGGCGGGACGGCTGATCCGCAGCCGCCGGTACTCCCCGGCCCGCCAGTTCTTCCAGATCCGTCCGAGCGCACCGTGGCGGATCGGATCCTCGACGAAGGTCCACGACAGCGCTGCGATTCCGAAGGTCGCGGCGACCTGGAGGAACGCGCGCGGCAGGTCGACGCCCTGAGCGCCCTCGGGGGTCGTCAGGACGATGATCGGGAAGTGCCAGAGGTAGATGCCGTACGAGCGCTGGCCGATCCAGCGCATCGGCCGGCAGCCGACGATCGGCCCGAGTCGCGTCGCCGGGTGCGCCATCGCCGCGACCGCCAGCACGGTCGCGAACGAGAGCAGGAGGAAGCCGCCGCGATAGAGGAACGGCGAGAACTCCGTCGACTGCCAGAACATCAGCGCGATGACCAGCAGGCCGGCGGCGCCGGCGTAGTCGATCGTCCGCCGGGCGCCGTCGGTGATGCGCCCGCGCAGATGGCGGCTCGGCCAGATCGTCGCCAGCGCGGCCCCGACCATCAGCTCCAGCGCCCGGGTGTCGGTGCCGTAGTAGACCCGGGAGGGGTCGATCCCCGGCTTGTAGAGGATGACCATCAGCAGCGCCGACGCGAACGCGAGGCCGAGGATCGCGAACCCGAGGTGCGGCCGGACCCCGCCGGGCGCCCGCCGCTCCGGGATCAACTTGACGCCGATCATCACCAGGAACGGCCAGACGATGTAGAACTGCTCCTCGACCGACAGGGACCACAGGTGGTTCAGCGGGCCCGGGGCCTCGAACGCGGCGAAGTACGAGACGTCGTGGAAGATCAGCCACCAGTTGTTGACGTAGGCACCGGCGGTGATCGCGGCCCAGCGGAACTCGGACGGCTGGTGGGGTCCGAAGATCGTCACCCAGGCGAGGACGACCACCAGCATCAGGAACAGCGCCGGCAGCAGGCGCCGGGCCCGCGCGAGCCAGAAGTTCTTCAGCCGGATCCCGCCGCGCTCGACCTGGCTGAGCAGGATGTCGGTGATCAGGTAGCCGCTGAGCGTGAAGAAGACGCCGACCCCGAGCAGGCCCCCGGGGGCCCACGAGAAGTTCAGGTGGTAGGCGATGACCCCCAGCACGGCGATCGCCCGGAGCCCGTCGAGACCGGGCATGTAGCGCTGATTTCGCTTGATCGGTTCAGGCATGGCTGTCTTCGCAGCACTCCGACGCGACCCCCACGGCCATCATCGTCGAAGCTTCCCGAGACCTGCGGACGGAGCAGATTCCCTGGGTTACGCTACCCGGGTGGTGGGTCCGAGCAACGACAAGTCGGGCGCCGGATCGGAGGGGAGCGGCAGGAAGATACTGACCCGGAGGCGGGTCGTCGCTGCGGCGCTCGTCCTGGTTCTCGTCGCGATCGCCGGCGGCGGCGGCTGGCTGCTCGGCCGCGACTCGGGCGCCGACCTCGAAGCGGCCCGGACCGCGGGCGAGAAGGCGGGCTGGAAAGAGGGCACAGCGATCGGCGGCGACGTCTATCCGGCGGGCCTTCAGACCGGTAGGCAGATCACCTACCCCCGCAACTACCGCGCCGCCTACCGGACGGCCTACGTGAACGCGTTCGAGGGCTCCGACGTCGAGGTGCCGAAGGCCGAGCAGATCAAGGTGTCGCTGCCGTGAGCTGGAAGCGCACCGGCGCCGTCTTCACGGCGGTGCTCCTGATCGCCGGCGCCTTCGTGGGCGCCTACCTACTCGCCGCAGCCGACGCGCCCGACAGCGCCGAGGCGCGTCAGATCAGAGCCGAAGCCTCCGACGGGACCTACGCGGTCGCCCAGCTCGGGGCCTTCGGCGACGGGCTCCGCTACGGGCTCGAGCAGGGACTCGCCGACGGCACCGCCGACGGCGAGGAGCAGGGCCGCGCGGCCGGCCGGGCCGCCGTCGACTCCGTTCTCGCCGAGCGCAGCTTCAACGCCCGCGACGTCCGGCCCCAGCCCGTCGCGAGCCTGCCCGGCTCGGGCGGCGTCCTCGTCGTCGGCGACAGCCTCGAGGTTCTCACCTCGCCCTATCTGAAGCAGTACCTCCCGGGAGTGCCGCTCACCGTGAACGCCGAGGGCGGCTACAACAGCATCCAGATCTTCGACCTCTTCAACGAGAGCTACGACCCCTCCCAGTCGGTGATCGTGTTCGACGCCGGGACCAACGACAACCCGGCCTATCCCGAGATCCTCGCCGGCAACCTCGACAAGGTTGCGAGCACGGTCGGGGGGCGCTGTCTCGTCGTCCCGACGATCCACGGCTTCACCGTCGACGGCGTCGACAACACCGGCAAGAACCAGGTCGTCCGCTCGTTCGCGGCGAGTCACCCGAAGACGCAGACCCCGGACTGGGCCGGGTTCGTCGAGCAGCATCCGGAGATGATGCAGGCGGACGACCTCCACCCGATCGCCGAGGGCGCCGACGCCCGCGCCCGCCTGATCGCCCAGGGTGTCCGCGCCTGCCTGGCGATGGACCCGCGGTTCGGCGGCTGACCTCCTACCAGCCCGCACCCGGCTCGTAGGTACCGAACGACCATTCATGGCCCTCGGGGTCCAGGACCCTGGATCGCGCGGTTCCCCACTCGGTCGTCTCGGGCGGGAACACCTCGGAGCCGCCCGCCGCGAGCGCCGCGGCGTGCGCCACGTCGACATCGTCGACGAGCAGGTAGATGCCACCCCCCGTCGAGCGCCCGCGGAGCGGCGGCACCTCGTAGTCGGCGTCCGCGGAGGCGGCCATCACCACGGCTTCACCGAGCCGCAACTCCGCATGGGAAACGACGCCGTCCCCGGCGTCGGCACGCGTCACGAGATCGAATCCGATCGCCTCCATCCAAGCGATCCCCTTCGGCGCATCGCGATAGCTCAGGTACGCGAACAGCTTCGTCATCTCTTCCTCCCGTCGACTCTCCTCCGGTGAAGCCGGTGCCACCGCCGCAATGCCGGTAAACACGGCATGACGGCGCTCGGGGGTTAGCTCCACCGAGACCTCGGGTTGGTTGAAGCAGGGTACGGACGGCGCTTTCATGTTCTCGTCGTCCACCACCGAGGAGAACGAGATGAAGACCACAGCGATCACGAGCGCCGTCGCCGGGCTCCTCTTCCTGGCGGCACTGGCCCCGTCCGGAGCCGCGGCCGAGACCGCGAGCCCGCCCGACACGACCCCGCCCGACCCGTTCATCCGCGCCCGGACGCGCCAAGACATGGACTACGTCCTTAAGCACGGGATCCAGACCACCTGCGGGACCGAGGACGACGAGCGCCCGATCACGTGCCGGATGACCGCGCTCCGCAAGGGCCGGGTCCTGGCAACCGACTCCGGGCACATCGACCGGCCCTACAACCGCTACCACTTCAACCTCCACCTCAGCGGGAGCGATCGGGACCGGATTCGCGACGCGAACCCGCCGGTCAGGGTCAAGCTGCGGCTGCGGGTCACCGACGAGGCCGGCAACGTCGGCAAGGTCAAGAGGCAGATCCGGATCGTCGACGGTCTCTACGACGACTGAGCCGGGCCCGGCCGGTTTGCGCGCAAGCCGAGCGGGCAGCAAGCGGGCATGGGACTGATCAGCAGCGACGCCGTCAGCAGCGCCGGGCGGGCGGCACACGACATCGGCCTCGGCGCACTCGTCGGCGGCAACCTCTTCGCGAGGGTCGGCATGCACCCCGCGGTCGCGGCCATCGACGATCCGCGCGAACGCGGTCAGGTCGTCAACTCGGCCTGGCGCCGGTACGGGACGGTCAACTCGGTCGCCCTGGCGGCGGTCGTCGCCGGCTGGGCCGGCGCCCGGCTCGACGAGGCCGCCCCGCGGATGCTCAGCGCCCGCGAGCGAAGGCACGCCGCCGCC
This sequence comes from Conexibacter sp., assembly GCA_018263295.1. GTDB lineage: Bacteria > Actinomycetota > Thermoleophilia > Solirubrobacterales > 70-9 > RHKX01. Next base: position 5,468 of record JADFCZ010000030.1, read on the forward strand.
AAGGACGTCGCCGTCGGCGCGGTCGCCGCCACCGGGATCGCCGCCGCCATCGGCGGGGTGCGGTTCGGAGCGATGGAGGAGGACGGCTCGGTGCCGCTGCTCGACGGCGACACCGCGGCACCCGGAGCCACGGCCGAAGAGCGTCGCACCAAGCGCGCCCTGAGCCTGCTCGGTGCGGCGCACCTCGGGAGCGCCCTCGCTCTCGTCGGCATCAATGCGACGCTCTCGCAGGCGAACTTCCGGCGCCCGCCGGTGCGCCGCCTGCTCCGCCGCAGCTACTGAAGTCCGCGGACAGCCGCCTACGGCGCCGGGGCGGGCGGCGGCTCGGCGATCCCCCAGGCGTCGGTGCCGCCGTCGACGACGATCGTCGTGCCGGTGATGAAGGCGCCGCTCGGGCTCGCGAGGAACGCAACGGTCTCGCCGACCTCCTCCGGCCGGCCGAGTCGCCCGAGCGGGACCGAACGCCGCGACTGCTCGACCTCCTCGGCGCCGTAGCCCGCGAGCCCCTCGGTGTCGATCGGGCCGCAGCTCAGGCAGACCGAGCGGATCCCGTAGCGGCTCCACTCGATCGCCAGGCTCGAGGCCAGGTTCTCGAGCGCGGCCCGCATCGCGCACGCGTGCGCGTAGCCCGGGATCCCGCGTCGCGGTGAGAAGCCCATGTAGGCGATGAACCCGCCGCGCCTCGGGATCATCGACTCGCGGGCAACGCGGCTGGTCAGCTCCCAATTGCCCTCGAGGTTGAGCCGCTCGACCGCGCGCCAGCCCTTGAGGCTGATCTCTTCGGCCGGTGCGCCGAACTGCCCGCCGGCGTTGGCGATCAGGACGTCGATCGCGCCCCAGCGGTCGATCACGCCGCCGACCAGTCCCTCGACCTCGTCGGGCTCGCGGATGTCGCAGGGCATCGCGACGCACTCGCCGCCTTCGGCTTCGATCTCGCCGCGCACCGTTGCGAGGAGCTCGGCGCGCCTGCCGGCGATCGCCACCCGTGCACCCGAAGCCGCCAAGGCGCGTGCCGCCGCCCGGCCGATGCCGGTGCCGCCGCCGGTCACGAGCGCCACCTTGCCGGCGTTGGCGTCGGCCCTGAGCACGGTGCCGGGTGACGCTCCGTCCCTCTCGCTCTCCATCGCCGCAGCCTAACCGCGGCCCGCATAGGATCGCCCCATGGGAAGAGGGGCGAGGACGGGGACCCTTGTTGCGACGGTCGCCGCGGCCGGCATCGTCCAGCTCCCGACGGCGGCGATCGTGGTCGCCCTCCCCACCATCCACCAGCAGTTCGATACCTCGCTGGCCGAACTGCAGTGGACGGTCACCGCCTTCTACATCCCGTTCGCGGCGCTGCTGATCGCCGCCGGGAGGATCGCCGACGTGTTCGGGCGCCGCCGCGCGCTCGTCATCGGCGCGCTCCTGTTCGCCGCCGGCTCCGGCCTCGCCGCCGCCAGCGGCGGCGCTGCGCTGCTGATAGCCGGGATCGCGATCTCCGGGATCGGCGGCGCACTGCTGATGCCGGCATCGATGTCGCTGCTGACGAACGTCTTCACCGGAGCGCGGCGCGGATTCGCGATCGGCATGTGGGGCGCCGCGACCGAGCTCGTCTCGGGAATCGGTGTGCTCGTCGGCGGCGTCCTCACCGGCGAGCTGAGCTGGCGCTGGATCTTCATCGTCAACATCGCCTTCGCGGTGCTGATCGTCGTCCTCGCGATGCGCTCGACACCGGAGTCGCGGGACCCGACGGCGCCGCGGCAGATCGACATCCCCGGTGCCCTGCTGACCGCCGCCGGTCTGACCGCGATCACGCTGGCGCTGATCCAGGGAGCGATCTGGGGCTGGGGCTCCCCGGCGATCATCGGCCTGATCATCGCGGGCATCGCTCTGTTCGTCGCCTTCGCGATCGTCGAGCGGCGGACGGCCAACCCGCTGATCGACTTCGACTTCTTCCGGCGCCGCAACTTCACCGGCGCCACGACGACGATCTTCGTAATCGACTTCTCGTTCGGCGCGATGCTGTTCTTCCTGCCCTCCTACTTCCAGGAGGTCCTCGGCTACAGCGCGACCGAGACCGGCGTGTTGCTGCTGCCGCTGACGGGGCTGATGGTCGTCGCCTCGCCCCTCGGCGGCCGGATCGCCGGCCGGGTCGGGCCGCGGCCGCCGATCGTCGCCGGCCTGACCCTGATGCTGATCGCGATCTTCTGGATCTCGACGCTCGACTCGTCGACGACCTACTCCGACCTCTGGGTACCGACAGCGATCCTCGGCTTCGGGATCGGGGTCTCGCTGACGCCGATGAACCTCGCGGCCATGAACGCCGTCTCACGCGACCACGCCGGCGCCGCCTCCGGGATCCTCGTGACCCTGAGCGGCCTCGGCGCCACCCTCGGAGTCGCCGTGACCGGCGCGATCTTCAGCGAACTGCAGGCGCAGCGCACCGTCGAACTCGTCGCCGACGCCGGCATCACGATCGACACCGCGCAGGCACAGACGCTCGAGGGAACGCTCGCCGGAACCCCCGGGGCCCAGCAAGCCCTGGACCAGCTCGCGGGACGCGACACGTCCGCCGTCGAGGCGGCGGTCCGGGAGGCCTTCGTCTCCGCCCTCGGAACCAGCCTGAAGATCTCGGCGGCCCTCGTCGTCGTCGGCATCGTCCTCGCCGTGGCGCTGCTGCGGAAGACCGAGCCCGCCGACGCCGAGCCCGTAGATCAGCTCACGCCGTCGGTCACCCCCCGCCCCGCACCGCTTCGCGCGGCCGCCGAGACCGCGACCTCCGCCTAGGCCGGCGCGTCCAGCTTCACCCGAGCGGCCCAGGCCCCGTCGTCGAGCCGGCGGAGACCGACCGAACGGCACTCGAGCCGGCGGATCCGATCGGCGGGGATACCCCGCTCGCCCGCCACCCGGGCGCGGAAGCCGCCCTGCTCGAGCCGCTCCTTGTCGATCCGCTCGGGAACGAACCCGTCTTCCTCGGCCAACCGGACCAGCTCGTTGACCCACTCGACGAGCAGGCCCTGCAGGTCCGGGCCCGCGATCGCCACCTCGTGGGTGACCGGCGTACCGCCGCTCGCGTCGCTGAGCACGTCCCTGAGCGCGAGCAGCGTCTCCGGGAACAGCGCCACGTCGTCGACGTCCTCGACCATCAGCTCAACCGAGGTGGCGTGTTCGATCGTGTTGTACATCGCGTCCTTTCGTCCGGTCTCGGCCGATCATCCTCTTCGCCCGATCCTGACGCATCGGTACTCAGTGCCGAGTCAGCGGCTCACACCGGGCAGCAGCCTCCGGACCGCGTCGGCCTGGGCGAGGGTCAGCCTGCCGGCCTCGCCGGCGATCCGCGGAATCAGCTTCCGGGCCGGGTCGGCCTCGCGCTCGGCGAGCAGCTCGTCGATGCCCGCGGCGACCGCATCGCGGACGCCGTCGCGGAGCGCGGCCGCCCCGGAGGCGTCGTCCCAGCCCGAGCCGAAAGCCGACGCGTCGATCGGTGCGCAGAGGCGCGCGTAGATCCGCTGGGGGCGCGGCAGCGGCGTCGGCCCGAGACCGCGCACGAGCGGGAACAGGAGCTCGGGGTCGATGTCGACCCTCGCCGCCAGCGCCCGCGCCGGCGCGTAGATCGGGTCGTCGGCGTCGGCGACGACGTCCCACATGTCGTCGACGCCGATCATCGCGAAGGGCACCACCGGATAGCCGAACTCGAGGGCGAGGCGCGCGAACCCGATCCGCTCGCGCCAGACCAGCGGGTAGTAGTCGCCGCGCCGCCGGGCCACCTCGCGACCGCCGCCGGGGAAGACGAGCACGGGCTCGCCGGCGCGCAGCAGCCGCCGCGTGTTCTCCCGCGAACCGTCGACGGTCCCGAAGCGGGCGAGCAGGTCGCGCCAGAGCGGCACCCGGAAGTGCTGGCGCTCGCCGAGCGAGCGGACGAGCACACCGGTCTCGTCGTGGATTCCGAGGACCACGAACGGGATGTCGAACACGCCGAGCGTCGTGTGGTTGCCGACGAGCAGGTAACGGCCGTCCGCCGGCAGGTTCGCGTAGCCGTCCACCCGCGGGTCGGTCAGGGCGCGCCACGGCGACAGCAGCGCCTTCGCGGCGGCGAACTCGGCGGCCCCGGGGGCGGCGAAGGGCTCGGTATCGGTCACGGCATCCGAGTCTGCCGACCCGGCGCGTACGTCGTCAGTTGCTCAGCTTCAGCTTCGGCGACTTGGTCGACAGGCAGGTGTTCTTCTTGCCGTCGTTGTCGCCGATCTTGGCCTGGTTGACCTCGGCGAAGTAGGTCCCGCTCTTCGGCTTGCCCTGGCCGAGGTCGATATCGAACTTGCCCTTGCTGCTCGTGTGGTCGCCGCCGAGCTTCTTCTTGTCGCCGTTCTTCTTCCGGTAGAGGACCACCTTGCGGCCCTTGACGCAGTTGCCCTTGCCGGAGTCGATCTGACCCTTGAACTTCGCGTCGCCGTTCTTGAGCTTGTACTTGAAGGCGGTGAAGAAGGTGGCGTAGTCGTTGCCGCCGGCGATCGCCTGTCCGGGGATTGCGATCGCAGTGGCGATCAGGACGGAGACGGTCAGGTTCCGAACTCGCATGACGCGAGTATAGGTACGGCTCCCGGCGGCACGGACCGTTGCCGCGCCGCCGGGAGTCCGCTCAGATCTTCACCTCGGCGACACAGCGCTCGCCGGTCTTCTTGTTGCGCCCGACGCCCTTGATCGTGTCGGCGCCCGACTGATCGGCGATCGCCTTCTCGATCGAGAACGATCCGCTCGGCGCCTTCGTCGTCGCGGTGCCGCGGAACTGGACGTCGCCGTTGTCCTTGATCTTGACCTTCCACGGCACGCCGTTCTTGTTCTGGTCGACCTCGAACTCGACCTCGAGTCGACCGTCACGGGCCTTCGCCTTGATCTTCGACGTGCTCGAGCCGCTGCACTTGCCATTGCTGCGAACGTCGTCGCTGCCGGCGGCGGCGAGCCCCGGCGCGGCAACTGCGGCGAGCGATGCGAGGACGGTGGCGATTCCGAGCTTCTTCATTTCGTGTCCCTTCTTCGTCGGTCGGTGAGAGCCGGATGCTGGTCGCGGTGCGGTCGGCCTCTCAATCGGACATTGGTCCTAGGACCTCGCCGCTGCCGTCCCGATCGCCGCCGGTAGGCTCGCTGCGTGATCTCGGTCCCGCATCTCCGTCGCGGCCCGGACGCGATCAGCCCGACCGCCCTCTACACGGGCGAGACCTGGGTCCGCCACGGCCTCTCCCACCCCGAGCTCGGGACCTCCCAGGGCCGGCTCTTCTTCGAGGCCCTGCGGCCGACGATGGCGCTCAGCAGGGCGCTCGGCGGTCCGACGCTCGAGGGGCTGCTGCTCTCCCGCCACCGGATAATCGACGGCCTGCTCGCCGACGCGATCACCGCCGGGACCGTCTCCCAGGTCGTCGAGGTCGCATGCGGAATGTCACCGCGCGGCTGGCGGTTCGCGACCCGCCACGGCGACGATCTCGTCTACGTCGAGGCGGATCTGCCGGCGATGGCCGCCCGTAAGCGCGATGCCCTCGCCCGGATGGACTCGCTGACGGACCGCCACCGGGTCGCCGACCTCGACGTTCTCCGCGACGGCGGGCCGGGGAGCTTCAGCGAGCTGATCGCGGGGCTCGACTCCACCGCCGGGACGGCGATCATCACCGAGGGGTTGACGAGCTATCTCAGCGACGAGCAGGTCGAAGCGGTCTGGCGGCGGTTCGCCGATGCCCTGCACGGCTTCCCCGCGGGCCTCTACCTCTCCGACCTCAGGCTCGCCGGCGAGGGCCGCGACCCGGTCGAGCAGGTCTTCAACGCCGGGCTCGGCGCGTTCGTCCGAGGAAAGATCTACCCGCACTTCGCGAGCGAGGCGGCCGCCGCGGCGGCCCTCGTCGGGGCCGGGTTCGACGAGGCGCTCCTCCATCGCGGCGACCGCCATCCGGCGGCGGAGCTGAGCGGCGACGCCGGCGCCGCGCTGATCCACGTGATCGAGGGCCGGACCGGCGCCGCGGGCGTCGCCCTCGAGGGCGACGCAGCGCGATAGCCTGCCGGACATTCGCGCGACGAGCAGCCGTCGCCGACTACAGGGAGGAGCCAGGTATGAGGAAGCTCACGGCAATCGGGATCGCCCTGGCGGCGATGCTCGCGTTCGCGGGATCGGCGGAGGCGAAGGCCGGAGCCCCCGGGACGGTCGCGATCTACGACTCGGACGAAATCAGCGCGACCAAGGGAATCTTCTGGGGCCAGATCCTCTCCCCACGCGCCTCCTGCCAGGACGCGCGGAATTTCAAGTTCGTGGTCAGCGGGATGACCGGCAAGACGACCATCGACCAGGGCAAGACCAGCTCGGAGGGCGGCCTCTCGGCCCTGCTCAAGCTCAGCGACCTGAGCGGCGCAACGGCTGCGAGCTTCGTCGTCGCCAAGACCAGCAAGTGCGCCAAGGCCGTCGGTTCGATCATGTTCGCGAAGCCGGCAGCGTCGCGGGCGGCGAGCACCGACCTTTCGATCGTCGGTGTCGACGGCGACGGTGACGACGGGGCGTTCGGAGGATTCGTCAAGTCCTCCAAGGGCAAATGCAAGGCGAACCGCAAGGTCAAGCTCCTGCTCGACGGCAACGAGATCGACCACGGAACGACGACCGCCGCAGGGTCGTGGTCGCTGCACGTGACCGCCGCCGAGTTCGAGCCGACGAACACGTTCAAGGTCGTCGTCAAGAAGACGTCGAAGTGTGCGGGCGCGAAGGAGAACTTCGTGCCGGCCATGCCGCGCCCGACTTGGCGTTGATCGTGAAGCGGACAGCAGCCCTGGCCGCGGTACTCGCCGCGCACGAACCGCCGGGCCCGTAGGCACCGGCGCGGATCATGGGCAGCGTGCGGATCGAGGATCGCGGCGAGGGCGTCCTCCTCGCCACCGTCTCGAACCCACCTCACGGCCTCATGGACGACGAGATCGTCGTCGCCCTCGAAGGCCTGGTGGCGCGGCTGGAAGCCGACGAGGCCGTCACCGGGGTCGTGATCACGGGGGATCACCCCGAGCGCTTCGTCGCTCACTACGACGTTCCCGAGCTGCTGGCCGGCGCGCGGCAGTCGCCATCGGTGACGCCGCGAGCGGCGCGAGCCGCGCTCGGGACGGTCAGCGCCCTCCGCGGCATACCGGGCGGCAAGACGGCGCTCGAGCGGACCCCCGCCGACGGCCTCTCACAGGCGGAGCGCTTCGGCGAGGTGTTCGTGCGCCTGAACACCTGCGGCGCGGTCGTGACGGCGGCGATCAACGGCTCGGCGATGGGCGGCGGCTGCGAGCTGGCGCTGTCGTGCGACCTGCGGCTGATGGCCGACGGGCCGTACGGAATCGGCCAGCCGGAGATCCTCCTCGGCTTTCCGCCCGGCGGCGGCGGAACCCAGCGACTGACGCGGTTGCTCGGGACGCGACGCGCGCTCGGGATCTGCCTCGACGGCGGACCCCTCGATCCCCACGGCGCCGCGGAGCTCGGGCTCGTCGACGAGGTCGTTCCCGCGGAGGAGCTCCTCGACCGGGCCATCGCCGTCACGACCCGCCTGGCGCGCCGGCCGAAGGCCGCGATCGCCGCCGTCAAGCGTTCCGTCCACATCGGCGGCTCGATGCCGTTCGAGGCCGGCCTCCGGCTCGAGCGGGCGGAGTTCATGGCCGCGCTCGTCAGCCCGGCGGCGGTGGAGGCGATGGCGGCCTACGTCGAAGCCACCGAGCGGACCGGCGAGCTTCCGCTCTACGACGACGACGCCCGCGCCGAGGCGGTCGAGCGCGGCCGCTTCGACTGACCCGGCCTGCGGCGCCGCTCAGAGGCCGAGGTCGCGAACGCCCGGCTCGTCCCAGCCGAGATGGTGGGCGATCTCGTGGCGGACCGTGCGCTCGACCTGGGCGCGGAGCACATCCCGGTTCCACCCGAAATCCCGCTCCAGCGTGTCCCGGTAGATGACGATGTGGTCGGGGTAGTTGTCGCGAGCAACCGTGTCGCCGATGTACTGGCCGTAGGCGTGGACCTCGTGCCCGCGATTGGAGACGGTCACGGGCAGGTCGAGGAGCACCTCGCGAAACTCCTCCGGGAGGTCGTCGAGCGCCTCCATCACGAGCTCGTCGAACTCGCTCGGCGGCTGCTCGGGGGGCGGGAGCTGCGCGAGGGCGTCGCTGCGATCGACAAGCCGGCGGAACTCGTGCTCAGGCATCTCCTCCCCGGCGAGGAGCGTGGTCAGCCAGCCGGTGAAGAAGATGATCGCCGCGCCGGCGAGGATGATCGTCAGCAGGCTCTCGGCGCCGTCGAGCGACGGCGGCTTCAGCAGGAACCAGGCGAGGGCGGCGATCAGCCCGGTCATCAGGGCGGCTCGCAACGGTGGGCCGAAGATCTCCTTCACGGCGCCCAGATTAGGCGACGGCCCCACCGGCCGAAACCGGATGCCGGCTCGCTCCGGCTAACCGCCGAGCGCCTCGATCTCCTCCGGCGAGAGCTCGATCTCGGTCGCCGCCAGGTTCTCCCGCAGGTGCTCGATCGAGAGCGTGCCGGGGATCGGGGCGACGATCGGCGAACGATGCAGCAGCCAGGCCAGCCGGATCTGGGTCGGGGTCGCGTCGTGGCGTCCGGCGATCTCGGTCAGCTCGCCGGTCTCGCCGCCCGCCAGAGGGAAGAACGGCACGAAGACGATCCCGTGCGTCTCGCAGTAGTCGATGACCTCCTCGTGCTTGCGCTCGCCGAGCCCGTACTCGTTCTGGACGGCGGCGATCGGCACGACCTTGCGGGCGGTCTCGATCTCCTCGACGCCGACCTCCGACAGCCCGACATGGGCGATCCGACCCTGCTCGACGTAGCCGGCGACCAACCCCATCGTCGCTTCGAGCGGGGCGTCGTCCTGGACGCGATGCAGGTACCAGAGGTCGATCGTCGCGGTCCGGAGCCGCTCGAGGCTCCCCTCGATCTCCTCGCGCAGGCGGTCCGGGGCGTTCGTCCGGTAGCCGCCCTTGGTCGCGACGACGATCTCCTCCGGGAACGGCGCGAGCGCGGCTCCGATCGCCGCCTCGCTGGATCCGTCGCTGTAGAGGTGGGCGGTGTCGACGAAGCCGAGGCCGTCTTCGACCGCGTCGCGGAGGAGATCGTGGTTGAGGATCGTGTCGGTCAGCCGGTTGGTGCCGAGCCCGACCCGGGCGACGGTCCGGCCGGCGATCTCGAAGGTGCGCATGGGGACCATGGGGTGATCCTTCCCGGGCGACCGCCCCGTGAAACTGGCGCGAGGTACCGGCCTATGCGTCGCCGGCGGCGTCGAGCGCCGCGACCAGCGTCCCGCCGAGAAGCGGCAGGATCCGTTCGGGCGGGGTGCCGGCGGCCCGTGCCTCGTCGAGCACCGCGCCGAAGAACGCGAGGTAGCCGCGGAGCGCCATCCGGGCGACGGGCGGCGGCTCCTCCGTCCCGAGCTGGTTCAGCGCCGTGGCGGCGATGACGACCTCGGTGAAGCGATCGACGGTCGCCCGCAGCTCGGGGTCGTTCGACCCGCGGGCGAGCTGGTAGATCGTCCATGCATCGCTCGGCTCCATCGCGTGCTCGATCATGCGGGCGTTGTTCGCCTGCAGGCGTTCCGCCAGCGGGATCGACTCGTCGGTTATCCAGTCGTCGGTGAGGCGGTGGCCGGCGGCCTCGGCGACCGCGAGGATCAGGTCGGAGCGGCCACGCGGGAAGTAGTGGTAGAGGAGGTTCCGGGTCACCCCCGCCCGCGCCGCGACGTCATCGAGCGAGAAGTCGGCGGAGCCCGTCTCGGCGACGACCGGCATGGCCGCCGCGACGAGCTGCTCGCGTCGCGCGTCGCGTGAGAGCCGGCGGGGCGCCCGCGACGACGGTCGGGGCGCGACGGATGCGGAGGCCTCGGCCACACGTGGATCGTAGCGGGAATCGCAGCGGTATTTACGCAATGTCAACTTGACAATTTGTCAATAAGATGGTTACGGTTGCCATCGGTCAACCGGCGCTCCCGAAACAGAAGTGAGGTAAACAACCGACATGTCCGTTTCCCGACTTGTGCGAGCCCTCATCGCCTCCTTCGTCCTGACGCTGCTGATCGCCGTCCCGGCCCGCGCCAATCTCAACTTCCTGCCGCACCACATCGCGGTCGAGACGGACCGGAAGTACGGCGACGACTGCTTCTGGGCGCCGCCGAAGGGCATGGACTACGCAGACCTGCCGAACGCGATCCCGATTCAGAAGCCGAACCTCTTCCCCGATGTCGGCTCGACCTACTTCGTCGCGCAGTACAAGCTGCCCGAGGGCGCCAGCCTCACCTTCCACGGCAAGTTCGGGCATCAGCGTTACATGTCCTGGACGATGTTCGGCCGGCCCGGCGAGCTCGGCCAGATCGCCTCCGCCGACAACCTCCGCGATCTCCACATCGAGCCCGACAAGGGCTCAATCAACCCGTTCCTTCCGGGTCGAAGCCGCATGGGCGGCCCGCGCAACTACACCCTCCATGTCGTCTCCGGCGACCTCCCCGCCAAGCCCGCCCCGAACACGATCTACACCCAGACGACCGACCCCGACGTCCGCCTCGGCATGAGCATCCGCAACTACCTGCCCGACCGCGGTCGCGACGGCACCGGCGACGCCGGCCTCCCGAAGCTCGTCCTCAACCTCGAGGACGGCACCAGGGTTCGCGGCGAAGAGGCCTGCGGGATGCTCGATCCGATCGAGGACGCGAGCACGTCGACGTTCCCGGCGGCGCTCTGGAAGAGCCTGGTCGCCGGATCGTCCGACCCGGTCAACGCCCCGGCGACGAACCCGCCGACGTGGGAGAAGTTCTGGAACGCGCTCTACAACGTGGCCGGAATCTTCATCGAGGACCCGGTGGAGCGCGCCGAGACCTACCCGCCGGACGAGATCGGCGGCTTCCAGAACAACCCCGACACCAGCTACCTGCTGACCCCGGTCAGCCGCAAGTTCGGGCGCCTGATCACGGTCTCCGGGAAGATGCCGACCTTCCCGAAGACCCTCCCGGAGAGCGAGGGCTGGAACCCGCGGGACTACCAGGTCCGCTACTGGTCGATGTGCGCAGGCTCCTCGCCGGTGACCGGGCTCGGCTACGACTGCGTCTACGACCAGCAGGTGCCGCTGCAGAAGAACCGCCGCTACACCATCGTCATCGGCCGGCCCGCGGATCGTCCGGCGAACGCGAAGCGGGAGTGCGGCTATCGCTGGATGAACTTCGGCAAGGGCGAGAACTACGACGACCCGGCCTCCCGCCCCTACGTCGACACGCTCTACACGCGGTTCATGGCCGCCGACCCGTCGTTCGAGCAGGCGCCTCAGAACGTCGACGTCGCCGGGACCGAGAAACAGGTGATGGGCCCCTACTTCCCGACCTCGAGGTACTGGTCGAAGTCCGAGTTCGCGAAGCTCGGCTGCAAGGGCAAGTGAGCCGGCGGGCCCGAGCCGGGCTGGTCGCCGCCGCCGTGGTCTTCGCCGCGGCGCTGCTGCCGTCGACTGCAGCCGCCGGACGCGGCGACATGGTCGGTGGCCGCTTCAGCGACTGCTTCTGGAACTACGGCGCGTTCGGGGTCCACGACTTCAACATCGCCTACCCGGACGCGGGCGCGACCTACTGGGCCGCCGGGTTCCGGCGGCCGCCCGGCTCGAAGCTGACGCTGCGCGGGCGCTATCCGCATTCGCGCTACATGGCGATGCAGACCTACGACGTCCTCGGGCGCGGGGTCGACGGCCTCGCCGACTACCAGATCGATCCGCTGCCGGGCTCCGAGAACCCGTTCCGCAAGGGCGGCGACCGGACGGCGCGCAAGCGCAGTTACAGGGTGAACGTCGTCGACGCGAAGAACCCCGGCTTTCCGCTCGAGGCCTACGACGGCGAGCCCCACCGCAACGAGATCTACGTGATCCCCGACGCCGGCCCGATCACCGAAACCGTCGGGTCCGAGACCTACGAGCTCAACCTGCTGATGATGCGCGTCTACGTCCCCGACAAGGGAACGGACCTGACCGGAGGCGTCGGGTTGCCGAAGCCGACCCTGAAGCTCGCCGACGGCACAGTGCTGAAGGGCCAGGCGCTCTGCGACGCGGTCGACTCGGAGTCGAAGGCGCTCGGCCAGACCCGCGTCCCCGATCCCGGGGCGCTGCTGATCAGCGAGGACTCCTACGAGGCGATGCGGTACCCGGACCAGCTCAGCGCCCCGGTCGACGTCTTCTCCGGACTGACGTCGGTGCCGCGCGACGTCCCCCCGTGGTTCCCGGCGGTCCGCGGCGGCGATTGGCGCGCCCAGTACGACCGCCGCTACCTGCTGCAGCTCTGGACCGGCGACGACGCCCCCGGCGCCGACCCGACCCCCCCGGCCCGCGGCGCATCGGGCGGCTTCTTCCCGAACGTCCACAACGCCTACGTCCGGACCGCGATCCACCGCCACTTCGGCAAGGTGGCCGTGTTCCGGGGCAAGCTGCCGACGACGCCGTCGACGCTGCATGGAGACCGGCGGATGGGCGCCGGCCAGGTCCGCTACACGAGCTTCTGCATGAACGAGGCGCCGCTGACGACCAGGGTCACCGACTGCGCATTCGACGAGCAGGTCCCCACGAACCGCAACGGCGTCTACACGATCGTCGTCAGCAGGCCCGGCGACCGGCCCGAGAGCGCCCGCTTCCAGTGCGGCAAGGCCTGGATCCGCTGGAGCAAGAGCGGCGACGGCTACCTCGACCACGACTTCGGCTGGTTCCAGATCCGCAACATGCTGCCGTCGCGATCCTTCGATCACGCGATCCAGCTCACCTCCTCGCCCGGCGACGAGCAGGACGTACTGGGCCCGTATCTGCCGAAGCTCGACTACTTCGACGGCCCGGCGGCCTTCGATCGCTCTGCCGCGGGTGAGTGCCGCGGACCGGCGCGGTAGCCGACCCGATCGGACATAATGCTGCCCTCGATGGGGGAAGCGCTCAATTCAGGGGAGGAAACGTCATGAAGAAGGTCTCGATCACGCTGCTCGCGGCCGTCGCCGCACTCAGCCTCGCGACGACCGCCGAGGCGAAGACCGGAGCCAAGATCACGACCTTCGGCGACGTCGACTACGCGCAGAAGAACATCAAGGTCACGCTCGGGCAGGTGACGTCCAGCAAGCGCGAGTGCTTCTCGAACCGCAGGTTCTTCTTCACCTTCATGACCAACAACGACCAGATGAAGGGAATCGACACCGGCAAGACCAGCCTCGACGGGGCGATCTCGGGCGGCTACGACACCGACATGGTCAAGAACCGCCCCCTCTTCTTCACCCTCATCAAGACGAAGGAGTGCGCCGGCAAGACCGTCCTCGCCGCGCCCCCGGACGTGATGCGGGCGTCGCACGCGATGGCGTTGAAGAAGCCGGTGGGCTCGGTGATCCTCGTGCTCGGGCTCAGGACTTGGTCCTCGGATGGGGTGTTGGGAGGGCTCGTCGGCCTCGAGAAGCGGGCGAAGTGCTTCTACAACCGGAAGATGAAGCTGCTCGCCGACGGCGAGCTGATCGACCGCGGAACGACGAACTTCGGAGGCGCGTTCGGGTTCCACGTCACCGAGGGCGAGTACGTCGGGGCGACCAAGCTCGTCTTCAAGGTCGCGAAGTCGAAGCGCAAGGACGGCACCGTCTGCGGAGCCGCCAAGACGTCGATCGTCCCGACTTCCTGAGCCCGGCCCGCGGCGCGGGCTCGCCTCAGCGGGCGTAGGGGTCGCGGGGGGAGCGGTCGTCCGAGAGCGTCTCCCGCGAGCGGGTGACGATGTTCTCGATCGCGTCCGCGAGGTGGATCTCGGCGATGTTGTAGTCGTCGCGCTCGACCCGGAGCTTGTGGGCCTCGAGCAGGACCTCGCCGTGGGTGCTTCCCGCCGGCGGCTCGAACCGGTAGGCGGCCAGCTCGATCAGCAGCCCGAGCGGATCCTTGAAGTAGATGGAGTCCATGAAGCCGCGGTCCTTGACCCCGCTGTGCCCGATCCCGCGCTCGTCGAGCCGCTCGACCGCCTGTCGGAACGTCGCCTGCGACAGCGCGAAGGCGAGGTGGTGGACGCAGCCGGGGTCCATCGGCGTCCGGTCGGGCGTCCCGGTGCGCTCCTCGTTCGTGAACACCGTGATCAGCCGGCCGTCGCCGGGATCGAAGTAGAGGTGGCTCTCGGCCTCGTTGTCGAGGTTCGGCTGCTCGAAGACGAACGGCATCCCGAGCAGTCCCTCCCAGAAGTCGATCGAGGTCTGGCGGTCGGCGCCCGTCAGCGTGATGTGGTGGACGCCCTGGCTCTGAAGCTTGCGCATGGCTGAAACCTAACGGTAGGCGGCCTGCGCACGCCGGGAGTCGGACCCGCTCTCCGCCCGGTGGCACGGCTGAACTGACTGACGCGAGTCTCACGCCGTCGGTCTACGCTCCCGTGCGTGTCCGTCCGGCTCCCCCTCGCCAGCTTCGCAGCGCTCGTCGCCGTCCTCGCGGCGGCGATCTCCGCCTGGCCTGAACCCGCCGCCGCCGGCCGCACCTACAGCTACGACACGCCCGTCCTGAAGAGCTCGCCGTGGCCGGCGATGCGCCGGGATCGCCGCAACACGGGCTCGTCGCCGATCCGCGCCCGGCTCGACCGCGGCGCGCGGCCGTGGAAGTTCCAGACCGGCAAGGGGGTCTTCTCCACCCCGATCATCGACGGCCACGACACCGCCTACTTCGGCTCGGCCGATCGCAATTTCTACGCCGTCGGCCATGACGGCGAGCTGCGCTGGAAGCTGCGGACCGGTGAGATCATCGACTCGGCGGGAACCCTCGGCGCCCCCGACCCCGAGGCGGGCGGCCCGACCCTGACGTTCGGCTCGGCCGACGAGCACATCTACAGGCTCCGCGATCCCGAGCGCCGCGATCTCACCCACAGGCAGCGGATCGTCTGGCGCTTCAAGACCGAGAAGCCGCCGCAGGGCGGGCAGATCGTCAACTGGTGGGAGGGCAACGTCGTCATCGGCCCCGACGGCACGCTCTACGCCGGCAACACCGGCGGCGGCCTGTACGCGATCAGCCCCGAGGGTGAGGAGCTCTGGAACTTCCCGACCGGCAACTCGGTCTGGTCGGCCGCCGCGATCGACGATGCCGGCCGCATCTTCTTCGGGTCGGTCGACGCGTTCCTCTACGGGATCGACGGCGGCGGATCGCCGCTGTGGAACAAGCTCACGATCGGCTTCAACGCATCGTCGGCGGCGATCGGCAGCGACGGCACCGTCTACATCGGATCCTTCGACCACAGCCTCTACGCGCTCGACCCGGCCACGGGTGCGGTCGAGTGGACGTTCGAGACCGGCGACCACATCTACCCGTCGGCGGCGCTCGAGGAGAACGCGAACGGCGAGACCGTCGCCGTCTACACGGCCTCCGCCGACGGCTCGATCTACAAGCTCGACACCGACGGCAACCTGATCTGGCGCTACGACACCGGCGACGCGATCCGCTCCTCCCCCGTCCTCGGCCGGGCGCCGAAGGGCGAGGAGGGCCGGATCCTCTACGTCGGCTCCTCCGACGGCTCGCTCTACGCGATCGACACCGCCGACGGCACCCGCCGCTGGTCCTACGACACGACGCCGAACGGGCCGGTGCTGCACGACCGCAACGACCTCAACTCGAGTCCGGCGCTGGGCCGGGGCGGCGTCTGGATCGGTGGCGAGTCCGGCTACCTCTACCACGTGCCCTACGACTACTGCCTCGGCCCGGGCCGGAGCGACGAGCGCTGCGACACCGACCCCGGCGAGCAGTTCGGCGACGACCTGACCCGGACGATGCCGGTTACCGCGGGCGGGACGACCGAGCCGGGCGGCTACACGCGGCGCCTGCCGACCGCGACGACGATCACCGCTCGCCTCGTCGTCCGCAGCGGCGGCGAGACCCGCGACGTCCGGATGATGCCCGCGCCGGACGCGAAGTCCCTGGTCGAGAGCGTCAAGCCGGACTTCCCGTTCGACGCCCAGCTCTCGGCCGACGGCCGCGACCTCCACATCGTCCCGCGCGGGTTCCTTCGCGCCGACACGCGCTACCGGGTCGACCTCGCCGGCGGCTACAGCGGCGACGGGACCGGGTCGTTCTCGGACCGGATCGACTTCCGGACCCGCAAGCGCGCCGCCGCGAAGCTGCCGCTGGACGTCGGCCGCGACCGGGTCGGGGCCTTCAACCTGCGACGCCTGTCACTCCCGCTTCCCTCGCTGCTGCCGTCGGTCAACCAGATCGGCTTCGACAGCTATGACTGGATCGCCGGGACCCTCGAGCGCACGCGCGAGGGCAACGGCGACCGCGGGCGTCTGCTGCTCTGGGTCATCGGCTCGCGCGAGGTCGACGGGCAACGCGTCGCCGATCCGAAGAGCGAGTTCGCCTTCCCCCTGACCGGCCGCTACGCGGGCGACTCGGTGATCCTCGATCAGCGCAGCTTCTCGCTGCTGTTCACGTTCGGCCGGGTGCCGCTCGACCGGCTCGGCTTCCGCGGGAGCTTCGACCAGTCGCTGACGATGCGCCCGGGAGCCGCGGTCTACGGCGAGGTCGACTGTCCCTCGGTCCCCAACCTCGGGCCGCTGCTGCTCGTCGCCGGCCTCTGCAACGACCAGAAGAAGCTGATCGCCTCCGGCTCCTACCTGACCAGCGGCTACCGCGGGCCCGCGAATCGCCGGCCCGACGGGGTCGCCGTCGGCCGATTCGGGCTGACCCGCCCGACCGCGACGACCGACGGCTCCGTCTCGGTCGATCTCCGCCTCTCCGGGCGGGCGGACTTCGACGCCGGCGAGCACACCGCCGGCGTCCTGCTCGTCGATCCCGCAACCGGGCGGCCGCTGGCGCTCGACTACGACGGTCTGACGAAGCTGCGCAAGAGCCACGGACGCATCACCGGCGCCGACCTCCGCCTGCCGGCGGGCACGGAGCTGCCGCCGCGCCTGCGCGCGTACGCGATCGCCGACGTCTTCCCGCTCGGCGCCCGGACGCTGCGCTGAGCCGCGAACTACTTGCGGACCGCCGTGAACTTGGTCTTCTGCCAGGGCTCGCCGTCGCAGTCGGGCCAGGAGTAGTAGGCCGTGCCCTTGAGCTCCCTCGCCTTCCCGGACTTGCTCGCCTTCGTGATCGTCACCTTGTGGTCGACGAGGCGGTCGCTGGTGCCGTCGCTGTCGGGGCAGTCGTCCATCTTGGCCCTCTCCGTGCCCTCGAAGACTCCGGGGTTCTTCTCGTTCAGCTTCGACTTGTAGAAGCCGTCCCCGGCCTCGCGCTTGAACTCGATCCTCGAACACTTCCCGTTCAGGCAGTCGAACCCGTATGCGCGCTTGACCGGCGATGTGTCGACGACGAACGACGCGTCCACGGCCCTCACGGTAGCCACGAACTTGCCTT
>JADFCZ010000031.1 GCA_018263295.1 Conexibacter sp.
GTCGTCGCCGGTAGGGCCGCGCCGCTACTTGGCGACGCGGATCAGCTTCTTGTTGACGAACTCGTCCATCCCGTACTTGCCCATCTCGCGACCGAAGCCGGAACGCTTGACGCCGCCGAACGGAAGCTCGGCACCGTCGAGCCCGACGCCGTTGACGAACACCATCCCGGTGTCGAGCTTGTCGGCGATCCGCTGGGCCTGCTCGGGGTCGCTGGTGAACACGTAGGAGCCGAGCCCGAACGGGGTGTCGTTGGCGAGCTCGACGGCCTCCTCCTCGGAGCCGACCCTGTAGACGCTCGCGACGGGGCCGAAGAACTCCTCGCGATAGGCGTCGTTGTCCGGGGTGATGCCGGTCAGGACGGTGGTCGGGAAGAAGTTGTCCTTCCGCTCGCCACCGCCGGCCGCGACCTCGGCGCCCTGGGCGACGGCGCGGTCGAGCTGATCCTGGAGCCGCTCCGCCGCGGTCGACGACGAGAGCGGTCCGATCTCGGTGCCCTCGGCCGTCGGGTCGCCGGGCGATGCGGCCGTCATCTGCGCCGTGAACTTCTCGAGGAAGTCGTCGTAGACGTCGTCGGCGACGATGAACCGCTTCGCTGCGTTGCACGACTGCCCGGTGTTGTCGAGCCGTGCGCCGACCGCAGCCTCGACGGCCTCGTCGAGGTCGTCGGCGCTGAGCAGGATGAACGGGTCGGAGCCACCGAGCTCGAGGACGACCTTCTTCAGGTTGCGACCGGCGATCTCGGCGACGGCTGCGCCCGCCCGCTCCGAACCCGTCAGCGACACGGCGCGGACCCGCGGGTCGGCGATCGCCTCGGCGATCTGGTCATTCGTGGCGAGGATCGTCTGGTAGGCGCCGGCCGGGAAGCCCGCGTCGTCGTACATCTGCTGGATCGCCTCGGCCGACTCCGGGCACTGCGGGGCGGGCTTGAGCAGGATCGTGTTGCCGACGATCAGGTTCGGCCCCGCGAATCGGGCCACCTGGTAGTAGGGGAAGTTCCAGGGCATGATCCCGAGCAGCGGGCCCATCGAGGTCCGGCGGATCAGAGCACTGCCCTCGCCGGCAAGCAGCTCGATCGGCTCGTCCGCGAGGAACTCCTCGGCGTTCTCGGCGTAGTAGCCGTAGATGTCGCCGCAGAAGTCGACCTCCATGAGGGCCTGCTCCATCGGCTTGCCCATCTCCTTGACGGCGATAGCGGCCAGCGTCTCGCGGCGCTCGACGTGCATGTCGGCGACCTTCTGGATCATCGCCGCGCGCTCGGCGACCGACGTCGTCTGCGACCACGTCCGGTGCGCTTCGTCGGCCTTACCGATCGCGGAGTCGAGCTCCTGATCCGTGATCTCCGGGTACTCCTGGACCTTCTCACCCGTTGCCGGGTTGACGACCGCGTAGCTGCTCATCTCTCTCCTCCTGTCGTGCCGGGCGCATGGCACTCGTTGACGGTGCTTCTGAGGCTAGCTGTTGCGTGTCCGCGGCGACCGCTGACGCAGCTCAGACCCCGCGCTCGGGGTTCTGGATCCGGTCGATGCCGTCGGCGAGGCCGGCGAGGGCGTCGGCGCGGATCCGGAGCTTCGTGGCGTGATGGGCGTTCATGTCGATGCCCTTCAGCCGTTCGGCCGCCGCGAGTGCCCGCCCCCGGACGTCCCCGGGCTCGGCGACCTCGTCGAGGAACCCGGCCGCCTGCGCCTCGTCGGGATCGAGGATCACGCCGGTGACCGTGACCCGGTCGAAGGCCGGCCTGGTCAGCCGGTGGCGGGCGATGGCGATCCCGAAGTACGGCAGCGTGAGCCCGATCGCGACCTCGTTGAGCGCGATCTTGAAGTCGCCCCGGGCGCCGACGCGATGGTCGGCCGAGAGCAGCAGGAACGCCCCCATCGCCAAAGCGTTGCCGTTGCAGGCGACGACGATCGGCCGCGGGAACGAGAGCATCCGCTCGGCGGTCCGGGCTCCGGCGGCGAGCATCGTCGGCCAGTCCTCGCTCTTGAGGTCGAAGCCGGCCGAGAACGTTCGCTCGCGTCCGGTCATGACCACGATCGCTTCGTCGGATTCCGCCTGATCGAGGCGATCGCCGATCGAGCCGAGCATCGCCACGGAGAGGGCGTTGACCTTGCCGTCGTCGAGGGTGATCGTCGCGATCCCGTCGTCCAGGTCGTAGGTGGTGAGTTCGCTCATGAGCGGGAGCCTATGTCCGGATAAGGTCTCGACGGTGAGCGAGGAGCCCGACTACAGCCCCGGCCCGTTCTCCGCCCACCTCGGGTTTCGCATCGAGCAGGTCGGTGAGGGGGGCTCGGTGGTCGAGGCCGATCCCGGGCCCGAGCACTGCAACGGCGGCGGGATCGTCCACGGCGGCTACCTGAGCGCTCTGCTCGACACGGCGACCGGCTGGGCGGTGCACTCGCGGACGCCCGACGACGTCGCCGCCCCTCACGTCCAGATCAGCGTCCAGTTCGTCCGCGCAGCGCTCCCCGGCACGACCCTCGTCTGCCGCGGCCGCAGCATCTCGACGGGGCGCAGGATCGCCTCGGCCGAGGCGGAGATCACCCAGGACGGCAAGGTGATCGCGAGGGCCAACACCACCCACGCGGTCCTGTCCTAGCTCGCGAAGGGCCTAGCGGCCGCCGGATCGGCCATCCTTGTCGGGATGGCGGGAGATGCGGTGATGATCGACGCGGACGGGCGCGAGGTTCGCGTCTCGAGCCCCGACCGGGTCATCTTCGAGGCGACCGAGCGGACCGGCGAGGTCACCAAGCTCCAGGTCGCCGAGTACTACGTCGCCGTCGGCGACGGGATCATGCGGGCGTTGCGCGAGCGGCCGACGACGCTCGAGCGCTGGCCGAAGGGCGTCCACGAGGGAATCGTCGTCTCCACCCGGGAGCGCGGCGGCGGCGACGCCTTCTACCAGAAGCGGGTTCCCAAGGGCGCTCCCGACTGGGTCGAGACCGCCCGGATCGAGTTCCCCTCCGGACGGCACGCCGATGAGATCTGCCCGACCGAGCTCGGAGTCGTCGCCTGGTGCGCGCACATGGGGACGCTCACCTTCCACCCATGGCCCGTCCGGCGCGCCGACGTCGACCATCCCGACGAGCTCCGGCTCGACCTCGACCCCCAGCCGGGCACCGATTTCGACGATGCCGTCCGGGTCGCCGGCGAGGCGCGGAAGCTGCTCGGCGAGCTCGGCTACGCCGCGTTTCCGAAGACGTCGGGCGGGCGCGGCATCCACATCTACGTCCGGATCGAGCCGCGCTGGACGTTCACCGACATGCGCCACGCCGCGATCGCCTTCGGGCGCGAGCTCGAGCGGCGGATGCCGGGCGAGGTGACGACGAAGTGGTGGAAGGAGGAGCGCGGCGAGAGGGTCTTCGTCGATTACAACCAGAACGCGCGCGACCGCACCATCGCCTCCCCCTACAGCGTCCGGCCGCGGCCCGGGGCGCCGGTGTCGGCGCCGCTGCTCTGGGACGAGCTGCCGGAGGTCAAGCCCGAGGACTTCACCGTCGAGTCGATGCCCGCGCGCTTCGCCGAGGTCGGCGACCGCTTCGCGGCGATCGACGACGTCCACCACTCGCTCGAGCCGCTGCTCGAGATGTACGAGCGGGACGAGGCGGGCGGCGAGGGCGACATGCCCTACCCGCCCGACTACCCGAAGATGCCGGGCGAGCCGAAGCGGGTCCAGCCCTCGCGCGACCGCGACCGGAAGCGGGACTGAGCGCGACCAGCCGCGGGCCGCGGGCCGCGGCTCATCCGGGCCGCCGTTCCATCATCCGGTCCGAGATCCGGTCGATCGCCCACCCGAGCCGCAGCGCGGGCGTCGTGAACAGCGGCGCGGGAGCGAACCGGGGTACCTCGCGCCAGATCGCGGCGAGGTCGTCGTGGACCTCGCGGCCGGCGAGTCGGTCGGCCATCAGCGTCCCGACGTAGGGCGCCTGGGCCAGCCCATGCCCGTTGTAGCCGAGGGCGTAGAAGACGCCCGGCCCCGACTCGCCGGCGACCGGCAGCCACGACGGCGTCATTGCGATGAACCCGCCCCAGGCCCGCTCCGCGGAGACGTCTCGCAGCGACGGGAACCGCTCGTGAAAGCCACGGACGACGTCGCCTACGACTCCGGGATCGGGGACGCGGGCGCCGAGGACGCCGCGCGGCGTCTGCGGCAGGCGGCTGCCGAAGACGACGGTCCCGCGCCTCGTCCTCCGATAGCTCTCGAGGATCACGTGCTGGGTGTAGAGGCCCTTCGTGCTCGTCCACCCCGCGTCCTCGAGCCGTCCCGGCCCGATCGGCTCGGTCTCGGCGAGCGTGACCCACAGCGGCGCCACCACCCGCGGCGGCGCGTACGGCAGATCGCGGGCGTAGGCGTTGGTCGCGAGCAGTGCCCGGCCGGCGTTGACGGAACCCGCTCCCGTCCTGGCCACCACTCCGGCCCCGGTGCCGTCGACCGACTCGACCGCCGATTGCTCGTGCACCGTGACGCCGGACGCGAGGACGGAGTCGCGGAGCCCCCGCGTGAACAGGCCCGGGTTGAGGACGCCGCCGGCCCGTTCGAGGATGCCGCCGCGGAAGCGGTGCGGCAGCCCGGCCTCGGCGCCGTCGACGAGCTCGACCTCGCCCCCGCACCCGGCCAGGAACGCGGCGATCCCCTCGGCCCGCTTCATCTGCCCCTCGGTGAGCGCCGCGGAGACGTTGCCGCCGGGCTCGTACTCGCAGTCGATCCCGCGGTCGGCGATCAGCCCCTCCGTGAAGTGGACGGCGCCATCGGCGAGCCGGACGAGCTCGGGGGCCCGGCGACGGAACAGCGTGGCGAGCAACTGCGGGTCGCCCCCGATCGTCGGCGTCAGGTGCCCGGCGTTCCGCGAGCTCGCCCCCCAGCCGCAGAAGGCCGACTCGAGCAGCACCACGTCGGCGCCGAGCTCGTCGAGCCGCAGCGCCGCGGCCATCCCCGTCAGCCCGCCGCCGATCACGACCACGTCGCAGCGGCGCTCGCCGTCGAGTGCCGGGCTCGGATCGGCGGGAGGGTCGATCCAGCCGCTGAATGACAGGCGTTCGGTTGCGGTCGTCACGGCGGACAGTCTCGCCGCTGCGGACGCGGACCGCCACCTGGTGCGGCTAGCGCGCCTCCGCCTCGAGCAGCGTCCGCGTCAGCCCGACGACCCCGTCGATGTCAGGGTCCTGGTCGACCGCGATGTTGGCCCAGACGAGCGTGCGCGCGACCAGGCCGATCGCCCGCACGACCTCGCCGGAGACCTCGCGGTCGGGCAACATCTCGGCGAGGACGACCCGCACGGTCGCGTCCCCCTTGCGGGTGACGGCGCCGTCGCGATCTGTCAGGACCCGCAGAGCCAGCGGGGGCTCGCGGCGGGTGAACGCGGTCAGGGTCTCGTAGCCGGCCGCGACCTCGAGGAACCGGCGGACGATCTCGAGAACGCCGTCGACTCCGGTGCCGGTCACCGTCGGGCGCACCTGCTCGAGCCAGTCGTCGATCAGGCTGCTGATCAGGGTCCCGAGGAGCTGCTCGCGCTCGCCGACCCAGCGGTAGAGCGTGGTCCGGTTGATCCCGAGCTGATCGGCGAGGGCACCCATCTCGATCCGCTCCCCGGCGAGGAACTGCCCGCGGGCGAGGCGGAGCGCGTCGTCCGCGGTGGGGCGGCGGAACGCCGGCTCGGAAGCGGTCGTCGATGTCACGGCCGATAGCCTAGCGGGTCGGTGCGACACCATGGGAATCTGGTGCTTCTGCATCGTCTTGACAATCTGTTGCATCCGCTCTAGGGTGGACCCGACACGGCAGCAGCCACGGCAACCCGCCCCGGAGGAGAACGAATGACGACCGCCCTCGAGAACCCGGAACTCAGCGAGCTCGACGTCAGCGACCTCGAGCTCTGGAAGGACGGCCCCCCACACGAGGTCTTCCGCGAGCTGCGCGAGCGCCCCGGCCTGCACTGGAGCGACCTCGGCGACTTTCCGGACGAGGGCGGGTTCTGGTCGATCGTCCGCTTCGACGACATCGCCACCGTCGGCCGCGACCACGAGACCTACTCGTCGGATCGCAGCATCATCCTCGTCGACCACCTCGCCCCCGAGGGGCAGCCGGACCCGATCGACCTCAGCGCCAACATGCTGATCTCGCAGGACCCGCCCCGCCACGACCGGCTCAAGAGCCTGGTTCAGCGCGCGTTCACCCCGAAGCGGGCGCAGGAGCACACCGAGCGGATGCGGGAGATCATCAACCTCGTCTGGGACCGGGCGCTCGGCGAGCACCCGGACGGGCGCATCGACCTCGTCCAGGACGTCGGCGTCTACGTCCCCTCGATGGTGATCGGCGACATGCTCGGCGTACCGCGCGAGGACGCCGATCGCCTCGTCGACTGGACGAACCGGACCACCGCCTTCGAGGACCCGCGCATGGTCCCCGACCTCGGCGAGGTCTGGCGGGCGCTCGAGGAGTTCATCCCCTACGTCGATGCGATGATCAAGGAGCGGGAGGAGACTCCGACCGACGACCTCACCTCGGCGGTGATCGAGGCCGAGATCGACGGCGAGAAGCTCAGCCACGACGAGGTGCTGATGTTCTTCTTCCTGCTGATGGTCGCCGGCAACGACTCGACCCGCGCGGTCTTCACCTCCGGGATGAAGAGCCTGATGGAGGACCCCGAGCAGATGGAGCTCGTCCGCTCCGGCGCCGTTCCGCTCGAGCAGGTCGTCGAGGAGTTCGTCCGCTTCCACCCCGCCTTCGCCTACATGCGCCGGACCGCGACGCGCGACGCCGAGCTCGCGGGTCAGGAGATCGCCGCCGGCGACAAGCTCGCTCTCTGGTACGTGTCGGGCAACCGCGACGCGACGGCGTTCGACGACCCCGACGTCTTCGACGTCCGTCGCGATCCGAACCCCCATCAGGGCTTCGGCGGCGGCGGCCGTCACTTCTGCCTCGGCGCCGGGCTCGCCAGGCTCGAGCTGAAGCTCTGGATCGAGGAGACGCTGCGGCGCTTCTCCGACATCGAGCTCGACGGGCCGACCGAGCGGATGCGCTCCACGTTCCTCAACCAGTGGAGCAACATCCCGGTCTCCGTGACCGGACGCTGACGCCGATCGCCGGCGGCGCTGTCCGCCGGCGTCCTATGCTCGTCCGACATGGACGTGCGTCACGCAACGCCATGAGCGACCGGCCCGCGGCCCTGCGGCGGCTCCTCGCGATCGGCCGCGATCCGGCCGACACCGAGGAGACGCGGCTGCGGAAGTCGGTCCTCGTCCTGTCGTCGGTGCTGATGGCGGGGATGGCTTCGGTCTGGGTCCTGACCTACGCGATCCTCGGGCTCTGGGAGTCGGCGGCGATCCCGTTCGCCTACCAGCTCGCCTCCGCGGCGAGCATCGGCGTCTTCGCCCGGACCCGCCGGTTCATCGTCTTCCGCCGCAGCCAGCTCTTCATGAGCCTCGTCTTCCCGTTCCTGCTGCAGTGGTCGCTCGGCGGCTTCGAGAACGGTTCGGCAGTCTGCCTCTGGGGGCTGACCTCGCCGCTCGGGGCGCTGCTGTTCGTCGGCGCCCGCCAGTCGATCCCGTGGTTCGCCGCGTTCGCGGGCCTCGTCGCCGCCTCGGCCGCGCTGGACTCCACGATCGCGGCTTCGCCGCCCGACGTCCCCCAGGGAGTCGTGACCGCGTTCTTCGCGCTCAACCTCCTCGGGGTCGCGGCGACCACCTATGCGCTGCTGCAGTACTTCGTCCGCGAGCGCGAGCGGGCGGCGGCGGAGCTCGCGCGGCAGCACGCGGCGCTCGAGCTGGAGCAGGAGCGGTCGGAGCGGCTGCTGCTCAACGTCCTCCCGGAGCCGGTGGCCGAGCGGCTGAAGGAGCGGGAGGAGGTCATCGCCGACGAGTTCGCCGAGGCGACCGTCCTGTTCGCCGACCTCGTCGGGTTCACCGAGCTCGCCGAGCGGATGCCGGCGGACGAGCTCGTCTCCCTGCTCGACCGCGTCTTCGCCCGCTGGGACGTCCTCGCCGCCGAGCGCGGCGTCGAGAAGATCAAGACGATCGGCGACGCCTACATGGCGGCCGCCGGGGTGCCCGTCCCCCGTCCCGACCACGCCGAGGCGATCGCCTCGCTGGCGCTCGCGATGGCGGCCGACGTCGAGGGCTCCGCGGACGTGCTCGGCGCGCCGCTCGCGGTCAGGATCGGGATCGACACGGGACCGGTCGTCGCCGGGGTGATCGGCCGGTCGAAGTTCATCTACGACCTCTGGGGCGACACCGTCAACACCGCGAGCCGGATGGAGTCCCACGGCGTGCCGGGCTCGATCCAGGTCACCGCCAGGGCCCGGCAACACCTCCTCCCCGGGTTCGAACTGAGCCGCCGCGGAACGATCGACGTCAAGGGCAAGGGCCAGATGGACTGCTACCTGCTGCTCGGCGCCCGCTGACCCGGGCCGAGAGCTCAGATGTGGAAGCCGCCGAATCGGTGGTGATGGTGCGGCGGCTCGGCGAGGTCCTCGGCGTCCGGCCGCTTCGACTCGACCAGCAACCAGGTCCCGATCGTGCAGGCCGACGCGACGCCGACGAGGATCCAGAGGGCGTTCCCGAGCGCGTAGGTGAAGGCGTCGGCGGCGATCCGGTGGATCTCCTCGGCGAGGCCCTTGGCGTCAGCCGACACCGCGTCCTGCGCCTGCTGCGAGCCGGCCAGGAGGCCGTCGAGCTGCTCACGGTGGCGCTCGCTGAGCTCGATTCCGCGCCCTCCGAGCTCGCTGTCGAGGTCGTCACGGAGCAGGCTCTGGAAGACCGCCGACACCACCGCGAGGCCGATCGCTCCGGCCATGACCCGGTTCATCGCCAGTACGGCGGCGGCGATCCCGGCCTTGGCCTTCGGCATCGCCGCCATCGCCGCGGCCGACATCGGCGCGTAGACCAGCGCCAGCGAGAAGCCGACGGCGAGCAGCCCCGGGAACAGCAGCCCGTATCCGGATGAGCCCGAGATCCGCGTGAGGATGACCAGGCCGACGACCGCCAGCGTCATGCCGCCGGTCATGGTCGCCCGCGCCCCGAAGGACTCGGTGACGCGGCTCGAGAACGGGGAGAACAGGACCATCGGGACCGTCAGCGGCAGGATCAGCAGGCCGGCCTCGATCGCCGAGTAACCGAGGATGTTCTGGAGGTACTGCGGCTCGAAGAACATCAGCGTCCAGTAGGTCACGACGACGCCGAAGGCCGCGACCGTCGCGCCGAGATAGGGCCGATTGCGGAACAGGGCGAACTCTACGATCGGGCTCCGGACCCGGTGCTCCACGAACCAGAAGCCGACGAGCGAGGCGATGCCGGCGGCGAAGAGCGCCAGGGTCGGCGCCGAGGTCCAGCCCCAGTCGTCGGAGTTCACGAGCGCGAAAACGGCCGCGCCGAGGCCGAACGTGAGCAACGCCAGGCCCGGCCAGTCGATCTTCGGCTCCGCGGTCTCGTCGCGAACCTCGGGGGTGACTGCCCGGAGCAGGAGCACGGCCCCGATGACGATCGGGACGTTGATCACGAAGATCAGCCGCCAGTCCAGGTCCGAGAGCACTCCGCCGATCAGCGGACCGATCCCGAGGGCGATCGCCGAGACGGCGGTCCAGATCCCGATCGCCTTGGGCTGCTCGGCGGGCGGGAAGACGAACGTGACGAGCGCGAGCGAGAGCGGCAGCATCGACGCGGCTCCGACCGCCATCACCACCCGGCCGGCGATCAGCGCGTCGGGGTTCGGCGCGGCGGCGCAGACCACCGAGCCGACGCCGAAGACCGCGAACCCGGCGAGAAACACGAGACGGCGCCCGAAGATGTCCCCGAGCCGCCCCGCGGTGACCACGAGCGCCGCGACCACGAGCAGGTAGGCGTTCAGCGTCCACTGAAGCTGATCGTTGGAGGCGTCGATGTCCGCCTGGATGGAGGGCAGCGCCAGCGCGACCACGGTCGAGTCGAGCATCAGCAGGAACAGGCCCGCGCTCGTCCCGGCGAGCACCCACCACTTCCGGTTGGCCTCGGTCACCGCCGCCACCGGGCGAGCCTATCCGCGCCGCTGGCCGTACCCGGCCGCGATCGACTCCACCTCCGGGCCTAGGGCGCCTCCCGCCACTCGGCGCGCCAGTCCGGTGCCTCGAACCCCTCGGCGACGTAGATCGTCTCCCGGGCGATCTTGCCGTCGCGCATCTCGAGGATGCTGACCCCGCTGCTGCCGGTGCCCCCGTCGTAGCTGATCGAGATCTCGACCACCCAGAGGTCCCCTGCCCCCCGGACCTCGCGGAACTCGGCGGACGTGTCGGCCGGGTAATCGCTCCGCCACGGGCGCATGTTCTCGGCACCCACGAAACGCTCCCCCGACTGCGGGAATTCGAGGATGGCGTCCTCGGCGTACATCGAGTGGGCGAGCTCGGGATCGCAGGCGGCGGCCTCGAAGTGGAGCTCGAGCATCCCCCTGACCGTCGCCGCGTCCATCGGATGGGGGACCTTGGCAAACGAGCGGTCCCAGCGCAAGCTACCGGCCCGGGCCTGAGAGCGTTCCAACTTGATCGATTCAAGAGAACGGATAGGCTGCTGCCGGTGCCGACCACTGCCGAATTCGAGGAGCTTCTGCGCGGGGCCGACCTCCGTGTGACGCGTCCGCGGCTGGCCGTGCTGGACGCCGTCTACGAGCACCCGCACGCCGACACGAACTCGATCATCGGCTTCGTCCGCGACGACCTCGGCGACGTCTCCCACCAGGCCGTCTACGACGTCCTGCGGGCGCTCACCGGCGCCGGGCTCGTGCGGCACATCCAGCCGCCCGGCTCGGTCGCCCGCTACGAGTCGCGGGTCGGCGACAACCATCACCACATCGTCTGCCGCGAATGCGGCTCGATCGCCGACGTCGATTGCGCCGTCGGCGATGCACCCTGTCTGTCCCCGTCCGACGATCACGGCTTCGCGATCGACGAGGCGGAGGTCGTCTACCGGGGTCTCTGCCCCGGCTGCTCGGCTGCGAGCGCCCCCGCAAGTTCCAACTGACACCCGAAAGGACCATTCGATGTCTGACAACACACCCGATGCCGTAGTCGGCGAGATGAACACGGAGGAGGACGGCGGCTGCCCGTTCGATCCCGAGCGCGCGCCCTACCCCACCGAGACCGCCGGCGGCAACACCGGCTGGTGGCCGAACCGCCTCAACCTCAGGGTCCTCGCCAAGAACCCCGACGAGACCAACCCGATGGGCGACGACTTCGACTACGCGGCGGAGTTCCAGTCCCTCGACCTCGACGCGGTCAAGGCCGACATCGCCGAGGTGCTGACGACCTCGCAGGACTGGTGGCCGGCCGACTACGGCAACTACGGCCCGCTGATGATCCGGATGGCCTGGCACAGCGCCGGCACCTACCGGATCAGCGACGGCCGCGGCGGCGCCGGCGCCGGACAGCAGCGCTTCGCCCCGCTCAACAGCTGGCCCGACAACGCCAACCTCGACAAGGCCCGCCGCCTGCTCTGGCCGGTCAAGGCCAAGTACGGCCGCAAGCTCTCGTGGGCGGACCTGATGGTCCTGACCGGCAACGTCGCGCTCGAGCAGATGGGCTTCGAGACCTTCGGCTTCGCCGGCGGCCGCGAGGACGTCTGGGAGCCGGACGACGACGTCTACTGGGGCCCCGAGACCACCTGGCTCGGAGACGAGCGCTACACGGGCGAGCGTGACCTCGAGAACCCGCTCGCCGCGGTGCAGATGGGCCTGATCTACGTCAACCCGGAGGGCCCGAACGCCAACCCGGACCCGGCGGCGGCGGCCGTCGACATCCGCGAGACGTTCAGGCGGATGGCCATGAACGACGAGGAAACCGTCGCGCTGATCGCCGGCGGCCACACCTTCGGCAAGACGCACGGCGCCGCCGACCCCGACGAGTACGTCGGCCCCGAGCCGGAGGCCGCCCCGCTCGAACAGCAGGGCCTCGGCTGGCGCAACTCGAACGGCTCCGGCGCCGGCGACGAGACGATCACCAGCGGCCTCGAGGGTGCCTGGACCAACACCCCGACCAGGTGGGACAGCTCGTTCTTCGAGATCCTCTTCGGCAACGAGTGGGAGCTCGTCAAGAGCCCGGCCGGTGCCCACCAGTGGAAGCCGAAGGACGGCGGCGGCGAGGGGACGGTGCCGGACGCGCACAAGCCGGACGTCACCCACCAGCCGACGATGCTGACCACCGACCTGGCGCTGCGGGTGGACCCGGACTACGAGCGGATCTCGCGCCGGTTCCTCGAGAGCCCGGAGGAGCTCGCGGATGCGTTCGCGCGCGCCTGGTTCAAGCTCACCCACCGCGACATGGGTCCGATCGAGCGTTACCTCGGCCCCGAGGTGCCGGACGAGGAGCTGCTCTGGCAGGACCCGGTCCCGGCCGCCGAGGGCGAGCCGATCGGCGATGCTGAGGTGGCGCAGCTGAAGGAGCAGATCGCGAGCTCGGGCCTGTCCGTCTCGCAGCTCGTCTCCACGGCGTGGGCGGCTGCGTCCTCGTTCCGCGGCAGCGACAAGCGCGGCGGTGCGAACGGCGGCCGGATCCGCCTGGAGCCGCAGCGCAGCTGGGCGGTCAACGAGCCCGAGAAGCTGGCGACGGTGCTGAGCGCCCTGGAGGGGATCCAGGAGTCCTTCAACTCCGCCGGCGGCAAGCAGGTCTCGCTGGCCGACCTGATCGTCCTCGCGGGCGGCGTCGGCGTCGAGCAGGCGGCGAAGGCCGCCGGCCGCGACGTCGAGGTCCCGTTCACCCCGGGGCGCACCGACGCCACCCAAGAGCAGACGGACGTCGACTCGTTCTCGGCCCTGGAGCCGACCGTCGACGGGTTCCGCAACTACGACGCGGGCGGACACCGTCTGCCGGCCGAGTACCTGCTGGTCGATCGGGCCAACCTGCTGACGCTGACCGCGCCCGAGATGACAGTGCTGGTCGGCGGCCTGCGGGTGCTCGGCGCCAACCACGGCGGCTCGCGCGACGGCGTGTTCACCAAGGCGCCGGAGACGTTGACGAACGACTTCTTCGTCAACCTCCTCGACCTCAGCACCAAGTGGTCGCCGACCGAGGACACGGAGTGGTCGAAGTCGTACGAGGCTCGGAACGGCTCCGCCGAGGTCAAGTGGACCGGCAGCCGCGTCGACCTCGTGTTCGGCTCGAACTCCGAGCTGCGAGCCCTCGCGGAGGTCTACGCCAGCGAGGACGCCGGCGACAAGTTCGTCGACGACTTCGTCGCCGCCTGGGTCAAGGTTATGAACGCCGACCGCTTCGATCTGAGGTAGCCATGCGGGTCCCCGGGCCGGCCGTCCCGCCGGCCCGGGCCGTCAACCGATCCGGCCGGAGCGGCAACACCAGCGTCGGGAAGCGCCTCAGCGAGGGTCGGCCGAGGCGACCAGCGTCGCCATCAACTCGACCGCATCGTCGGCGCCGAGGCCCTGCTCGACCACGAGCGAGCGCCAGGTCGGCAGCGACAGCGCGTGGCCGACGGCGGCCGAGGCGCGCGCTCGCGCCCCACCCCGCTCCGGCCTCCCGCGCATGAGGATCTTCCGCGCCTCCCCGAGGTAGCTCGCCATCTCCTTCATCGCGCGGGCGACCGCCGGGACGCGGTCGGCATCGCGGCCGGTGCTCTCGAGCATCTCGTGCGTCTCCGCGTAGAAGGCGTAGACCTCCGCGAGCGCGACCCGCAGCCGTTCGTCGGGATCGGCGATCGCCGCCCAGGCGCTCAGGTCAGGCGGCGGGTGAAGCGCGTTGTAGTGGGAGGTGCAGGCCACGTAGATCGCGTCCTCGTCGGGGAAGTGGCGATAGACGGTGGCCCGCTGGACCCCGGCCTCGCGGGCGATTCCGCTCACCGTCGTCTTCGCGGGCCCGATCGTCCCGTGCAGCTTCACCGCGGCCTCGGTGATCCGGCGCCGGGTGTCCTCCTCGAGCTCGGCGCGCTTGCGCTTGCGGTACTGCCGCGGCTTGTCGTTGCTTTCAGTAGGCATGCCTGTTCAATCAATCTTGACAGATCGAGCGGTCGCGTGTATAGATTCGTCGCACACTACTGTTCAATCAACTGAAAGGACCAGATCATGACCATCACCAAGCCCGAGGACCTCACCCGCTTCGATGCGAGCCAGGGGCCGCGCATCTCGGCCCCGACGGCGGAAAGTTCGTCGACCTCGGATCGGTCGGCGTCCGCTTTCTGGCCTGGACGGAGGAGACCGGCGGCGGGTTCTCGCTCGTCGAGCATCCGATCCCGCCCAGGACCCTCGTCGCCCCGGTGCACATCCACGAGCGCGAGGACGAGTACAGCTTCGTCCTCGAGGGCCGAATGGGCGCGAAGCTCGGCGACGATGTCGTCTACGCCGAGGCCGGGGACTTCGTGTTCAAGCCGCGCGATCAGTGGCACACGTTCTGGAACCCGGACGACGCTCCCTGCCGGATCCTCGAGATCATCGCGCCGGGAGGCTTCGAGCACTTCTTCGACGAGTTCGCGTCGGGGATGGCCGGCGAGTTCGACATCGAGCAACTGGCCGAGCTCGGTGCCCGCTACGGGCACCACTTCAAGCCGGAGACCCTGCCCGAGCTGTGCGCCGAGCACGGTCTGACCCACCCGATGCTCGAGGCGCTCGCCGCCTGACCGGGAAGCGGGAGCCCGTCTTCGCCGGCGCCCTCAGCGCCAGGCGAAGACGGGCTCCTCCACGTGGTCGACCCTCTCGCCGGCCCGCCCGAGCAGGGCGACCCGCTGGAACTGGAGGAGGATCGCGCCGGTCGGGGCATGGATCAGGTCGTTTCCGAGCGGCATCTGCAGCACCGGCCGCTCGCTCTCGGGAATCTCGATCAGGCGCGGGTTGCTGTCGCGCAGTGCGTGGAGGCCGATCCGGTAGGCGGCGAAGACCTCGTCCGGATCGGGCACGAGGTCCGGATCGCCGCCGCCCCAGAGGACGACCGGCGAGATCACGAACCCCGACCGCGTCACGTAGTCGTCGAGCCAGCCGACGACCGCGTCGGGCGAGAGCGCCAGCCCGAGTTCCTCGTCGAGCTCGCGGAGGGCCGCGTCGATCGGCTCCTCCCCGTCGTCCAGCCGCCCGCCCGGGAGCGCCCACTGCCCGGCGTGCCGCCGCATCCCGAGCGAGCGCCGGCAGAGCAGGAACGAGGCGCCCCCGGCTACCCCGACCATCCGGCCGTCGAAACGGCGGCCGTCCTCGCCGACCGGCCCGCCCGGCACCTCCGCCATGTCGACCGCACCCTCGGGCACCGGCTCGACGTCGTCGCGCTCGGAGTCGCTGTCGACGACGACGAGGGCCACCGCCGCGTGGCGGCGGTCCCCGAGCGGGAGCCGTCGCCGCTCGTGAGCCTCGAGGTTCGCGCTCAGGCGAGCACGCAGGGCTTCGTCGAAACCGATCACGCGTACCCATCATGCCCGCCCGGACGCGGGTCCGGCCACGATGACCGAAACGAGATTCCGCAAGCGCCGGACTTCGCTACGTTGGCGAGGTGCCGCGCGATGGCGCTCCCGCCACAGACCCGCAGAGCGACCCGGCGAACCCGCCGGAGCCGTATCCGAGCCGGGCCGATGCCGCCGCGTCGTTCGCCGCCCACGTGAACCGGGGCAAGGTCCGCGCGCTCGAGGCGATCGGCGTCGACGTCGTGATGGGCGACCGCCAGGGCGCCCGCTTTCGCGATGCCTACGACGGGCGGTCGTACTGGAACTGCCACTGCAACGGCGGCGTCTTCAACCTCGGCCATCGCAATCCCGCCGTCGTCGAGGCGGTGCGCCGCGGCCTCGACCGCGTGGACGTCGGCAACCACCACCTGATCAGCGGCCACCGCGCCCACCTCGCCGAGCAGCTCTCGGCGAGCACGGACGACCTCCTCCCCTTCGCGGTCTTCACTCCGTCCGGGACCGAATCGGTCGATCTGGCGCTGCGCCTGGCTCGCGCGCACACGGGTCGCACCGGGATCGTCGCCGCGACCGGCGCCTACCACGGCCTCAGCGGCTTCGCGCTCGCCGCGAGCGACCCCCGCTGGTTCGACCCGTTCGGACCTGTTCCCGAGGGCTTCGCGCACGTCCCCTACAACGACGCGGAGGCCATCGGGAATGCGATCGGCCCGCGGACCGCCGCCGTCATCCTCGAGTCGATCCCGGCCACGCTCGGGTTTCCGGCCCCGGCGCCGGGATACCTCGAGGCCGTGGCGGCGGCCGCCCGCGATGCCGGGGCGCTGCTGATCCTCGACGAGGTCCAGACCGGGCTCGGCCGGACCGGAACCCGCTGGTACTACGAGCAGCAGGGAGTCGAGCCGGACATGCTGATCACCGGCAAGGGGCTCGGCGGGGGCGTCTATCCGATCAGCGCCGTCCTGCTTCGTCCCGAGCTGGAGGACTTCTTCGACGCCAACCCGTTCGCGTACGTCTCGACCTTCGGCGGCGCCGAGATCGGCTGCATCGCGGCGAGTTCGGTCCTCGAGCAGATCGCCGAGCCGGGCTTCCTCGGACGGGTCGAGGAACTCGGGCTGCGGTTCGAGCGCGGCTTCGAGGGGATGCCGTTCACGCTCCGCCGCTACGGGCTGACGATGGGTCTCGCATTCGACGAGGAGGGCGGCGGAGTGATGGCGGCGAAGAAGCTGATCGACGCAGGAGTGTTCGCGGTCTACGCGGAGCACGACCATTCCGTGACGCAGTTCAAGCCGCCGCTGATCGTCACCGAGGCCGAGGTCGACGAGATCGTCGCCGCGGTCGGCGACGCACTGGGATGAGCGACCTCGGCGACGACGAGCTCCGTGCCCTGGACTCGCTCGTCGACGAGGCGCTGGGGTCGGGACGGGAGGAGCTGCTCCCGACGCTCGGATACGGCGAGATCTCCCTCGTCCTCGGGTGGCCGCAGGAAGCACCTCGGTACGCCTGTAAGCGGATGCCGGCCTTTCCCTCCCAGGCGGCGTTCGAGTCCTACGCCCGCACGCTCGGCGACTACGTCGCCGCGCTCGGGGCGGCGGGCATGGACGTCGTCCCGACCGAGATGCGCGGCGTCGACCAACTCGCTGGCAGCGTCGTCGGCTACGTCGTTCAGCCGATCCTCGCCGCCGACACGCTCGCACCGCCGATCCTCCACGCAGCGGACCCCGGAGACGGCCACCCGCTGGTGGACGCCATCGTCGCCGCCGCGGCAGGGACCGTCTCACCTCGGATCGGCCTCGACGCCCAGCTCTCGAACTGGACCTGGGACGACGGGCGGCTCACATATCTGGACGTCTCGACGCCGATGCTCTGGGACGAGGCCGGCGTCTCCCGCCTCGACCTCGAGCCGCTGGCGCAGGCCTACCCGGCGATCCTGCGGCCGCTGCTCCGGAGGTTCGTGGCGCCACGGATCCTCGACGGCTACCGCGACCTCCGCGGCGTCTACCTCGACCTCTGCGGGAACCTGCTCAAGGAACGCCTCGACCTGTGGCTCGGAGCGTTCCTCGCGGCGATCGCCCCACGCCTGACGCAGCCGCTCACGGCGGAGGACGTCCACCGCTACTACCGCTCCGACGCGAGGCTCTGGGCCGTCCTCCTCAGGCTGCGCCGGCTCGACCGCGCCTGGCGCCTGCGGACCGGACGGACTTATCCCTTCCTGCTTCCGGGCCCGATCGAGCGCTGAGCGCCGGACCTCACCGCGCCTGACAGCACCATCCCTCGACGCGCGGGAACGGCTCGTTCTCCCCCGTCCCGAACTGCCGCCGGATGTTCCCCACCGCCTCGATCCTGTTCGTCCGCTTGGTCGGGATGAAGAGCCACTGGTCGGCCCGCGGCCAGCCGACGAGCATCCGGCGGCCGTTGGGCGCCACCGCGAGCCCCGTGAGCCGGCCGCTGCCGGTGAAGATCGTCCGCTTCGAGAGCTCGTCGCCGACGTGGTTGACGAACACGACGCTGGTGCGTGCGCCGCTTCGTTCGGATCGAAGGAGGAGGACGATCGTGTCCCGGCCCGGAAGGAAGGCGCCGCCCACCGCCTCGCGGCTTCGCGAGAGCTTCGCTCGCCGGATCTCGTCGCCCTCCGGGTCGAGGACCCTGATCGAATCGCGAAGGAGGACGAGCAGTTGCGATCCGTCGCGGGTCCAGTCGAGGTCGACGGGCGCCGCCGGCGAGCGGGCCGCGCCGAGCAGCTCGCCGGTGTCGGCGTCGACGATGCGTACGTGACCGGTCGGATCGGCGTAGGCGAGGACGTTGCGCTTGCCGGCACGCGGCTTCCAGGCCGGAGCCACGGCCACAGCGGCGCCGATCGCGCGGTCGTTGACGCCGTCGCCCCAGACGACCCGGAGCTCGTCGCCGCTGCGATAGGCGACCCGATAGCCCTCGTTCGGGGACCAGACCGGGTCGGTGACCGCAGCGTCCGCCTCGATCTCCCATCGCGTCTCCCCCGCTGCGGTGCGTGCGCTCAGGCTCCGGCCCTCGGCGGTCGCGACGTAGAGGCCGTGAGGCGACCAGCCGACGTCGTCGAAGGTCCCGAGCCGGTCCCTCGCCCCACCTCCCGAGACCGTCCACGCACCTCGTCCGGCGCTGACGAGCAGTGACCCGGGCGCCGGCAGGCGGGTCAGCGCCGGCTTCGCGTTCGGCTCGCCGACGTCGGTGACCGTGTCCTTGATCCACTCCCGGACCTCGGCCCCGGCCGGGGTCAGCGCGATCACGGATGCGCCGATGAGCGACAGCATCGCCGCGACGATCCGACCCGGTCGCCGGCGCCGGTCGCCGGCGCCGGCGGAGCGCTCGTCGAAGGCCGCCTCGATCAGCAGTCGCGCCTGGCGCTCGCTCTCCTCCGCCTCCGGGACGCGGATGCGCTCGAGCTCGGACCGGAGGTCAGGCATCGGCGGCCTCCTCGTAATCGCTTCCGAGCTGGTCGAGGGCGCGTCGGAGCCGGGAGTTGACGGTGCCGGTCGGCAACTCGAGGGCGGCGGCGATCTCCGACGGCGTGTAGTCGAGGAGGAACCGCATGACCACGACCGCGCGACGCTCGACCGGGAGCCGCCCGAGCGCCGACATCAGCTCGCCGGAGACCGCGGGTGCGGCGGACTCGGG
This sequence comes from Conexibacter sp., assembly GCA_018263295.1. Lineage (GTDB taxonomy): Bacteria > Actinomycetota > Thermoleophilia > Solirubrobacterales > 70-9 > RHKX01. The sequence continues at coordinate 18,983 of JADFCZ010000031.1, forward strand.
GCCGGGAACGCCCGTCTCCTCCCGCCACGAATCGGCGTGGACCTCGCTGCGGATGCGGCTGGTCCGCGTCCAGTCGATCGAGCGGTTGACGACGATCCGGTGCAGCCACGGCCCGAGCGGGCGGCGCGCGTCGAAGCGATCGAGGTGGCGGAGCGCGGCCATGAACGCCTCCTGGGCGATGTCCTCGGCCGCGGCCGAGTCGCGGATGATCAGGTAGGAGGCGCGGTGAACCCGCGGCCAGTGCATGTTGAAGAGCTCGCCGAATGCCTCCTTCGAGCCGCGCTTCGCCGCCCGCACGAGCTTGCGCTCGGAGCGATGCGCGGCGTCAGCCCGCAACGGCCCCAGCGCGGGCAACGGCGCCGCGAGGTCGCCCGCTCCGCCGGCCGAGCCGGTGGGTCGTCGAAGCCTGAGGCCGAGCTTGTCCATGATCCGAAGGCGGCACCCTCCCCATCTCATACGGATCGGAGTGCGCCGGAAGTCCCGGGACCTCCCCCTTCCCGGCGACCGTAGTGAGGGCATGGGCCGAGCGTCAAGAGCCGTGACCGCGGGGCTGTGCGCCGCGGCGTTCGCGCTGGCCGGCTGCGCCGAGCCGATCGGCGTCGGTGAGACGGCGGCGGACGGCGCCGACTCGCTCGTCAACCACGAGCGGATCAATGCCGAGTTGCCGCCGGAGTGGTCCGAGGTCGAGATGCCGAAGGCACAGGGGTACCCCGCCCCGCTGATGACTCTTACGTCGGCGCCCCTCAGGCCAATCGACAGGCCGCCGCCGGTCTGCGGGACGCCCGACGCCGTGCTCGACCGGCTCCCGGTCGACGGGGCCGCGATCCAGATCAGCGAGTGGCAGCCGCAGCGGATGCCCGCCCGTCCCGAGCGGATCGCCCTGGACCGGAGCACCTTCGGTGCATACGAATGCAGCGGTCGCAGCCACGTCGTCAACTTCCACGAGAACGGCCGCGGCGTTCATGTCGTCGTCTGGCTCACGCCCGGGCGCGTCGACCCCGAAGTGAAGCGCCAGGCCGTCCGGCTGCTCAACGGCCTGAAGGTTCACGCTTTCCCGAGCGGCGAGTGCGACCGCGACTTCGCCGTCGGCGGAACCTCGGGCTTCCGCGGAGCCGACGGCCTCTCCTGCGGCGAGGCCGCGCTGCTCTGGACCGAGTGGATGGTGCCGGCGGCGGAGCTCACTCCCTGCGAGCGGACCGGACACGTCCACGAGGTCCGGGTCACCGACGGCATCACCTGCGGCGTCGCCGAGCGGTTCATCGTCGGCGGCACGAACGGCTTCGCGCCGCATCCCGGCGGCTGGATCGAGCGCGCCGGCCGCTTCACCTGCCGGATCCGCGAGTTCTCCACCGAGCCGGGCCTCCACGTCGACTGCGTCGACACCGACCGCGGCGCGTCGGGTCCGCGCTTCACGTTCAGGTTCGCTTAGCCGGCTGCACGTGCCAGTGGGCGCAGATGAGCAACCTATGGAGCCTCAGATGCGCCCAGTGACCAGAACGAGTGCGGCGACTCGGGGAAGTTGTAACGCGCCGTTCCGCCGCCGCCGAACGTGACCCCTTCGGCGAGGAAGTAGGTCGAGTCGCCGAGGGTCGCGAGCAGCGAGAAGCGCCAGACCGGGATCTGGATCCCGCCGTTGTGATGGATGCGCTCGGTGAGTCCGCCCTTCAGCGGCTTCCAGGGGCCGTCGGCGGAGTCGAGCGTCACGATCTGGCCGCAGTAGAACGCGATCAGTGAGGTCTCGCTCGCGATGCTGTCCGGGTAGCACTCGGAGAAGTCGAGCGGCATCTTCTGCTTCGGCTGCCAGCGGTCCCGATCCGGCAGATACGCCTGCGAGCGACCGTCGTATCCGTAGGCGATCAGCGCGCCGTCGAACCAGGAGGCGGTCGTCGCCTGCGGGTTCAGGTCGGACGGAGGCAGCCGCCGCCAGGCGTCGGTCGCCGGGTCGTAGGCGGCGCCGACCGCGGTCTTCGTCCCGGACCAGTTGCGCCGGTCGAGACGTGATCCGAACGCGATCACCTCCGACCCGGTCCAGACGAGGTCGAAGAGATTCAGGCTGACCGGCGCCTCGGCGATCCGGCTCCACTCCCCGGTCGCCGGATCGAAGGTCGCGCCCTTTGCCTCGCCGCTTCCGTTGCGCCCCCGGCCGCCCCAGACCACAACGCGATCGCCGGCCCAGACGGCCTCCGCGTTAGCCGCGCTGACCGGCCCGTCGGGGATCTCGCTCCAGGTCCCGGAATCCGGATCCAGAGCCATGCCGAAGGCTGGCCGCCGGCCCGAGAGGTCGAGGAAGATCGCCTCCTCCCCTGTCCACACGCCGGCCGACGGGACGCCCTTCGGAGGCCGGGGCAGTTCGCTCCACTTCGCCTCGCCGGGAGCGAACGAGTAGACGCGCCGCGAGCGGCCGCACCCGCCGTCGTCGCGATAGTCGTGGGCGCAGCCGCCGGCGAGCAGCAGCCGGTCCCCGGCGGCCAGCAGCGTCGTTCCGTACGGAACCCGGGCCGGCGACGGCAGCCGCGTCCATCCACTCGGTGCGGACAACTCACTCTCTGCCGGAGCGCCGTCGCCGTCACCGCAGGCGATCCCGGCGAACGCCGCGACCAGGCAGGCGATGGCGGCGAGTGGCTTCCTTGCATCGACGTACCCCATCTGCCGTGACTACGCCCGCGGGTCCGTGATCGGTCCCGCCGTCGGGTGGCCGCCGACGGGATGGGCCGCCGGCGCGGGCAAGCCCTCGGCGGTGGGAAGCGCCGTTAGCGGCGAGCCGCGGGGCGTCGCGTGGAGCGGTCCGCTCCGACGCCGGCGCCCTCGGCGATGGCGATCAGCAGGATCGCGGCGATTACGCCGACGATCGTGCCGATGAAGTTCAGCTCCCAGATGTCACCCTCGCCGATCGCGCTGGCGACCACCCCGCCGATCAGTGCACCGCCGATGCCGAGCAGGATCGTGACGAGCGCCCCGACGCTCTGGCGGCCCGGGAGGATCAGGCGTGCGATGACGCCGATGACGATGCCGATGAGGATGAGTCCGAGTACTTGCATGCGGCTGGGTTGCCCGGCATACGGCGCCGCGAAACAGATCACCGGCTAACTTGCCGCCGATGCGATCCGTCCGCCGTTCCTCACCTCACCTCGCCCTCGCCACCGCGCTGATCGTTCTCGGCTTCGCGAGTGCGGCACAGGCCGCCACCAGGGTCGGCCCCGAATCCGCCGTGATCGAGGTGCCGGGGGCCTCCGCACGGATCGGCTTCGATCCGTTCCGGATCGGCTTCGCGGACGGCGACGGGCGGACGGTCCTCCGCGGGCTCCGCGGGCGGGACGGAGCCGAGCGTGCGATCCCCGCGGTCCCCCGCTCCCAGTTCGGGGTGCTCGGCCCGCCCCCGCCCACCCTCTACGCGCCGCTCAGCTTCCTCGTCGGCTCGGTCGGGATCGAGCAGTTCCCGACGTTCCAGTGGAACGGGAACCTGAACACCGTGACCGAGTCCGGCACGGAGTACGGAGCGGTCTCCGTCGCGCGGGCCGACCGCCGTCGCGACGGGGTTCGCCTGATCGTCCGAACCAGCGATCCGAGCGGCCGCAAGCTGATCGTCGACGTCGGCCGCGGGCCCGAGCGCGGGACGATCGCGGTCAGTGCCCGCCCCGACGATCCCTCCGGCGTCGCCGCGATCGGCGACTCCTTCCGTTCCCCCGACGGTGAAGCCTTCCGCGGCTTCGGCGGCCGCCACGACTCGCTCGATCAGGCCGGATCGGAGTTCTACAACTGGACCCAACAGGAGAACCTCAGCGCGCCCGGTATCGGCGGGCCGGCCCCCCCGGGGGTCGATCCCGACACCTACCTGTTCCCCAACGGCGAGCACGCCGCCTACTACGTCCAGTCGTCGTTCGTATCGCCCGATCGCTACGGCTTCCTCCTCGATCGTGACGAGCTCTCCGACTGGAGGCTCGGCTCCGACCGCTCCGGCGCCTGGCAGGTCCAGAGTGCCTCCTCCCGCCTCGACTACGTCGTCGCTCCCGGCTCCTCGCGAGCGGCGATCCGCAAGCTGACCGCGATCACCGGCCGCCACCGCGTCCCACCGCGGTGGGCGCTCGGGCCGGCGCTCGATCGCCTCGTCGAGTTCCCCTCGCAGCCCGCCGACGACTACGCCGTCGCCGTCCGCGACGATCTCAGGCAGCTTCGCGCCACCGACACCGCCATCGACTCCTACCGGATCGAGGGCTGGCAGTTCCTGCCGCGCCCGTTCCTGAGGAAGGTGATCGCGAAGCTGCATCGTCGCGGGATCAGGCCGCTCGTCTACTTCCGCTCCTTCGTCGGCGAGGACGAGATCGGAACCGACGACCCGGACGCCTTCGACGAGGCGATCGAGCGGGGCTACGTCGCAACCGAGGCCGACGGCGACCCCTACGTCTTCGACTCCAACTTCAGCGCGCCGGCCGCGCAGATCGACTTCACGGACCCGGCCGCGGTGCGCTGGTGGAAGGGGCGGGTGCGGCAGGCGCTCGAGCTCGGAGCCGAGGGCTTCATGCAGGACTTCGGCGAGCAGGTCCAGGTCGGGATGCACTTCGACGACGGCTCGACCGGCGCGACGATGCACAACCGCCTGCCGGTCCTGTTCCACCGGGCGACCTTCGAGGTGGTCCGGGCGTTCGAGCGCCGGCATCCCGGCCGGCACATCTACTGGTTCACTCGCAACGGCTACTCCGGCACGCCCGGCTCGGCGCATTACGAGATGTCGAACTTCCCCGGCGACGAGACGACCGACTGGAGCCGCTCGGCCGGGCTCGCGTCGCTGACAACCGACATGCTCAACCGCGCGATCGGCGGGGCCTGGGGGTTCACGACCGACATCGGCGGCTTCTACGACGTGCCCTACGGCGCGACGGACAAGGAGCTGTTCCTGCGCTGGGCCGAGTGGGCGGCGCTGTCGCCGTTCTTCCGCATCCACGGATCGGTGGACGCCGGCACCCATACGCCCTGGTCCTACGACGACGCCACGCTCCGCGCCTACAAGCGGCTGGCGCGACTCCACCGTCGCGCCGAGCCGCTGATCATGCGGCTCTGGCGGGAAGGGCGTCACACCGGAATGCCGGTCACCCGCCCGCTCTGGCTCGAGTACCCGTCCGACCCACGCGCCGCCGCTCAGGACCAGGAGTGGCTGCTCGGACCCGACCTTCTGGTCGCGCCCGTCGTCGCGGAGGGCCTGACGTCCCGGCGCGTCTACTTCCCGCGCGGCTGCTGGCGAGGTCCCGACGGGACGCGTTACCGGGGCCCGGCCGGAGCCGAGGTCGAGGCGCCGCTCGGTCACCTCCCCTGGTTCGCCCGCTGCGGGACCGACCCGCTCGGCTGATCAGCCGCGGTCGCCGTCGCCCGATTCGCCGCGGTCCCGACCGGGGCAGACGTGGTGAAGGATCCGCTCCGGGATCCGGTCCCACCCCTCGCTCAGCGCGAGCCAGGTCGTGGGCCCCTCGTAGCCGGGTGCGACGAGAATCGCCTCCCACAGGCCGACCGAGCCGCCGCAGCGCTCACAGGGTGGCGGCAAAGGGATCCTCTCCATCGCGCCAAGCTAGGCGCGGAGCGGGCGATCTTCTTCAGTGGTCGGTGCGGATCTTCGTCAGTTGGTACCCCGACTCCGACAGCCGAAGCGGGCCTAACGCCCGTCAGGCGGTGGCGCCGAAGAAGCTGGACACGACGCCGACCCAGGGCTCGAGCTCGGAGCCGGCGCCGGCGATCATCGCCTCCCAGCCCCCGGGCGTGTGCCCGGCACGAAGCGAAAGATCGGCCACCGCTGCGGCGAGCTCTCCGAGTTCCTCCTCGGTCAGCGACGGATCGCTCTCGGCGGCATGGCCCCACGCGAGCGCGAACGCCACGGTGAATCCGACCCGGTCGAAATCGTCGAGGACGTCGCTGCGATCGCTCAGGGCTTCCCGGGCGCTCGCCTCGACGCCGAAGTCGTTCGTCGTCTCCGCGTAGACGCGGCGACCGAGTTCCAGTTCTCTCACTTGTCTCCTCTTCCGAGGAGAGTCCCTGCCGGCGCGCGCAGGCGCCCTAGGAGCCCTTGGTCGACCTCTCCGAACCGACCGCTACCCCCTGCGGTCTTGAACGTTTGCGGCGGGAAAGTTAGACGGTGTGTCCCGTTTATGGAACGGTCGGCAATTCCGGTCACGCATCGCCAACGTTGACCCTCTCGCCGAGGTCGCGCTCGGCGGGCTGTCGAGGCGCTGCATAAGGTCACGGCGATGACCCTGTCGCTGCTGCTGGCCCTCGCCAGCTCGATCGCCTACGGCTCTGCCGATTTCCTCGGCGGTGTCGCCGCGCGGGGAGCCCACGTGCTCCGGGTCGTTGCGATCGCGGCACCGGCCAGCCTTGCGGTCGAAGTCCTGCTCTGGCCCGCGTTCGGTGCGGATTTCGACTCCGGCGCGGTCGCCTGGGGCGCTGCGTCGGGCGTGGCCTCGGCCGGATCGTTTGCGCTGCTCTACCGGACGCTCGCGATCGGGCCGATGAGCGTGCTCTCCCCCGTGACCGCGGTCGTGTCGGCGGCGCTGCCCGTCGGCGTCGGCCTGATCGGCGGCGAGCAGCTCGGCGGAACCGCGGTCGCCGGCATCGCGCTCGCGTTCATCGCCGTGATCGTGATCAGCGGCGGCCCCGACGAGGGCGGTCGGCGCCCGAGCCGGGCGGCGCTGGCGCTCGCCTTCGGGGCCGGCGCGACGATCGCACTCCAGCTCGTCTGCCTCGATCAGGCGCCGCACGACAGCGGCATCGCCCCGCTGCTCGTCGGCCGGGCGGTGTCGTCGGCGATCGTCCTCACCGCCGCGCTCGCGCTCTACGGGCGCCTCGGCCGGACCCGCCCGAGCGTGCCCGCGGCGGCCGGCGCCGGCGCCCTCGACTCGCTCGCAAACCTCTCGTTCCTGCTCGCCGTCCGCGAGGGTGACCTCGCGGTCGTGGCCGTGATCACCGCCCTCTACCCCGCTGCGACCGTCGTCCTCGCCCGCGCCTTCCTCGCGGAGCGGATCGGCCCGGTGCAGATCGCCGGGCTCGGGCTCGCCGCGGTCGCGGTGAGCCTCCTAGCGGTCGGCTGAGCCGGTCCGCCGCGAGCGACGACGCCCTACTGCCTGCCGGTCAGGCGAACCGGCGTCCGGCCGGTGTCGGTCCTGTAGGTTCGGCGACCCACGAGAGCCGAGACCGGCTTCCGGTATCGGCCTGCAGATGCGGCCACGCCCGCAAAGGACATCGACCCTGTCGAAGACGACCACCAAGAGCGCGGGCCGGTCCCGCTGGCGCCATACGCCCTGGATCGGGTTGATCGCGGTCGTCGCCCTCGCCCACGGTGCCATGGCGCCCGCAGCCGTGACCGCGTCCCCGAACGTGGTCGTCGTCATGACCGACGACATGGACGTGGGTTCGATGCGCGTCATGAAGAGCACCCGCAACCTGATCGGGCGGCGGGGGATCGAGTTCACCAACTCGTTCGTGACGACGCCGCTCTGCTGCCCGTCGCGGGCCACCTTCCAGACCGGCCTCTACGCCCATAACCACGGGGTTCCCGGAAACGACCCGCCGCACGGCGGCGCCGCCGGCTTCAGCCATTCGGTCCGGCCGCGGCAGACGCTGGCCGTTCGCCTCCACCGGGCCGGATACCGGACGGGCTACGTCGGCAAGTACCTCAACAACCCGGGAAGCGACGGCCAGCTCAACGTCCCACCGGGGTGGAACCGGTGGTTCGAGCCGGCGTTCGACACCAACTACCAGATGTTCGATTACGCGGTCGACGACAACGGCAGGCGCAGCGACTACGGCCACTCGCCGGCCGACTACCAGACCGACGTCCTCGCGCGGCAGTCGCTCAAGTTCATCTCCGAGAGCTCGAAGCGCCGGAAGCCCTTCTTCCTGATGCTCGGGACGGTCGCCCCTCACGCCGACCCCAAACGTCGCGGCAAGAGCCGGGACCCGGTCGCCGCGCCGCGCCACGAATCGCGGTTCAATCGCGCTCCCCTGCCGAGGCCGCCCGCCTTCAACGAGCGCGATGTGAAAGACAAGCCCCGGTTCATCCGCCGACCGCGATTCGACCGCGCCCGCAAGCGTCAGATTCGAGCCATGTACAGAAGCCGGCTCAGGAGCCTCCTCGCGGTCGACGACGCCGTGCGCCACATCGTCAGCCGGCTCAAGCGGACCGGCGAGCTCGGTAACACGGCGATCATCTTCACCTCCGACAACGGCTTCCTCCTCGGCGAGCACCGGTTGACCGGGAAAGCCCTCCCCTATGAGGAGTCGACCTCCGTGCCGCTGCTGATTCGCGGCCCCGGGTTCCCGCGCGGCGGGCGCCGCAACCAGATCGTCGGCAACATCGACCTCGCCCCGACGATCCTCGACATCGCCGGGGCCCCACACGGCCGGATGGACGGCCGCACCCTGCTGCCGATCGCCCGCGATCGCAGCAGAAAGGGGCGCGACGGACTCCTGATCGAGATGCTGAAGGGCAGCGGCCGCCGGCCGTTCAGGGCGCTTCGCAGCCATGACTACCTGTTCGTCAAGAGTGCCCGTGACAGGCACAGGCGACTCGGCCCCGTCGGCGAGCTCTACGACCTCAAGAGGGACCCCGACGAGATGACGAACCGCTATCGCGACGACTCATATCGCGCGGTGAGGCAGAAGCTGAGCCGGCAGCTGAAACGGCTGACGGGTTGCCGGCGGAAGGGTTGCGGGTAGGAGGTCGGGGCGCGAATGACCGCTGACGCTCCCGAGAACCACGAGGACCACGACGAAGGACGGTGGCTCACCCCCGGCGTCCGGGGAATCGGCGCGGCGAGCCTGCTGTCGGACGCCGGGCACGAGATCCCGACATCGCTCCTGCCGGCATTCCTGACCTCCACCCTCGGCGCGCCCGCATCGGCCCTCGGCCTGATCGAGGGAATCTCCGACGGGCTCTCGGGCGCCGCGAAGCTCGGCGGCGGCGCCCTCGCCGACGACCCCCACCGCCGCCGGACGACCGCGGTCGGCGGCTACGCGACGACGGCGGTACTGTCGGCACTGATCGGCACCGCCACCGCCGCCTGGCAGGTCGGCGCCCTCCGCGCGGGCGCATGGATCAGCCGTGGGATCAGGGTTCCCTCGCGAAACGCCCTCCTCGCCGACACCGTCGACGCGTCCGCCTACGGCCGCGCCTACGGCTTCGAGCGCGCCATGGACAACCTCGGGGCGATCATCGGACCGCTGCTGGCTCTGCTCCTGGTCGGGCTCGTCGGCGTCCGGACGGCGATCATGCTCTCGGTCATCCCCGGGCTGCTGGCGGTCGTCGCGATCCTCTACGCGATCCGCCATACGGCGAAGCCGTCGCAGCGGAAGCGGGAGCCGATCAGGCTCCGCGTGCGGCCCGTCCTGCGCGGCCGGCTCGGACGGCTGATGATCGGCGTCTCCGTATTCGAACTCGGCAACGTCGCCGCGACGCTGCTCATCCTCCGGGCCACCGACCTGCTCGAGGCCGGCCGCAGCACCGACTCGGCGACGCAGATCGCGATCACCCTCTACGTTCTCTACAACGCCGCGGCGACGCTGACCAGCGTTCCCGCGGGACACGTCGGCGATCGCCGCGGGACCGTCCGCGTGCTGGCGGCGGGGGTGGCGGCGTTCGCCCTGGCGTACGCCGGCTTCGCATCGGCGGGCGCGAGCATCCCGCTGCTGGCCGCCTGCTTCATCGCCGCGGGGATCGGCATCGGCGCCGTCGAGACGGCCGAGCACTCGGCCGTCGCGGCGATGGCGCCGGAGGAGATCAGGGGCTCGGCATTCGGGGTCCTCGCCGGCATCCAGAGCTTCGGCAACGTGATCGCCAGTGGCCTGGCGGGGATCCTCTACACCGTCGTGTCGCCCTCGGCCGCGTTCGTCTATCCGGCCGCCGCCATGCTCATCGCACTGCCGCTTCTGGCCGCTGCGCGCCGGGCGTAGCCGGTTCCGTCATCGCGGCGGCCCGGGGCTTTCATCCAATTCTCATCTTCGCGGTCGATAATCGGTCGCGATGCGCGTCCTAGTCGTCGAGGATCAGCCGAAGATGGCCGGGCTCATTCGCCGCGGCCTGAAGGAGGACGGCTTCGCCGTCGATCTGGCGAAGAGTGGCGAGGACGCTCTGTGGATGGCGGGGAGCACACCGTTCGACGCGGTCGTCCTCGACGTGATGCTCCCGGGCATCGACGGCTTCGAGACCTGCAGGCGGCTTCGCGAGGACCAGGTGTGGGCGCCGATCCTGATGCTGACCGCGCGCGACTCGATCGAGGACCGGGTCGCCGGCCTCGACCAGGGCGCCGACGACTACCTCGTCAAGCCGTTCTCCTTCGCGGAGCTGTCGGCCCGCCTCCGTGCCCTGATCAGGCGCGGCGACTCCGAGCGTCCGACGGTCCTGCGCGTCGGCGACCTCGAGCTGAACCCGGCGACCCGCCGGGTCACCCGCGACGGGACCCCGATCGACCTCTCGCCGAAGGAGTTCGCACTGCTCGAGACCTTCATGCGCAAGCCGGGAGCCGTCTTCAGTAGGCTCGATCTGCTCGAGCACGCCTGGGACTACGACTACGAGAACCGCTCGAACATCGTCGACGTCTACGTCCGCTACCTGCGCCGGAAGATCGACCGGCCGTTCGGCTGCGACTCGATCGAGACGGTGCGCGGCGCGGGTTACCGGCTGCGGGAGGCCGTGACGTCTTGAGCCGGATCCCGATCCGGTTCCGGCTGACCTTCGCGTTCGCGGGGTCGATGGCGATCGTGCTGATCCTGGTGGGCGCGTTCGTCTACGCGCGCGTCGCCGACGACCTCTCCAGCTCGATCGACGACGCGCTGCGAACGCGGGCCGACGACCTCGCCCGGCAGATCCAGAACACCGAGCCGGACGAGTTCGGGCTCGCCGGCGAGCGCTCCGAGGGCGCCGAGGACATCCTCTCCGAGATCGTCCGCCCCGACGGCCGCGTCGTGGCGTCCTCCGATGCCTTCGGCGGCACCTCCGTGCTGAGTCCGTCACAGCTCGAGGCCGGCTCGCAGGGGGTCGTCTACTTCGAGCCCCATCCGGTCCGCGGGATCGAGAACGACGCGCGTCTGCTCGCACGACCGGTCAGCACCGAGGAGGGCGACTTCGTGATCGTGGTCGGGGCTTCCACCGGCGACCGCGCCGAGACGCTCGCGGGGCTCGTGGCGACCTTCGCGATCGGCGGCCCGCTCGCGCTGATCCTCGCGTCGGCCCTCGGCTACTTCGTCGCCGGCGCCGCGATGCGGCCGGTCGAGGCGATGAGGGCACGGGCGAGCCGGATCACCCTCGATCGCGCCGAGGAGCGGCTTCCGGTGCCTCCCGCCGACGACGAGATCGGACGCCTGGCGGGCACCCTCAACGAGATGCTGGCCCGGATCGAGCAGTCGCTCGCCCGCCAGCGGGCTTTCGTCGCCGACGCGGGGCACGAGCTGCGGACGCCGCTCGCAATTCTCCGCGGCGAGCTCGAGCTCGGGCTCCGCCACAGCGACGACCCCGCGGCCACCGCGGCCGCGATCGCTTCGGCGATCGAGGAGGCGGACGCGCTGCAGCAACTCGCCGACGGCCTCCTCGAGCTGGCCCGCTCCGACGCCGCGAAGCTCCGGCTCCAACGAGCCGAGACGCCGGTGGCCGAGCTGCTCGAGCGCACCCGCACGCGATTCGCGGCTCGCGCCGAGGGCGAGGGGCGGACGATCGAGGTCGACGCCCCGGGCGATCTCGTGTGGAGCCTCGATCCCGACCGGATCGGCGCAGCGATCGGCAACCTGGTCGAGAACAGCCTGCGGCACGGCGGCGGCCCGATCCGGCTCGCAGCGGCACGAGACGGCGACGAGCTGAGGCTCGAGGTCCGCGACGACGGCCCCGGCTTCCCGCCGGACTTCGTGCCGAAGGCGTTCGAGCGCTTCACCCGTGCCGAGAGCGGAAGGACCACGCCGGGCACTGGACTCGGACTGGCCATCGTCGCCGCGATCGCGGAGGCCCATGGCGGCGGGGCCGAGATAGTGCCGTCGGTCGCTCACGGCGCGGCGGTCGCGGTTCGCATCCCGCGACCGCCGCTCGCGTAGCCGCCTCAGCTCCCGGGTTCGAAGCTGACGAGCTCGCCCCGGTCCGACCCGCCGGATGCGGTGAACTCGAGTACCGGGCCGACGCCCTTCGCGTAGAACTTGAACTCGAGCACCTTCGGCTCGACCGGGGTCGTGTCGCGGGTCATCACCACCGACGAGTAGTGGCCCGCCGGCACCTCGGCCTGCTCGTCGACGCTGACGATCTCGCCGTTGTCCTCGGCCTCGCCCGCGTAGTACTCCTGGCGATAGGCGAGCCCCGGCTCCGGCGCGGCGGGCATAGCGATTCCGGGCTGGGCGCCGTCGACGCCCGCCTCCCAGGACCCGGCGGTCGAGACGACCTTGCCGTTCTCGAACTCCTTGGTGTCCTCGCCGAGGTACCAGACGTTGCCGTCCGCGTCCTGCGCGTACCAGTCGTAGGTGTCCTCGACCGGCCGGCCCTTCTCGTCGGTGACGAGATCGTGGACGACCCGCGCCTCGATGCCGGCGGCCACCCGCTTCGTGCGGTCGGTGACGGTGACATCGATCCGCTGCCGGGCCCCCTCGCTGTCGGTCTCGGTGTAGCGCCACCGGCTGCCGGGCGTCATCGGCCAGTAGGGATTGTCGATCGTGGTGGTGAACTCCGACGGATCGAGGCTCACCGCCTCGCTGCCCTGCGGCAGCGACTGCGTGGACTCCCCCGATTCCCCTCCGCCGCAACCGGCGATCGTCAGCGCGATGACCACCGCCAGTCCGGCGGCGACTTTTCTCGGTCGGCTCATCTCGGTACCTCCTTCGGTACGGCGTCCGCTCGTCTCGAGCAGGGCGCTCGGTGAAAGCGGCCTCTGAGTTCGACCGCATCGCGATTGATGCCCGACGCCGATGAGATCCAGATGAAAGCCGGTGCGGGTGTGCGGCCCCAGAACGACGACGGCCGGGCCGCTTGCGCGACCCGGCCGTCGAAAGTCAGCTGAAGAGTGGTTCAGCCGGCGACGGTGACGTTCGCCGCCTGGGGGCCCTTCTGGCCCTCCTCGAGGTCGAACGTGACCTTGTCGCCCTCGGCGATCCGGGTGCCCGGGGCGAGGCCGTTGACGTGGACGAACGCGTCCTTGCCACCACCCTCGACCTCGATGAAGCCGTAGCCCTTGTCGTCGTTGAACCACTTCACGGTTCCGTTAGCCATATGAGTTCCCTCCTTAGGGATTCGATGCCGGTCCTTATGAGGAGCAATGCGCTCGGCACCTACTCATCCAAAAAAACAAGCCTTGAAAAAGCCGACCACAGCGGCCGGCACGTTCCACAGCTTAGGGATTAGCCGGCGATCCGTCTCGATGAGTGGACCGGGCGCAAGCGGGTAGAAGCGAATGACCCCACGAAATCGAAGAGAGCAGGAGGCCACATGGCCCAGACCAAAGCCGATCGCAGCGCCGCCGCCAAGAAGGCCGCTGCAACGAGGAAGCGCAACCAGGCGAAGGCCAAGACCGCCGCGAGCAACCGCGGCAAGAAGGCCGCCGCCACCCGGCAGGGCAAGGCCGCGAAGCGCTCCGCCGACCAGGCCAAGCAGGCCACCGGCCAGGCCAAGCGGGCGGCAACCGAGGCCAAGGACTCGACCGGATCGACCGTCGACAGTCTCGTGACCGCCGCGAAGTCGGCCGGCGATGCCGCGCTCAAGGCCGGCAAGTCTGTCGCCACACGCGTCCGCGGAAGCTAGACGCCGATCCCTCCGACTCGAGCCCAGGGTCAGCGGCCGCGGGTCTCGCGCAGCATCGAGGCGTAATCGGCCACCTCGCCGAGGTGGTCGAGCTTGTCCGGGTTTACGACGGAGTTGATCGCCGTGATCCGCTCGCCGTCGCTCTCGATGATGAAGGCGTTGAGCACGCGCCCGTCGGCGAGCCGGCCGATCGCGCCCGGCTGGCCGTTGATCTCGACCCGCTCGAGGACGAACGGCGGCAACCGCTTCGCCACCTTCGCCCAGTTGTGAAGCGCCTTCGCGGCCCGCGCCCGGCCCTGGAGCGGCCGCGCCAGCGCCGGCACCTTGCCGCCACCGTCGCCACGGAGGACGACGTCGTCGGCGAGCAGCGCTTCGAGGCCGCCGAGCTCGCCCTCCTCGATCGCGTCGAAGAACCGGTCGGCCAGCTCGCGCCGGCGCTCGTCCGAGCTGGAGAAGCGGGGGCGCTCCTCCTCCACCTGCCGCCGCGCCCGCGAAGCCAGCTGCCTGCTCGCCGAGGGCGACTTGCCGATGATCTCGGCGACCTCCTCGTGCGAGTAGTCGAAGACGTCGTGGAGCAGCAACGCCGCCCGCTGCTCGGGCGTCAGCCGCTCGAGGAGGACGAGGAAGGCGAGCGAGAGCGAGTCGGAGAGCTCGGCGTGCTCCCCGGGCTCGGGGAAGGGGTCCGCGCCGGTGGGCCGATCGGCGGCGGCCGTCGGCAGCGGCTCCGGCAGCCACTCGCCGACGTAGGTCTCCCGCCGCACCCGGGCCGAGCGCAGTTCGTCGATCGCGAGCCGCGTCGCCACCGTCGAGACGAACGCGGCGGGCGAGTCGATCCGCTCGGTCGTCGCGTGGAGGCGCAGCAGCGCCTCCTGCGCGACGTCCTCGGCGTCGCCGACCGAGCCGAGCATCCGGTAGGCGATCGCGAACGCCCGCTGCCGCAGCTGCTCGAGATCACCCGCCGTGCTCATCGAACTCACAAGGTAGACCCGGCGTGCGGCAGGTCAACCACGGGTGCGCTCGCGAGGCCCTCCCGGAAGCCGCGGCGCCAGCTCGCGAAGTGCGGCTGCCACCCGAGCTCCCGCTTCGCCTTCTCGTTCGAGGCGCCGCGGACCTCCTGCATCATGATCACCGCCATCTCGCCGGCGAGCAGACGCGCCAGCCAGGCCGGGACGTGACGCGGGGGCTTGGCGCCGAGGGTCTCTGCCAGGTAGGGCACCAGCTCGCCGACCGGCGCCGGATCGTCGTCGGCGATGTTGTAGATGCCCGGAGCGCCGCCCTCGATCGCCGCCACGGTCGCCGCGGCCGCATCGGTGATGTGGATAAGCGACCAGCGGCCGGCACCGGTTCCGACGACCGGGAACCGCCGCTTTCGGACCGCCTCGGTCTGCTCCCCGTCGGGATCGGTTCCGAGCGAAGTGCCGGGGCCGTAGAAGCCGCCGTAGCGGAGCACCAT
>JADFCZ010000195.1 GCA_018263295.1 Conexibacter sp.
GGCCGGGTGGGACGACCGGGTCCGGGTCGTGATCGCGGTGGCCGACACCGTCAAGCCGACGTCGGCCGACGCGATCGGGCGGCTCCGCGACCTCGGCCTGCGTCCGATCCTGCTGACCGGCGACAACCGCCGGACGGCCGAGGCGGTCGCCGCCGAGGTCGGGATCGACGAGGTGATCGCCGAGGTCCTCCCCGACGAGAAGGCGGGAGTCGTCGAGCGGCTGCAGGCGGAGGGACGGGTAGTCGCCATGGTCGGCGACGGCGTCAACGACGCCCCTGCCCTCGCCCGGGCCGACCTCGGCCTCGCGATCGGGACCGGGACCGACGTCGCGATCGAGGCGTCGGATCTGACCCTGGTCTCCGGCGACCTCCGGGCCGCGGGCGACGCGATCCGGCTCTCGCGGCGGACGCTCGCGACGATCAAGGGGAACCTGTTCTGGGCCTTCGCCTACAACGTGGCGGCGCTGCCACTGGCGATGAGCGGCCGGCTCAACCCGCTGATCGCGGCGGCCGCAATGGCGATGTCGAGCATCTTCGTCGTCAGCAACTCGCTGCGCCTGCGGCGCTTCCGGCCGCAGCGCTCGACCCCAATTACCTGAAACCGGGTCCGGATTTGGGTATTGGCTAGTCTCTGAAGCACCCGCGAATTCCAAGGAGCACCGCATGAGCTTGACAATCGGCGATACCGCCCCCGACTTCCAGGCCGACACCACCGAGGGCCCGATCAGCTTCCACGACTGGATCGGCGACTCCTGGGCCGTCCTGTTCTCGCACCCCAAGGACTTCACCCCGGTTTGCACGACCGAGCTCGGCTACATGGCGTCGATCAAGCCGTCGTTCGACGAGCGCGGCGTCAAGATCATCGGCCTCTCGGTCGACCCGCTCGGCAACCACGAGGAGTGGGCCAAGGACATCGAGCGGACCCAGGGCACCGCGCCGAACTACCCGATCATCGCCGACCCCGAGTTCAAGGTCGCCAAGGCGTACAACATGCTCCCGGCCGAAGTCTCGGGTGATCCGACCGAGCGGACCCCGGCCGACAACCAGACCGTCCGCAACGTCTTCGTGATCGGCCCGGACAAGAAGATCAAGCTGATCCTCGTCTATCCGATGACCGCCGGGAGGAACTTCGACGAGGTCCTCCGCGTCATCGACTCGCTGCAGCTGACCGCGAACCACAAGGTCGCGACGCCCGCGCAGTGGCAGCCCGGCGACGACGTGATCATCGCCGGATCGGTGTCCGACGACGAGGCCCGCGAGACCTACCCGGACGGCTGGGAGTCCCCCGCCCCCTACATCCGGATCGTCCCGCACCCGGACAAGTCCTGAGCGCAGGGAGATCGACGAGAAAAGGGGCCGGCATCGCCGGCCCCTTTTCGGTTGGTCGGCGTTGGTGGGGTTGGCGCGGCCCATAGCATCCGCGCCATGGAGGGGACCGAGTTCGCCGGGCACCTTGTCGAGGAGGAGATCGGCCGCGGCGGCATGGGAGTCGTGTACCGCGCCCGCCACATCGCCCTCGACCGCGTCCGCGCGCTGAAGATCCTCACGCCGGAGCTCTCCGGCGACCCGGCCTACGCCGCCAGGTTCCGCCGCGAGTCGCGGCTCGCGGCCTCGGTCGAGCATCCCGCGATCGTCGTCGTCCACCACGCCGGCGAGGAGGACGGGCGCCTCTACATGTCGATGCAGTACGTCGACGGCGTCGACCTCGGGCGGATGCTGGCGGACGGGCCGCTGTCGCCGCGGCGAACGGCGGCGATCGTCGCCCAGCTCGCCGCCGGGCTCGACGCGGCGCACGAGGCCGGGCTGATCCACCGCGACGTCAAGCCCGAGAACGTCCTGCTCGGCGAGGCCGGAGGCGAGGAGCGCGCCTACCTGACCGACTTCGGGATCGGGACGCTCGCCGACGCCGGCGGGCAGTCGACCACCCGCCTGACGGCCGAGGGCGTGGTCCTCGGCACGAGCGGCTACATGGCTCCCGAGCAGATCGAGGGTGCGGCCGTCGACGCCCGCACCGACGTCTACTCGCTCGCCTGCGTCGCCTTCCACATGCTGACCGGTGAGGCGCCCTTCGCCGGGCGCGGCGAGCTTGCCACGCTCGCGGCCCACGGCTCCGCACCGCGCCCGCGGCCGTCGGAGCGGGTCCCCTCCCTCGGCCCGGCGATCGACCGCGCGATCGCCGCGGGGATGGCGATCGACCCGGCGGGCCGCCCCGCCTCGGCATCGGGCTTCGCCGCCGGCCTCGGCGACGCGGTCGCCGGCGCCGGGCGCGAGGCGCCGACCCGACCGATGACACCGCCGTCCGGGCGATCGTCGCGGAAGCGACCGGCCCGGCTCGGCGTCGCCGCCGCCCTGCTCCTCGCCTTCATCGCGATCGGAGCGGTCGCGGTCCTGCTGCTCTCGGGCGACGACGACGGACCGGAGGCGACCCCGCTGCCCGCCGCCGAGGCGATCGAGACGCCGCGGGACCCGGTGGCGGTCGCCGTCGGCGCCGAGCGGATCTGGGTCGCCGGCCGCGACTCCGACGTCGTCGTCGCGCTCACCGCGGACGGCGAGCGGCCGCTCGGGAACGGGACGACGATCGAGAACCCGCGCGCGCTCGCGCTCGGGTTCGGCGCGCTCTGGGCCGTCGGCCGTGAAGGGCTCTTCCGGATCGACGTCGAGACCGGCGAGCCGACCGACCGGCTGCCGCTCGAGGACCCGAGCGACGTCGCCGTCGGCGGCGACCGCGTCTGGGTCCTGGACCGCGGCACGCAACCGCGCGCGCTCCAGGTCGATCCGGACGCGCTCGAGGTCACCGGCCAGGGCTTCGTCGGCGACGACCCGCGCTCGCTCGCGGTCGGCGCCGGGTCGGTCTGGGTGACCAACAC
>JADFCZ010000196.1 GCA_018263295.1 Conexibacter sp.
TGCGCTTCGGCTCGTACTTCATGGCCGAGTACATGGAGATGATCGTCGTCTCCGGGATCGCCGCCGCGATGTTCCTCGGTGGCTGGCACCTGCCGTTCGGGATCGAGACCGGCGCCGTCGTCGGGGCGCTGGTGATGCTGGCGAAGATCATCATCCTGATCTGCGTCTTCATCTGGGTCCGGGCTACCCTGCCCCGGCTCCGCTACGACCAGCTGATGTCGCTCGGCTGGAAGGTCCTGCTGCCGCTGGCGACGCTGAACGTGCTCGTCACCGCGGTCCTAGTCGTCGTCACCTGAGGCCGCGGGACTCCCGGGGAGCCGCGGGGGCGCGAGCCGATAGGAGGGCGGCGTCTCCGAGAGCCCGATCGGGTTGCGGACCAGCTCGACGTCGGCGCCGTCGTCGCGGCGGAGGGTGACGGTCGGCTCGAGCCCGAGCCCAGACGCGAGCCCGAAGGCTCCCGCGAGGTCGTTGATCGTCCCCGCCGGAACGCGGGCGGCGGTCAGGAGCTCCGCCCACTCGTCGGCGTCGCGCTCCGCGAGGCGGGCCTCGAGCTCGGCCCTGAGGGCGTCGCGGTTGCCGACCCGCGCCGGGTTGGTCGCGAATCGGTCGTCGGCCGCGAGAGCGGGGGCGCCGGCGATCTCGCAGAGGTGGGCGAACTGGCGGTCGTTGCCTACCGCGATCACGAGGTGGCCGTCGCGCGCCGCCATCACCTCGTACGGAGCGATGCTCGGGTGCATGTTGCCCATCCGCGCCGGGACGACCCCGCCGGCGGTGAAGGCCGAGGCCTGGTTGACGAGCGCGGCGAGGAGCGAAGAGAGCAGCTCGATGTCGACTCGCTGCCCCGCGCCCGAGGCGTCGCGGTGCCGGAGCGCGGCGAGGATCCCGACCGTCGCGAACAGGCCCGCGAGGACGTCGACGAGGGCGACGCCGACCTTCTGCGGCTCGGCGTCGGGCTCGCCGGTGATGCTCATCAGCCCCCCGAGGGCCTGAACGAGCATGTCGTAACCGGGCAGCTCGGCGCCGGCTCCGCGCCCGAACCCGCTGATCGAGCAGTAGACCAGCCGCGGATTCACCGCCCGGAGATCGTCGTAGCCGAGGCCGATCCCGTCGAGGAAGCCCGGGCGGAAGTTCTCGACGACCACGTCGGCTTCGAGCGCCAGCCGCCGCACCTCGGCGAGGTCGGCCGGGTCCTTGAGGTCGAGGACGACGCTGCGTTTGTTGCGGTTCGCCGCGAGGAAGTACGTGGCCTCGCCGCCGGCGTCGTAGGGAGGGCCCCAGCCGCGCGTGTCGTCGCCGTGGCCGGGCCGCTCGACCTTCGTCACCTCGGCCCCGAGGTCGGCCAGCATCATCGTCGCGAACGGCCCCGCCAGGACGCGCGAGAGGTCGAGGACCCTGAGGTTGTCGAGTGCGCCCGCCATCCGGTTCGTTCGATTATCCTAGATATTCGAATTTCTAGCGTCAACGGAGATCCAGTCATGTCCGAAGCCACCGCCGACTCCAGACAGTCCTCGATCCGCCCCCTCGACTACCTCGCGATCGATGAAGTCCTCAGCGACGAGGAGCGCGACATCCGCGACACGGTCCGCTCGTTCGTCGCAAAGGAGGTCCTGCCGGACGTGGCCGAGTGGTTCGAGCAGGGGATCCTGCCGCGCGAGCTCGCACCCGAGATCGGCAAACTCGGCCTGTTCGGGATGCACCTCACCGGCTACGGCTGCGCCGGCGCGAGCGCCGTCGCCTACGGTCTCACCTGCCTCGAGCTCGAGGCCGGGGACAGCGGCGTCCGCAGCCTCGTGTCGGTGCAGGGGTCGCTGGCGATGTACGCGATCTGGCGCTGGGGCTCGGAGGAGCAGAAGCAGGAGTGGCTGCCGCGGATGGCGGCCGGCGAGGCGATCGGGTGCTTCGGGCTGACCGAGCCGGACGCCGGCTCCGACCCGGGCTCGATGCGGACCAAGGCGCGTCGCGACGGCGACGACTGGATCCTCCACGGTCAGAAGATGTGGATCACCAACGGGTCGATCGCCGACGTCGCCGTCGTCTGGGCGCACACCGACGAGGGCGTCCGCGGCTTCCTCGTGCCGAAGGGGACGAAGGGGTTCACGACCCAGGACATCCACCAGAAGATGTCGCTGCGGGCCTCGATCACCTCCGAGTTGCTGCTCGATGACGTCCGGCTGCCGGCCGACGCGGTGCTGCCCGAGGTGAGCTCGCTGAAGGGCCCGCTCTCCTGCCTCAACGAGGCCCGCTACGGGATCGTCTGGGGCGCGGCCGGGG
Organism: Conexibacter sp.; assembly: GCA_018263295.1. Lineage (GTDB taxonomy): Bacteria > Actinomycetota > Thermoleophilia > Solirubrobacterales > 70-9 > RHKX01. The sequence goes on from JADFCZ010000196.1 coordinate 2,272, forward strand.
CGGCGCGCGCCTGTTACGAGGCGGCGCTCGACTACGGCAAGGAGCGGATCCAGTTCGACCGCCCGATCGCGTCGTTTCAGATCCAGCAACAGAAGCTCGCGGACATGGCGCTACGGGTGAACCGCTCGACGCTGCTGTCCCTGCACCTAGGGCGGATGAAGGACGCCGGCACGCTCCGCAACGAGCACGTGAGCATGGGCAAGCTCAACAACGTCAACGACGCCCTCGACGTTGCCCGCAACGCCCGCCAGGTGCTCGGCGCCAACGGGGTGACGCTCGAGTACCCGGTGATCCGCCACATGAACAACCTCGAGTCGGTCGTCACCTACGAGGGCACCGCGGACGTCCATGCGCTCGTCGTCGGCGGCGCGGTGACCGGGATTCAGGCGTTCCGGTGATCACCCCGACAGCGGAGCCGGCGACGAGCGGGCGCCACGCGCTCGACGGCCTCCGGCGGGCGATCGCCGCCGGCGAGCTCCGGCCCGGCGAGCGCGTTCGCCAGGAGGAGGTTGCGACCGCCCTCGGCGTCAGCGTGGCGCCGGTCCGCGAGGCCCTGGCTACGCTCGAGCAGGAGGGTCAGCTCACCT
>JADFCZ010000197.1 GCA_018263295.1 Conexibacter sp.
GGCCCGGTCACGCCGAGCTCGAGCAGCCGCTCCCGCGAGACGATGCCGACGTTCTTCGTCCGCTGGAGGAAGATCTCGTTCTGGTCGAGCAGGGCCGCGTACTGGTCGATCCGCCCCGGCATGTCGGCGCAGAAGGCCTTGACGCGCTCGGCGAAACCGACCGGGATGTCCTCGGCGACGCCGCCGACCTGGAAGTAGCGGGTGTGCATCCGCTGGCCCGACGACATCTCGAACAGGTCGAGGATCTTGTCGCGCTCGCGGAAGCAGTACCAGAACATCGAGATCGCGCCGAGGTCGAGCGCCGTCGTCCCGAGCCCGACGAGGTGGGAGTGGATGCGGTTCAGCTCCATGTGGAGGATCCGCAGCCAGGCGGCGCGTGGCGGGATCTCGAGCTCGAGCAGTTTCTCGGTCGCCCCGCAGAACGCCTCCATGTTGAAGAAGTAGGAGAGGTAGTCCATCCGCTCGATGAACGGGATGACCTTCCAGTAGCTCTTCTGCTCGCAGGACTTCTCGATGCCCGTGTGGACGTAGCCCATGACCGGCTTGAGGTCGCGGACGACCTCGCCCTCGAGGCTGACCAGCAGCCGCAGCACCCCGTGCGTCGCGGGGTGGTGCGGCCCCATGTTGATCGTGAACAGCTCCTCCTCGCGCTCGAGCGAGGTGCGCTCGATCGGCGAGACGCCGATGACCTGCGCCTCGGTCCGCCCGATGGCGTCCCGGCCCATCTGCTCCTGGGTCCGGGTCGTGTCGGCGTACTCGGGCGTTCGCAACGGGTTCATCTGCGCGCCCTCACTTCGTCCACCCGGGGACCGTGTCCTCGGTGTTGGTGAAGATGACCGGGTCGCCGCCGACCGGGAAGTCGCGGCGCTGCGGGAAGCCGACGTAGTCCTCCGGCATCAGGATCCGACGCGGGTCGGGGTGGCCGCGGAAGCGGATCCCGAAGAAGTCGTAGATCTCGCGCTCCTGGAACTCCGCCGTCGGGAACAGCTCGACCACCGAATCGATCTCGGGCAGGCTGCCGTCGCCGGTGTCCGGGACGAGCGCCTTGACCCGGAGCCGCTCGACTCGCGGCATGTTGAGCAGCTCGTAGTGGACTGCGAAGCGGGGCTCGGCCGGCAGGTAGTCGGCGCCGTGGACGCTGGCCAGGAACCGGTACTCGTGCCCGGGCGAGTCCTTCAGGAACCCGAGGATTCCGCGGATCTGCGCGGGGTCGGCGAGCAGTGCCGCCTGGCCGTGCTCGAAGGTCGTCCCGACGACCGCCTCCGGGTGGCGGTCGTTGACCTCGTGGGCGATCAGCTCGAGACCGGGGGCGTCAGGCATCCGAGCCCCCCGGCCCCCAGGCGGCGGGCGGGCGCGAGGTCGTCACGCGCTCGTCGTCGGCCGCCTCCTCGTAGGCGTCGTGGGCCTCGTGGCCGGTCAGCTCGGGCTGCTCGATCGGGGCGTGGAGCTCGGCGTCGGTCGGCGCCGGGCCATGGCCCTCGACGATGCCGTCGGCGGGTGTCGCGCCGACCCGGTCGACCGAAAGCGCCCCGGCCTTCCAGGGCCGCTCGTCCTCCTCGGTGCCGTACGCCTTGTAGCGCTCGCGCCAGCCGAGGTCGGGGTCGCCGAAGATCTTCCGCTGCAGCTTCAGGATCCCGTAGATCAGCGCCTCGGGACGGGGCGGGCAGCCGGGGATGTGGATGTCGACCGGGAGGAACTTGTCGGCGCCCTGGACGACGGCGTAGTTGGCGAACATTCCACCTGAAGATGAGCAGGCTCCCATGGAGAGCACCCACTTCGGCTCCAGCATCTGGTCGTAGATGCGGCGGATGACGGGGACCATCTTGATCGACACCCGGCCCGAGAGGATCAGCATGTCGGCCTGCCGCGGCGAGGCCCGGAAGACCTCGGAGCCGAAGCGGGCCGTGTCGTAGCGGGCCGAGACCATCGACATCATCTCGATCGCGCAGCAGGCGAGCCCGAAGGTCGCGGGAAAGAGCGAGTTGCCGCGGGCCCAGTTCTGCGCCCGCTCGAGCGTCGTCGTCAGCACCCGCGACTCGACGTACTCGTCGAGGTCGGGGCCCTCGAGGTCGCCGCGGAGCATGTCCCGCGCCTTCATCTGCCGCACCCGCAGCTCCTCCGGGGTCCGGGGCTGATCGAGCGGGCTGAGGCCGCGAAGCTTGGTGCGCTCTACATCCACACGTGCCTCAGGGCCTCAGCGCCAGTTCAGCGCCCCGCGGCGCCAGACGTAGACGAAACCGACGAGCAGCAGGAAGACGAAGAGGACGATCTCGACGAGTACGAAGACGCTGTTGGAGGCGTTCAGCAGCACCCCGACCGGATAGAGGAAGACGACCTCGATGTCGAAGAGGATGAACAGCATCGCGACCATGTAGAAGCTGATCCCGAAGCGGAAGGTCCGGGTCACCTCGGTCGGCAGGCCGCACTCGTAGGGCTCGCTCTTGACCCGGTTCGGCTTGTTCGGTCCGAGGACCTTGTTGAGCGCGGTGAACGCGCCTCCGACGATGACGCCGAGCGAGACGAAGACGATTACCGGTAGATAGCTCTGAAGCACTCTGATCCTTTACGGCCCGGGGCCTGACACGGCGATCAATCTATACCGCGCCGGTGCCGCCCATCATGACAGCGACGGCCCGCCTGCTATCAACTCCCCCGCGATGCTCACGCTACACCTGATCGCCGGCGTCACCGTCCTCGTCTCCAACCTCGCCGCGGGCGTCTGGGGCGG
>JADFCZ010000198.1 GCA_018263295.1 Conexibacter sp.
TCGAGCCCCACGATGAGACCAGCCAGGCCGCCGCCGGCCACGAGGAGCTCTATGTCGTCCTGTCCGGCAGCGCCCGCTTCACGGTCGCCGGCGAGAGCTTCGACGCGCCGACCGGGACGCTCGTCCGCGCCGACGTCGGCGAGCACCGCGAGGCGACCGCACTGGAGCCGGAGACGACGATCGTCGTCTTCAGCGGCGAGCCCGGCTCCGCCCTCCCTCCCGCCGCCTTCGAGTACTGGTACGCCGCCGAGCCCCACTACATCTCCGGCGACTACGACACCGGCATCACGATCCTCGACGAGGGTCTCGAATACCACTCCGACAGCCCCGGGCTCAACTACCAGCTCGCCTGCTACCACGCCCTCGCCGGCCGCTCCCGCGAGGCGATCAAGCACCTGAAGATCGCGCTGGCGGGCACCGACGGCCGCGTCGTCGAGTGGGCCCGCGAGGACGAGGACCTCGACTCGATCCGCGCCGACCCGGACTTCCCGAAGCTGGACTGAGCGACGGTCGTGCGATTGACCCGGATAGTCCGGGTCAAGTGCACTACCGACGGGACGGGAGTGTCCCGCGGGACACTCTCAGCCGATCGCCTCGGCGACCGCGTCCACCGCGTCGCGCTCGAAGTCGCGCAGGCCGCGGGGGATGTCGAGCTCGAGCGGGTCCTCGTCGAAGGCCGGATCGAGTCCGGCGAGCCGCTCGGCGATGGCGAGGTTGCAGAACGGGAGCTGCTCGAGGCTGTAGCCGCCCTCGAGCGCGACGACGAGCCGCCCCTCGCAGAGCTCGTCGGCAAGCGCCATCGCCCGACCGGTCAGCTCGCGAAAACCCTCGGTGGTGACGCTCATCCGCCCGAGCGGGTCGGACGCCGCCGGGTCCTGGCCGGCCGAGAGCAGGATCAGGTCCGGGCCGAAGTCGCGGAGCGCCGGCTCGACGATCCGCTCGAACGCGTAGGCGTAGCCCTCGTCGCCGGTGCCGGGCGGCAGCGGGACGTTCACGGTCGCCCCCTCCCCCGCGCCCGCGCCGCGATCGGTCGCGGCGCCCCGTCCCGGCGGGTAGAGGTCGTCCTGGTGTAGCGAGACGAACAGGACCGACGGGTCGGACCAGAAGATCGTCTCGGTGCCGTTGCCGTGGTGGACGTCCCAGTCGACGATCGCCACCCGCTCAAAGCCGCGCGCCTGCGCGTGCCGGGCCGCGATCGCGGCGTTGTTGAAAATACAGAAGCCCATCGGCTCGAGCGCGGTCGCGTGGTGGCCCGGCGGGCGGACGATCGCGAAGCCGTTGGCGGCCTCGCCGTCGAGGACGGCATCGGTGACCGCGAGCAGGTTGCCGGCGGCGAGCAGCGCCGGGTCCCAGGAGTCGGGGCCGACCCGCGCCTCGGGGCCGACGGTCGCGAAGCGCCCCTGCTCGCAGGCCGTCTCGATCCGCTCGACCATCGCCGGGTCGTGGACGAGCTCGAGCTCCTCGCGGGTTGCGCGGCGGGACTCGAGTCGGTCCAGGCGCTCCAGGATTCCCGCCCGCTCCAGCACCTGGAGCGTCCGGCCGAGTCGTTCGGGGCGCTCGTAATGGGGGACGTCGAGCCAGTCGGCGGCCGGCCGGCGGACGAGCATCGAGCCGTTCTCGTGGGCGAGGCAGCGCTCGTCCCAGGCGAGGACGGTCCGCGGCGATGGCTCCGGTGCCATGGCGCGATCCTGACGGATCGCGCCACGTGCCGGGCGACTCAGTTCAGGTCGGCCGAGTCGATCTTCCAGGTCCCGTCCTCGAAGACGAGGTGGTAGGTGCTGGTGATCTCCTCGCCGCCGGAGGTGACGCTGATCCCGTCAACGCTGCCGCCGACGACCGCGGTCGCCTTGTCGTTTTCGAACTGGACGTCGGTGATGTCGATGTCGTCCTCGCCGTAGGAGGGCGCCGTGAACAGGTTCTCGAACGTCTCGCACGCCGACTTCGGGTTGTCGTCGAAGGTCTGATCCTCGAGGAACTTGTCGGTCATCAGCGTGCAGTCGCCCTCGAGTATCCACGTCTTGATCGTGGTCTCGATCGCGTCGATGTCCGGCGAGATCGTGGTCGAGTCCGTCTCGGCCGACTCGGCGGTTGCTACGGTCGTCGTAGCGGTGTCCGTGGCCGTCGTCGAGTCGTCGCTCACGCAGCCTGCAACGGCGGCGAGTGCCGCACCGCAAATCATCGTTGTCGCCCAGAGGCGCTTCCTACCCATTCCCAGTGTCTCCCTTGGTTGCTGCCGTCGTCCCGAGCGCGGGATTATCCGCGCGATTCTGCGCCCATCTCCCGCTACGATCCCCGTTCCCGCCGGAGTAGCTCAGTCGGTTAGAGCAGCGGAATCATAATCCGCGTGTCGGGAGTTCGAGTCTCTCCTCCGGCATCCTCGAAAGCCCCGCAAGCGGCGCACTTTTGATCGTCGTTCAAGTGGTCAACGAACCCGTGTAGCGGCAAAGTGCCAGCGTAGGTGTCAGCATGATGCCTTGGAGGCGAATACCTAGCGGTGGCCGACTCGCAGGCTTAGAGTCGCCGAAATGAGCCTGGTATCGCCAAAGGGCCACGACCTCAGGGGCGACGTAGTCCCGATCTTTACCTTCGGGCAACGGGGTGGCTACGAGCTTCGGGATTTCCGTGGGACAGGCTTCCTCGCTGCCCCCGGGGTCCTTCTACTTGCGACCATT
>JADFCZ010000199.1 GCA_018263295.1 Conexibacter sp.
CGTGGAGCCCACGCAGCTCGGGCGCTTCGCCGCCGCGATCCTCGCATGCGGCCGCGGCGCAGTCCTTTCGCATCTGTCGGCGGCGATCCTGTGGAATCTGCTCGAGGTGGGTCTCGGTGCGATCGACGTGACCGTCCCCGGCCGCCGGGCTCGCTCCCGCGAAGGAATCCGGGTTCACAACTCGTCCGTGCTCGTTTCTCGCGACCGCAGGACACGCGCAGGGCTTCCGGTCACCTCCCCTTCGATGACGATCCTTGATCTCGTGGCGAGTGGTACGGACGTCGCCGATGCTGCGTGGAACGAAGCACTGCTCAATCGCCTCACATCGGAGTCGGAGATGCGCTCCTTGTTGGATCGCGTCCCGCTTCATCGCGGGGCCGCCGGAATGCGTCGCCTTCTCGAGGCGTCCAGCGGCAGCTTCAGTCGCTCACGCGGCGAGCGGGCTCTGACCGCGCTGATCGGAGACGCCGGACTGCCGAAGCCGGATCGAAACGGACGCGTCCTCGGTTACGAGCTCGACTATTTCTGGCCCGAGCTCCGCCTGAACATCGAGATGGACGGGTACCGGTGGCATTCGACTCGTGCTCGCCTGAACAGCGATCGCAATCGGGATGCGGATCTGACGGCGCAGGGGGTTCAGGTCCTGCGGATCTCCTACGACCAGCTCGAAGAGCCGATGCGAGTGGTCGCGCTGATCGCCGCGGCGATCGCCCTCGCTAGGCGCCGTACGTGAACGGCAGGCTCTCGGCGACCTCCGAGAGCCACGGGGCCGCCTTGTCGCGCTCCGACAGGAACGGGTCGTCGACCGGCCAATCGACTGCAACGTCGGGATCGTCCCAGGCGATCTCCGACTCGGTCTCGGGGTCGTAGAGCGACGTGAGCTTGTAGGTGACGTCGGCCACCTCGCTGAGGACCTGGAAACCGTGGGCGAACCCGACCGGGACCCAGAGCTGGCGATGGCGCTCGTCGTCGAGGACGTGACCCTCCCACTCCCCGTAGGTCGGCGAGCCGCGGCGGAGGTCGACGGCGACGTCGAAGATCGCGCCGCGCGGACAGCGGACGAGCTTGCCCTGGCCGGGAGCGGTCTGGAAGTGCATCCCGCGCAGCGTTCCCCGCTGGGTCGAGCGCGAGTGGTTCTCCTGGATGAACTCCGCGGCGACGCCGAAGTCGCGCCAGCGATCGGCCTGGAAGCTCTCGATCAGGAAGCCGCGGGAGTCGCCGTGGATGGTCGGCTCGACGGCGACCAGCCCGTCGATCCGGGTCTCGACGACCGCGGTCACGAGCCGAGCTTCGTCCCGTACTGGCGCTCGTAGTACTCGCGGTACTCACCGGAGCGGATCGGCTCCCACCAATCGCGGTTGTCGCGGTACCAGGCGACGGTGCGCTCGATCCCCTCGTCGAAATGGACCTGCGCCCGCCAGCCGAGGCCCTCGGTGCGCTCCGCCGAGAGCGAGTAGCGGCGGTCGTGGCCGAGGCGGTCGGTGACGTGGTCGATCAGCGACTCGTCGCGGCCGGTGAGCTCGAGGATCCGCCGGACGACCTCGATGTTCGGGAGCTCCTCGGGCCCGCCGACGTTGTAGACCTCTCCCGCCTCGCCGCGCTCGAGGACGACGTCGATCGCGCTCGCGAAGTCCTCGGTGAAGAGCCAGTTGCGGACCTGCATCCCGTCCCCGTAGACCGGGAGCCGGTCGCCCGCCATCGCGTTCAGGACCATCAGCGGAATCAGCTTCTCGGGATGCTGGAAGGGGCCGTAGTTGTTCGAGGCGCGGACGATCAGCGCGTCGGCGCCGTAGGTCCGCTGGAAGGCGCCGACGAGGAGGTCGCCGCCCGCCTTGGACGCGGAGTAGGGAGAGGACGGCTCGATCGGCGAGGACTCGGTGAACGAGCCCTCCTCGATCGACCCGTAGACCTCGTCGGTCGAGATCTGAAGGTGCCGGATCCCGGCGTCGCGGGCGGCCTCGAGCAGAACGAAGGTGCCGAAGACGTCGGTCTGGATGAAGGCATCGGGCTCGGCGATCGAGCGGTCGACATGCGATTCCGCGGCGAAGTTGACGACCGCGCCGCAGCCGTCGATCGCGCGGGCGACGGCCTCACGGTCGGCGATGTCGGCCTCGACAAGCTCGATCTGCGACTCGGGCGCGGCGGCGAGGTTCTCGCGCCGGCCCGCGTAGGTGAGCTTGTCGAGGACGACGATCTCGTCGTCCGGCCGTTCGGCGAGGCGGCGGCGCACGTAGGTCGAGCCGATGAAACCGGCCCCTCCGGTCACGAGAAGTTTCACCCGGCGTTCAGCTCCCTGTCGTTGAGGTACCGGCGCAGGGCATCCTGCCACGGCCGCAGGAGGATCGCGTCCTCGCGCGAATGACCGAGGACCGAATAGGCGGGACGCTTCGCCTTGCGGGCCATCATGTCGGTGGTGGCCGACATCACCCGGGTCTCCATGTGCGCCTGGTCGAAGATCTCGGCGGCGAAGTCGAACCAGGTGCACTCGCCGCCGCCGACCATGTGATGGATGCCGTGCGCGTCGGTCCCGATCAGCTGGACCATGCCCTCGGCGAGGTCCGTGCACGAGGTCGGGCAGCCGCGCTGGTCGCTGACGACCAGAACCTCGGGCTGCTCGGCTCCGATCCGCAGCATCGTCTCGACGAAGTTGCCGCCGCCG
>JADFCZ010000200.1 GCA_018263295.1 Conexibacter sp.
CGCAAGCCGGGCTGGTACCGCGGCGGACGGCTGACGAACCCGAAGCCGTTCCTGAAGCGCTGGGACCGCGGCTGAGCATCTGGCCGGTCCGCCGCCGACGCGGGCCGGCCGGCTGCCTCAGTCGCGCATGAACCAGGCCGCGACCTGCGCCTCGTGATCGAGGTACGGCTCGCCCGAGACGTCGACGACGACCTTCGCGATCTCGCCACCGGCGAAGCGGAACGGGGCCTCATAGTCGGGGGTTACCGGCGAGGCACTGTCGCGCCCGACGCAGATCCCGTCGCCCACCAGGCAGAAGAAGCCCGGCTGGGTGACGATGTCCGAGCTGCCGACGGCCTCGCCGTCGATGTAGAGGGTGAGCTTCCCCGCGAATCCCGGCAGCTGCGGGTCCTGGCTCGGACCGGCGACGGCGAAGTCGGCGACGAGCAGGTGCTCGCCCGTATCGATCTCGCGATCTGACTCGACCAGCTGCAGGTGTGAGCCGACCCAGTTGAACGCGTAGCGCAGCTTGCGGTCCTTGACGTAGAGGCTGTGGCCGCCGGCTACGCCGCCGTGTGCGAAGACGACTCCCTCGGCGCCGGCATCGACGAGGTTCACGCTCGCGGCGATCTTGTACGAGCGGCCGTTGATGCGCACGCCGCCCTCCTCGGGAACGTCTGCCGTGTCCGGGAAGTACTCGTAGCGCTCCCGGTCGGTGCCGGCATGCGGCCGGTCCGCGAGAATCTGCTCGAGCGCGGTCCGGTCGTCAAGCGGCAGACCGTTGTAGATCTCCGCGTAACGGTGCCAGAGATCCTGGAGCTCGGCCAGCTTTTCCGGGTTCTCGGCCGCGACGTTCTTCGATTGCGCCCTGTCCTCGCGCAGGTCGTACAGCTCCCACTCGTCCTGATCGAACTTCCCCCAACCGCTGAGTGGCGGATGCAGCGTGCACGCGAGCCAACCCTCGTGGTACATCGCCCGCTGCCCCAGCATCGCGTAGAACTGCGACGACTTCGCCGTGGCGCCGGCGTCGCTCAGCGAGGCTGCGAAACTCTCGCCCTCGATCGGGTTCTGCGGATAGCCCTTGATCACCTCGGGTCCCTCGATCCCGAGCAGGTCGTAGATCGTCGGCACGACGTCGACGGCATGGACGTACTGGTCCCGCGGCTCCGGCTGGGGATCGATCCTTGCCGGCCAGCTGACGAAGCACATGTCCGCCACGCCTCCCTCGTAGCCGGCCCAGCGCTTCCAATAGGGAAACGGGGTGTCGAATGCCCATGCCCAACCCGTGTTGTAGTGGTTGTAGGACGTGGGACTGCCGAGCTCGTCGATGTGCGGGATCGTGAGGTCGGTCGAGTCCGGTACCCCGTTGAAGAACCGCCACTCGTTGAAGCTCCCGTTCGGGCCTCCCTCGCCGCTGCCGCCGTTGTCGGAGACGACGACAATCAACGTGTCGTCGATCTGCCCGCTTTCCTCGAGGTAGTCGAGGACGCGACCGAGCTCGTGGTCGGTGTAGGAGACGTAGCCGGCGAAGACCTCTGCCATCCGAGCGAACAGCCGCTGCTCGTCCGGGCTCAGCGAGTCCCATGGCCGGACCAGGTCGAGCGCCGGCCAGGGCTGTCCGTCGGGGCCGGTCCTATCCGGTTCGCCATGGGGGTTGATCGGCGAGAGCTCCGTGTTCTCGGGCAGCAGCCCGAGCTCCTTCTGGCGCTTGAGCGTCTGCTCGCGAATGGCTTCGTAGCCCATGTCGAAGCGCCCGCGGTACTTCTCGATCCACTCGGGCGGCGCGTGGTGGGGCGCGTGAGCGGCCTGCGAGGCCAGGTACATGAAGAACGGCTTCGCGGGATCGATGACCTTGGCGTCGCGGATGAACTCGATCGCCCGATCCGAGAGGTCCTTCGAAAGGTGATAGCCCTCCGCGGGTGTCGCGGGCGGATCGATCTGGTGGTTGTCGTAGACGAGGTCGGGATACCAGCTGTTCGATTCACCGCCGAGGAACCCGTAGAAGCGCTCGAACCCCCGGCCCAACGGCCAGCGCCCCTTGAACGAAGCGAGCGTAGTCTCGTCGCCGGGAGTCAGGTGCCACTTGCCGACGCAGTAGGTGCTGTAGCCCTGCTCGGCGAGAACTTCCGAGATGAAGCCGTTCTCGAACGGGATCCGCGCCGAGATCCCGGGGAAGCCGGCCCCAAACTCGGCGATCGTCGCCATCCCGTTCGAGGTCGCGTTGCGGCCGGTGAGGAGCGACGCTCGCGTCGGCGAGCAGAGGGCTGTCGTGTGGAAGTTCGAGTACTTGACACCGCGGTCGGCGATGCGCCGCATGTTCGGCGTCTCGACGGGGCCGCCGAAGACGTCCATCGTTCCGTAGCCGACGTCGTCCCAGGAGAGCAGGAGGACGTTCGGGGCTCCGTCGGGTGCCTGGGGGGGCAGGAACGGCTCCCAGTCCGGCTCCGAGTCCCTGATGTCGAGGGAGATCTTTCCCTTGAAAGGCTTCGTCATCGCTGAGCTCCTCGGGTCGGTGGTGGAAGGAGCATGGCAGCGGCGCTCCGCCCGCCCGTCACCCGGATGTAGTGATTGCGTGTTTCGGCCACCTCGACCGAAATCGCGACGCATACCCCCCCAGGGTGTGCTACGGTGCCCCGCGTGATGCATACCCCCCTACCGTATAAGGAGCTCGGATCG
>JADFCZ010000201.1 GCA_018263295.1 Conexibacter sp.
GACGGCTCCCTGGAGCCCGGATCGCGCCTGCGCGAGACGGACTTCTCGCAGCGGCTGGGGATCGCCCGGCACACGTTTCGGGCGGCGACGCAGATCCTGATCAACGAGGGCCTGCTGCGGCGACTGCCCAACCGCGGCGTCCAGCTCACGGTCCTCGACGGCGACGACATCGTCGACATCTTCCGGCTCCGCGAAGCGCTCGAGATCGAGGCGATCCGGCAGGTGATGGCCGCTGGGGGCGAGATCCCCGACGCCGCGCTCGCGGTCGAGCGCTTCAACGCGCTCGGCGACGACGCCTCCTGGCGCACGGTCGTCGACATCGACATGGCCTTCCACCGGGCGATCATCGACGCGACGGGCAGCGAGCGGATCAACCGCGCCTACGCCGGCGTCCAGTCGGAGATCCTGCTCTGCATGGCCCAGCTTCGCCCCCACTACGACCGACCCGGCGAGGTCGCGGCCGAGCACCGGGAGCTGCTCGCGGCGATCGAGTCCGGTGACATCGCGGCGACCGAGGAGCTCTTCCGTAAGCACCTCGGCGACGCCGCGGAAAACCTGACGACTGCGCTCGAAGCGCGAGAGGAGGTGACCGCGTGAGCGGTCTGGAGATCACTTCGATGAGGGCCCGCGAGGTCCTCGACTGCCGCGGCCTGCCCACGGTCCAGGTGGACGTCGAGCTCGAATGCGGCGCGACCGGCCGGGCCGACGTCCCGTCCGGCCGCTCGACCGGCTCGAACGAGGCGGTCGAGCTGCGCGACGGGGGAGACCGCTTCGGTGGGTTCGGGGTTCTCGGCGCCGTCGGCAACGTCAACGGCGAGATCGCCGACGCGATGCTCGGATTCGACGTCGGCAGCCAGCGCGCGCTCGACGCCGCTCTGGTCGAGCTCGACGGGACGCCGAACAAGGGCCGGCTCGGGGCCAACGCGATCCTCGGCGTCTCGCTCGCCGCGGCCCGCGCCTCCGCCGAGGCCCACGGCAGCCCCCTGTACGCGCACCTCAACGGCAACGGCCACGTCCTGCCGGTCCCGCTGGTCAACCTGATCAACGGCGGCAAGCACGCGTCCAACGACCTCGACTTCCAGGAGTTCATCGTGATCCCGGTCGGGGCCGACTCGATCCTCGAGGCGCTGCAGATCTCGACCGAGGTCAACCTCGCCCTCGCCGAGATCCTGCTCGCGCGGTACGGCAAGAGCGCGCTGAACACCGGCGACGAGGGCGGCTACGCCCCGGCGATCTCGAGTCCGCACGAGGCCCTCGGCCTGTTGCACGAGGCCGTCGCCGATGCCGGTCACACCGGACGGTTCCGCTACGGGCTCGACTGCGCCGCGACCCACTACCACTCCGCCGGCAGCTACGAGCTCGCAGGTGAGACGCGCGACACGGCGTCGATGATCGACCTCTACCGGCAGCTGATCGACGAGTTCGACGTGGTAACGATCGAGGACCCGCTCGACGAGGAGGACTACGAGGGCTTCGCGGAGCTGACCCGGGTCTCCGGCATCCAGATCGTCGGCGACGACCTCTTCGTGACCGACCCCGAGCGGCTGGCCCGCGGCGTCGAGGAGGGGGCGGCGAACTCGCTGCTCTGGAAGGTCAACCAGATCGGGACCCTGACCGAGGCCCTCGACGCCGCCGAGCTCGCCCACCGCAGCGCCTACTCGGTGGTCGTCTCGGAGCGCTCGGGCGAGACCGAGGACCCGATCATCGCCGACCTCGCGGTGGCGCTCAACGCCGGCCAGATCAAGACCGGCGCGCCGGTCCGGGGCGAGCGGACGGCCAAGTACAACCGCCTGATCGAGATCGAGGAGCAGCTGGGGGCCACAGCCGCCTACCCGGGCGACGTCTTCCGGGCCCCGGTCGCGGCCTGAGGAGATGGACGGGGCGCTCTCAAGCGAACGGGAGCCGGACGGGCCCCGGGTCGCGCCGGCCGTCGCGGCGGGCGCGCTGAACCCGCCGGCGATCGTCAATCGGGAGGAGCTCCTCTCCCACGGCCTCCGCGCCCCCCGCGAGCTGGCCCTGAGGGTCGCCGAGGCCGGGCTCGTCGCCTGCGATCCCGGCCTCGCGGTCGACCGCCTCGTCGCCCTCGAGGGCGACGAGCTCGTCGTCGACGGGGTTCGCCATGAGCTCCGCCCCGGTGGGCGCGTCGTCGTCCTCGGCTCCGGCAAGGCGAGTCTGAAGATCGCCATCGCCCTCGAAGGGATCCTCGGCGACCGCCTCCACGGCGGCACCGTCGTCGTCCGGGCCGGGAGCGCCGCGGCCGTGCCGCAGCGGATCGAGGTGCTCGAGGCCGCCCACCCGCTTCCCGACGAGCGCAGCGTCGCGGCGGCCGTGCGCCTGCTCGAGCTCGCCGGCGAGCTCGGCCCCGACGACCTCGTCATCGCCTGCTTCACCGGCGGCAGCTCGGCCCTGACCAGCCTGCCGCCCGCCGGTGTCACGCCCGAGGAGAAGCGCGACCTCCATCGGGCCCTGCTCGGCGCCGGCCTGCCGATCTCCGAGGTGAACACGGTCCGCAAGCAGGTCTCCGGCTTCAAGGGGGGGCGGCTCGCCCTGGCGGTCGCGCCCGCGCGGTTGATCAACCTGACCGTCTCCGACGTCGCCGGCGACGCGCTCGACGCGATCAC
>JADFCZ010000202.1 GCA_018263295.1 Conexibacter sp.
CGTCCAGCGACCGCCGCGCCGTCGCGATCCCCGCCTCCGTCCCGTCCGTCGCCGCCAGCGTCGCCTCGTACCGCCCGCCGACGAACGCCGGCCCCCGCAATGCCGTCGTCGCCCGCCCGATCGCCGCGAAGACCGGCGTCGGGTCCGCCCCCAGCGTCGCCGTGAACGTCAGCGCCGCGAACGCCTGCGCCGCCTTCGTCGCCGCCGCCACGTCCTTGATCGTCTGCTGCGACAGCGTCCCCCCCGTGTTCGCGCTCAACGGCGCGTTGGTCGCCTTCCCCCCCGCCGCGTCCTGAATCGCCGCCTTGCTCGGCGTCCCCCCCAGCCCCGGCGACGGCACCGTCGACCCCGCCGTCCCCGCCACCTTGTAGGCCACCGTGACCGTCGCCTTCGTCCCGTCCAGGTCGTCCGCCGCGTCCTTCGCCTCCACGAGGTCCTTCGCCAGCGTCGTGTCCCCCGTCAGCGAGATGCCGAAATGCACGATCGTGTCGTTCATGTGGTTGATCGACGACACCACGTCGCTCAACGTCCGCTGGTCCCCCTCCGGGAAGACCACCCGCAGCTGCCCCTTCGCCCCCTCCTTGATCAGCCCGTACGACTGCAGGACCGCCTTCAGCTCCGGGTCCGCCTGCGCCGTGTCGAGGATCAGGCTGCTCGCGACCTTCTTCGGCACCTGCCCGATCGACGCCGCGTACGCGAGCGAGTACTCGCTCGCCACCTTCGCCTGATTCGCCGAGTCCATCAGGTACAGCGCCCGCTTCTGCTCCTCCGGGTTGGCGTGCTCCAGCTGCCGGATGTACTGCGCGTAGGCCGCGTTCTCCTTCTCCAGCGTCGGCAGCTGCTGCGCCCGCACCGACGCCAGGTCGCGCTCGATCCGCCGGTTCTGCCCCAGAATCTTGCTGCTCGCCGCGACCGCCGCCCCGTACTGGTCGACCGTCAGGATGCCCCGCCGCAGCGCGTTGATCGCGTCCAGCGCCGACCGCCCCGCGAGGTCCGCGATCACCGACCCGTCGCCGAACACCGCCTTCAGGATGCCGCCGGTCTGCCCCGTCCGCGCCGCCAGCGCGTCGATCGCCTTGAACGTCCCGAGCACCCCGTCGAGGCCCCGCGCCGCCCCGTCCAGCCCGGCCACCAGCGCCGTGAACGGGTTGTGCTGCCCGATCCGCGTCAGCACCCCGACCACGTCCTCGCCCGGCTTCACCATCGCCTCGAACGACCCCGCCACCGTCCGTAGCCCCGACTGCGTCCCCCCCAGCGCCGGGATCAGCTGCCCGTCGTAGGCCAACGCCAGCTGCCGCGCCGCCTGCGCCGCCGCCTCCTGCTTCTGCCGGCTCTCCTCGGTCGCCGCCGCCGCCCCCGCCTGCGCCTCCGTCAGGTCGTCGGCCTGCTTGTTCATCGCCGCGAACTGGGTCGCGATCCCCTTCTCCAGACCCGCCTGCGCGTTCGCCCGAATCTGCGCGTTCGTCGCGTTCGCCTGCGAGTTGACGATGCTCCACTGGGTCGCGATCCCCTTGTTGTAGCCGGCCTGCGCGTCCGTCAGCGCCTTCGCGTTGTCCGCCGCCAGCCGCAGCTCTTGGTTCGCCCTCGGCATCTCCACCGTCGCGAGGTCGTGCACCGCCGCCGCGTACTGCTCCGGCGGCATCCCGTTCGACAGCGCGTTGTTCAGGTCCACCACCCGGTCGATCATCTGCTGGTGCGCCGGCCCCGAGTCCGCCATGATCGTCGTCAGGTCGGTCGTCAGCGCGATCCGGTCGGCGATCGTCGCGTCGCCCGCGTCCCACGCCGCCTGCATCAGCTGCTGCGCCGCCAGCGCGGCGAAGGTCTCGTTGACGTTGTCGCTCGTCGCCTGCGTCAGCCGCGCCAGCCCCTGCTCGTAGGCCGAGATCGTCTTCTGCGCGTCCGCCCCCCAGACGTAGACCCCCTTCTCCGCCACCGCGTCCAGCGTCGGCACGAGGTCCGTGAACTGGCCCGCGAGCGAGATCGACTGCAAGCCGGCCGCCGCCGTCGCCAGCGCGGCCATGTCCGAGATCATCTGCTCCGTCGCCTTGTGGGTGTCCCAGATCGCGTACCCGATCCCGGCGATCCCCAGCGCGGCCAGCGCCAGCGGCCCGCCCGTCGCCGCCAGCGGCCCCAGCGACGACGCCAGCCCCTTGATCCCGCCGTCCCCCGCCAGCGCGCCGACCCCGCCCGCCACCGCCGCGAACCCCGACGACAGCCCCGGCAGCAGCGCGATCACCTCTTGGAACGGCCCGACCGCCCCCCCGACCTCCTCCTGCAGGTTGGCGAACGCCACCCGCGCCCGGTCCAGCGCCCCCTGCGTGCTCGCCCCGTACGTCTCGGCCTGCCCCGCGTACCGCTGCTGGATCGCCGCCAGCGCCTCCTGCGCCGTCGCCCCGTCCTTCAGCACGATCCCGTAGCGGGAGAGCACCGAGGTATTGCCAGCCGCGACCTTGCCGACGATCTGGCTCGCCGTCGCGAGGTCGATCCCCTTGCCGCGGGCGAGGTCCTGCGCGATCGACAGGTCGTCGAGCGCCAGCCCCATGTCCCCCGTCGCCTGCGTCATCGTCGACAGCGCGTCCAGCGCGTCCTCGTCGTCGAACCCCAGTTGCAGGG
>JADFCZ010000203.1 GCA_018263295.1 Conexibacter sp.
CGCCCTCCCCGCCGCCCTCGGCCCCGCCGTCGTCACCCCCCTCCTCCTCGTCCGCCCCGTACAGCGACTCCCACGACACGCCCGACCGGATCGCCGCCGCCTCCCGCTCCACGTCCGCCCGCCGCGCCCGCATCGCCGCCAGCAGCGGGTCCGTCGCCGCCTCCCACGGCGGCCGGCCCGGCGGCCTCGGCCCCCCCAGCAGCAGCCGCAGCAGCCCCGCCGGCCCGGTCACGACCCCTCGCCCCCCGGCAGCGTCGCCCGCCACCGCTCCAGGTCCGCCCGGTCCCGCTCCCGGTACGCCGCCAAGAGCGCCTGCCCCTCCGCCCGCAGCGCGTCCCGCTCCGCCCGGCACTCCGCCGCCTCCGCCTGCACCTGGGCGATCTCCTCCCGCCGGATCGCGTCGTACTGCCGGGCGAGCGCGGTCAGGACGCCGAACAACGCCCCCACCGCCGCCACCAGCTCGACCGGCTCGACCACCTCAGAGCAGCTCCAGCACCACGAACCGCCCCGCCGTGATCGGCTCGAGGTTGTACGCCCCGGCCATCTGCGCCCGCACCTCGGTCCGCAGCGCCGTCCGCAGGTCGTCCCGCGTCCACGTCGCCACCAGTTGCACCTGCCCGCCGATCCGCAGGTCCGGCCCCCCCGGCACCTTGCCGACCGCCACCCACTCGACCCCCGCCTCGCCGGTCTCGGCGATGATCACCGGCTGCGTCATGCTCGCCACGATGTGCATCGTCGCCATCGTCGGCTCCTTTCGAGGACGATCTGCTAAAATGACACGGTAATCCCCCGCGCCGGATTGAGTCCGGCCGGGGGCGCGGCATCAAGCGTTAGGAGCGCCCGATGCACCATGATCCTATCATCGTCCCCCTTTCTCAGGGCAAGGTCGCACTCATCGACGCCGAGGACGCCGAGCGCATCTTGGCGTTCAAGTGGTCGTTGAGTTGTCGCGGGTATGCCTTCCGCACGCGGCGCGTCGCGGAGCGTCCGGGCAGCATGGCGATCTTCATGCACCGGGCGATCATCGACGCCCCGGACGGGCGTCATGTCGATCACGCCAACGGCGACCGGCTCGACAACCGCAGGTCCAATCTTCGGCTCGCCACGCCGTCCCAGAACAGCGCGAACGCCAAGCGCCCGCACGACAACCGATCGGGTTTCAAGGGCGTGACGTTGCTCCGGAAATACGGCATTTGGCAAGCCCAAATCGGGGCCAACGGCGGTCACTTCTACCTCGGCCGGTTCGCGTCGCCCGAAGAGGCGGCGCGAGCGTACGACGCTGCGGCCCGCTACTTTTTCGGGGAGTATGCGAGAGTGAACTTCCCGGAAGAATGATTTCATTAGACTCTCCAGATGTCCTGCGTCCTCAGCAGGGCCGAGTCCACGTCGAGCTGCCGCGCCGCCCCCGTCCGCGTCTGCACGTTGAACCCGAGGTACAGCTGCGTCGCCGCCGGGATGCCCGTGTGCGTCGCCACCGCCTCCTGACCGGTGTCCATCCGCCGCAGCGTCACCGCCGCCGCCCCCGGCCCCGTCCCCGTCAGCGTCGCCCGGTACCACGACCCCGCCGCCAGCCCGACCCCGAGGTCCGTCCGCGTCGTCGTCCCCCCGCTGTTTTTCACCGCCTTCCACGTCGAGTCCACGTTCGTGTCGTACTCCGCGTAGACCCCGTTGCTCGGGCTGCCCGGGTTGTCCATCAGCCCCATCCGGTAGATCGCGCTCGTCGCCACGACCGGCGAGGCCAGCAGTTGCGCCCCCGCCACCTGCCCCAAGAGGAACGGCCCGTACGTCAACTGGTGCTTGTTGCCGCTCGACCCCCCGCTCGCGACCCGCACGATCCCGGCGTGGTAGGCCGTGCTCGCCTGAAGCGCCACGCTCCCCGCCCCGCTCGTCGCCCACCCCAGTTCCCCGATCGACCCCGACGCCGTGTTCCCCCCGTTGAAATCGTCGAACTCCACGTACGCCGCCAGCGTGCTCTCGTCCGGCTGCCCCCAGACGCTGATCCGGTTGTTGCCCGACTCCGCCACGTAGACGTTGCCGGCGAAGTCGACCGCCACCCCGGCCGGCGAGCGCATCTGCCCCGCGCCCGACCCGTAGCCGCCGAACAGCGCCAGCACGTTCCCGCCCGGGTCGAACACCTGCACCCGATGGTTGTCGCTGTCGGCCACGTAGACGTTGCCGGCCGAGTCGCAGGCGATCCCGATCGGCGAGGCGAACTGCCCGACCCCGCTCCCGTACACCCCGAACTGCGACTGGTAGACGCCGCCCGAGGAGAACCGCTGCACCCGGTGGATGTTCTTGTCCGCCACCAAGACCGACCCGTCCGGCGCGACCGCCACCCCGGACGGCCGGAGGAACTGCCCGTCGCCCGTGCCGGACGACCCGAACTGCGCCGAGTACGACCCGCCCGACGTGAACACCTGCACCCGGCTGTTGAACGTGTCCGCCACCCAGCGGTTGCCAGCCCCGTCCACCGCCACCCCGTGCGGCAGACTGAACTGCCCGTTGCCCGTGCCGAACGACCCTAACT
>JADFCZ010000204.1 GCA_018263295.1 Conexibacter sp.
CTCGTCACCGGGACCGCCGTGCCGGTCGAGGTCGACGTGGTCCTCGGCGGCAGGTGAACGACCTTCGTCTTGACGATCCGCCGGTTGATGACGGGCCGGGCGACCTTGGCCGCCTTCGGGTCGTTCGCCGCCAGGACCGACTTGCCGAGCGCCGGGTCGTTCCCGTTGTTGAGCTGGAGCGCCAGGAACTCGAAGATCACGGCGAAGGTGGCGAGGGCGACGAAGACCGTCGGCATGAAGCCGGGCTTCTTCCTCCGGGCGGCCGCCGCCGGAGTGGCAGCCGGCCGGGGCCGGGCGGGTGTGGGAGCGGCGAGCTCAGTCATCGCCGCCCTCGCTCTCGCCCCCCTCGTCGCTCTCGTACTCGTGCTCGCCGCCGTCGTCGGACTCGTAACCGCTCGAGCTCGAGGAGCCGCCGCCGCTGCTGCCGGTCGAGGGCGGCGCGGTCGAGGACCCCGACGAGCCGCTCGAACCGCTCGAGCCGGTCGACGGCGCCGAGTACGACGACGTCTCACTGACCGGGGTGGCGACCGGCGCCGGTGCCGGCGCAACGACCGGTGCCGGGGCCGAGGAGCCGGACGATCCGCCGGAGGATCCGGCAGCGGTGTTCTCCGTCTTGCCCTTCGGCCGGACGTGCTTGGTCCGGTGGATGACCTCGGTGTGGACCTTGGGCTTCGGCGGATCCTGCGCGGTGGCAGACCCCTGGGCCTGCTGGCCGTCGTTGGAGCCGAGCGCGTAGCCGGCGAGCCCGCCGAGCCCGAGGACCGTGGCCCCCGCTGCGATTCGCATTCTGATGTTGCTGGCCACGATCGTTCTCTCCTTCGGTGGCTTGGAAGTGATCGCGGCCACTCTCGCGGGCGGCCTGGAAGCGGCCGGAAAGCCCCGGGTAAAGACTTGGACAAGCTTTCCGGCGCCCCTGGATGCCGCCCAGGAGCGCGACTACAGTCACCCGCATGAGCGAGTCCGGAAACGCGAGCGGCGGCACGATCCTCTTCGTCGAGGACGAGGAGGCGATCTCGGCGCCGTTCTCGAAGGTGCTGGCTCGCGAGGGCTTCGAGCCGGTCGTCGCCGGCACCGCGGCCGAGGCGATGGAGCTCGCGGAGCGGATTGAGCCGGACCTCGTCCTCCTCGACCTCACCCTCCCCGACGGCGACGGCCGCGACGTCTGCCGCGCCCTCCGCCGCGACTCCGACGTCCCGATCGTGATGCTGACCGCGCGCGGCAGCGAGCTCGACCGCGTCGTCGGGCTCGAGATGGGCGCCGACGACTACGTCGTCAAGCCGTTCAGCGGCGCCGAGGTCGTCTCCCGCATCCGCGCCGTCCTCCGCCGCACGCGTGCCGCCGGCGCCGACGCCGGCCGCTTCGAGCCCGCGTTCACCGTCGGCGACCTCGAGATCGACGTCGCCGCGCGCACCGCCGCGCTCGCCGGCGAGCCGATCGAGCTGACCCGCAAGGAGTTCGACCTGCTCGCCGAGCTCGCCCGCAATGCCGGCCGGGTCGTCACCCGCGAGGACCTGATGGCGCGGGTCTGGGACGTCAACTGGTTCGGCTCGACGAAGACGCTCGACGTCCACGTCGGCGCGCTTCGGCGCAAGCTCGGCGACGACCCCGCCGCCCCGCGCCATATCGAGACCGTGCGCGGCGTCGGATTCCGGTTCGCGGAGTCATGACGACCCGCCGGACGCTGCTGCTGGCGGTCGCCTACGTGCTGCTGCTGGCGGTCGTCGCCTTCGGGGTGCCGCTCGCGATCAGCCTTCGCGACCGCGTCGACGCCGAGGTCCGGAGCCAGGCGACGAGCCAGGCCGACCTGCTCGCGGCGAGTGCGCCCGAGTTGCTGGGGCGGAGCGACCGGGCCACGCTCGATCGCCTCGTCGACACGTCGGCCGAGTCGGTCCGCGGCCGGGTAGTCGTCGTCGACTCCGGCGGGACACTGCTCGCCGACAGCGCCGGCCCGGGCGAGCTCGGCACCGACTTCTCGACCCGGCCCGAGGTCGCGACGGCACTCGCGGGCAGCACCTACCAGGAGACTCGCCGCAGCGACACGCTCGACACCGACATCCTCGCGACGGCGGTGCCGATCCTCGAGCGGGGGCAGATCGTCGGCGCGGTCCGCGTGACCCAGAGCGTCGAGGCCGTCAACGACGCCGTCCAGCGCTCGGTGGTCGGCATCGTCCTGCTCGGGCTCGCCGTCCTCGCGCTCGGCATCGTCGCGGGCGCGCTGATCGCTCGCCGGATCGCCCAGCCGATCGGCCGGCTCGCGGTCGCCGCCGACGAGGTGGCCGCCGGCGACCTCGACGTGCGGGCGCCCGTCGAGGGGACCGCGGAGCAACGGCGGCTGGCGCAGAGCTTCAACGAGATGACCGGCCGGGTCGGGCGGATGCTCGGCAGCCAGCGCGAGTTCGTCGCCGACGCCTCCCACGAGCTGCGGACGCCGCTCACCGGGCTTCGCCTCCAGCTCGAGGAGATCCGGCACATCGCCCGCAGCGACGAGGAGCGCGAGGCGGCCGAGGCGGCGCTGCACGAGGT
>JADFCZ010000032.1 GCA_018263295.1 Conexibacter sp.
CGGCTATCAGCGCCCGCCCGAGGACCTCTACGCCTACGTGCCCGACGTGGCCGCGAAGCTGATCAAGGAGAAGGACGACCGATGATCCTCGACCCCAACGCCCCCGGGTTCGACCACCTCGAGCCGCGCGACCGCGAGGCGATCGAAGCGACGATCGCCTGGTTCGAGGAGCGCGGCAAGGTGGCGCTCAAGGACGCCGACCGCAACCACGATTGGTACGCCGACTACCTCGCATTCCAGGCGCAGGAGGGGATCTTCTCCCGCTTCCTGACGCCGGCCCGCGACGGCGGCGGCGACCCCGAGCGGCGCTGGGACACGCAGCGGATCTGCGCGTTCAACGAGGTCTCGGCCTTCTACGGGCTGGCCTACTGGTACACGTGGCAGGTCACGATCCTCGGGCTCGGGCCGATCTTCATGTCCGCGAACGAGGCGGCGCGGGCGCGGGCGGCGCGGCTGCTCCAGGGCGGGGAGATCTTCGCCTTCGGCCTCTCCGAGCGCGCCCACGGCGCCGACATCTACTCGACCGACATGGTCCTGACGCCGAACGAGTCGGGCGACGGCTGGAGCGCGAGCGGCGGCAAGTACTACATCGGCAACGGCAACGAGGCGGCGATGGTCTCCGTGTTCGGCCGGATCGACGGGATCGAGGGGGCCGACGGATACGCGTTCTTCGCCGCCGACTCCCGGCACCCGAACTACGAGCTGGTCCGCAACGTCGTCAACTCCCAGAACTACGTCAGCCAGTTCGACCTGCGCGACTACCCGGTCGAGCCGGCCGATGTCCTGCACACCGGCCCCGGCGCGTTCGACGCGGCGCTGAACACGGTCAACATCGGCAAGTTCAACCTCGGCTTCGCCTCGATCGGGATCTGTGAGCACGCACTCCACGAGGCGATCACCCACGCCGACTCGCGGATCCTCTATGGCATCCGGGTCACCGACTTCCCGCACGTCCGACAGGCGTTCGCCGACAGCTACGCCCGGCTCGTCGCGATGAAGCTGTTCGCGAACCGGGCGATCGACTACATGCGGACCGCCTCACCCGACGATCGCCGCTACCTGCTGTTCAACCCGCTGACGAAGATGAAGGTGACGACCGAGGGCGAGCGGGTGATCGACGAGCTCTGGGACGTGATGGCCGCCAAGGGCTTCGAGCGCGACATGTTCTTCGAGATGGCCGCCAAGGACATCCGCGGCCTGCCGAAGCTCGAGGGCACGGTCCACGTGAACATGGCGCTCGTCCTCAAGTTCATGCCGTCCTTCCTGTTCGACCCGGACCCGGACCTCGCTCCCCCCGAGCGCGCCCTCGCCGCCGGCGACGACGAGTTCCTGTTCCGCCAGGGCCCGGCGCGCGGGCTCTCGCGGATCCGCTTCAGCGACTGGCGCGCCGCGTTCGAGCCGTTCGCCGGCGTCCCCAACGTGGCCCGCTTCGCCGAGCTCGCGGAGTCGTTCAAGCAGTTGCTGGTCGACGCCGCCCCCGACGCCGAGCAGCAGAAGGACCTCGACTACCTGCTCACGCTCGGCGAGCTGTTCACGCTGATCCCCTACGCGCAGCTGATCCTCGAGCAGGCGAGGTTCGTCGAGCTGCCGGCCGACACGCTCGATCAGATCTTCGACGTCCTCGTCCGCGACTTCTCCGCCTACGCGGTCGAGCTCCACGGCAAGACCTCGGCCACTCCGGCGCAGGCCGATTGGGCGCGCGCGGCGATCACCCGGCCGGTCGTCGACGGCGAGCGCTTCGACTCGGTCTTCACGACCGTCCGCGGCCTGGCGGGTCAGTACGAGATGCGGCCTTAGAGCCGGGCCGTCCGGCAGGTGGTCGGGGTCGGCTGGGTGAACGGCGCCCGTCCTCGGGAGGGCGACGAATTCAGCTGGGGAAGGGGTCGATCAACGGCGGTTCCGCCGCCCGGTGGCAGCAAACCGACCTCACAGGTCCCTTATCTGCCACCCACATCGATCGCGGCCCGGCCGCATGCCGCCCGCCCACATTCCCCTCATTGCCCAATCACCCGCTCACCCGGCGGCGAACCCCCGGCGCCAGCCGGATCGACCCCACTCCTCAGAGGTACCGCTCCTCCGCCGGCACCTTTGGCATCTCGCTCGTGATCCGCTGCATCGTTCCCAGGAAGCGGTGGACCTCCGGGTAGAGGACCGGCTTGCCGTTGTTGAGGACGGCGACCGAGATCGCCCGCTCGGGGTCGGCCCAGGCGAGCATGTTCGTGAACCCGAGGTGGCCGAAGGCGTGCTGGGTGTCGAGTCCGTAGAGGCTGAGGATCCGGGCGCCGAGCATGAGCCCGTAGGAGAAGCGGGTCGGGAAGCCGAGCGAGAGGTCGACCTCGAGGTGCGATCGCTCGATGAGGGCCCGCCGGATCGTGTCGGTCTCGATCACGCGGACGCCGTCGAGCTCGCCGCCGCGGCGCATGATCTCGAAGAACCGGGAGAGCTCGTTGGCCGTCGTCACCGTGTTCGCCGCCGGGACGATGCCGGCCAGGTAGCGCGGGTCGTTGGTCGTCTCGACGAGATCGTCGAGGCCGGTCCCGAGGGCCCGGCTGAGCAGGGTCGACAGCGGCGGCGCCGTCCTCGGGCCGGTGATGTAGTTGACCGCGACCTCGTCGAAGTCGGCGGCGGCGACGCCGTAGTTCGTCCACCGGAATCCGAGCGGGTCGAGGAACTCCTCGGCCAGCACGGTCCGGATGTCCTTTCCGGTCACCCGGTAGACGACCTCGCCGAGGATGAAGCCGCCCGAGACCGCGTGGTAGGCGAGCTGGGTTCCCGGGAGCATCGCCGGCTTCGCGTCGCAGAGGACCTCGCAGAGGTACTCGCGGTCGTCGATGTAGTCGAGGTCGAGCGCCTCCCGGGGGAGGTTCGGGACGCCCGCCTTGTGGGCGAGGACGTGGCCGACGGTGATGCTGCGCTTGCCGTGGCGCTCGTAGCCGGGGATGTGCTCGGCGATCGGGTCCTCGAGGTGGAGCAGCCCGCGCTCGCAGAGCTTGTGGACGACGAACGCGGTGATCGCCTTCGAGGTCGAGTAGACGCAGAACGGGGTATCCGTCGTCGCGAGGACCTTCTCCGCGTCGCCGGGGTCGCTGGGCCCGTTACCGCGCGCGTGGCCGATCGCGCGGTCGAGGATCACCTCGCCGTTTCGGCGGACGCAGACCTGCAGGGCTGGATGGACGCCGCTGCGGTACCAGTCGGTCGTCGCCCGCCAGATCGCCTCGACGTTGCGCCGCTCGACGCCGCCGGCCTCGGGGTCGGCCTCCTCGCCGATGGTCGTCACCGGGTCGAGGTCGCGCGGGACCCGGACCCGGCGCAGCGGGTCGGGCCCGACCGGTAGGCGCGGGATCGTCGGCAGCCTGTTCAGCGCCGCCATCCCGGGCGGCAGGCTCGGTATCAACTCGGTTCCGCCTCCGATCCGGCGGCGGGCCTCAGCCCTTGGTCGCGGTCTGATCGCCGGCGGCCGCCTCGGTGGTGCTCTTGGCGGCCCGGTCCTCGTAGGCGGCGCGCTGCTGCTCGTCGACGTCGGCGAGGACCTTGTCGGCCTTCATGAACCGGGCGATCGCCTCGCGGCCGCTGCGCGGCACGAGGGTGAGGATCACCGAGATGCCCGCCGACGACTTCGGCACCCAGACGTCGAAGCGGTTCGTCTCGATCGCCTCGACGATCGCCTCGGCGACCTCCTCCGGCTCGAGCTTCTTGACGCCGCGCGTGTCGGTCAGGCCGCTGCCCAGCTCGGTGTTGACGACGGCCGGCATCACGCACGAGACCTCGATGCCCTTGTCGATGTTCTCGAGGCGCACCGCTTCGCTCAGCCCGACGACCGCGTGCTTCGTCGCGCAGTACGTGGCACCGCCCGGCAGCCCGGCCTTGCCGGCCTGGCTGGCGATGTTGACGATGTGGCCGCTGCCGCGGGGGAGCATCCGCTCGAGCGCGAGCTTGGTCCCGAAGATGACCCCGTGGAGGTTGATGTCGATCATCGTCTTCGCGGTCTCGTCGGTCTCCTCGACGAACGGGCCGACGGGCATGATCCCGGCGTTGTTGATGAGGACGTCGATCGGCCCGAGCTCGTTCGCCGCGTCGTCGAGGAAACGGCTGAAGGACTCGCGATCGGTGACGTCGAGCTGGAAGGCGACGCAGTTGCCACCGAGCTCGGCGGCCGTCTGCTCGGCGAGATCGAGATGGATGTCGCCGATCGCGACCCGGGCTCCACGGCGGATCAGCGCCTGGGCGGTACACCTGCCGATCCCGCGGGCACCCCCCGTGATCGCTACGACCTTCCCCGCTACCGACTTGACCTGCTTGCGCGCCACGATCGGGCTCCTCTCCGGTTGGAAACTCCTCCGCCCATCATCCCGCAACCGCGCCCACGGCGCGGTCAGGGACCGAGGACCGCCACCGCGAGCGCGAGGGCCACGGCGGCGCGGTCCTCCAGCGAGTCGACGAGCAGGTGCTCGGCGGGCGAATGCGCGGCGCCGCCGAGCGGCCCGAGCCCGTCGATCGCGAGCGGCAGGTGCGGCGCGAGGTTGCTGGCGTCGCTCGCCCCTCCCCGCGAGGTCCCGACTATCCGTCGCCCGAGCAGGGCCGAGGCTCGCTCGAGCGGACCGGACGCGGCGTCGGCCATGTCCATCCCAGGCCACAGGCGAAGGCGCTCGACCTCGAGGCCGACGCCATCGAGCTGCGCCGGAATCGAGCCGATCACGGGCTCGAAGCTGGCCTCGTCTTCGGCCCGCATGTCGACCGACAGCTCGCCGCCCCCGGGCACGACGTTGATCCCCTCGCCGGCGCTGATCATCGTCGGCACGACGCTCAGGGCCCCGGCGCCCTTGGGGTCGTGGCGGGCGGCCAGCGAGGTCGCGATCGCGGCGAGTGCGAGCAGCGCGTTGCGGCCGGCGTCCGGCTGGGCGCCGGCATGGGCGGCGACGCCGGTCGCCTCGACCCTCACCGCGGCCGCGGCCTTCCGGCGGACGACGACGGCCTCCTCCCCATCCGGCGTGCGCTCGCCGCCCTCGAAGCAGAGGCAGGCGTCGAAGCCGGAGAAACGCGGCCCGTGGGCAAAGGGCTCGGTCCGGAACTCCTCGTCGTTGACGAGCAGCAGCGCGACCTCGGCGTAGCGCTCGGAGTGCTCGGCGAGCGCGCGGAGGACGCCGAGCGAGAGCGCGACGCCACCCTTCATGTCGATCGTGCCCGATCCGATCAGGCTGTCGCCGTCGCGGGTGGTCGGCCGGTGGGCGTCATGGGCGACGACCGTGTCGAGGTGGCCGACGAGCAGCAGGCGCCGCTCGCCCTCGCCGGCGATCCGGGCGACGAGGTCGGGGGCGTGGGCCGGCGATGAGCAGGGGATCCGCTCGGTGCGGGCTGCGGACGGCAGGAGCGTCGTCACCAGCCCGACGATCTCCTCGGCCGCGCGCGCGTCGCCCGACGGCGTCGAGACGGCGACGAGGCGCTCGACCTCGGGCAGCGCCCGCGCGGCGATCGACTTCGCCCAGCGCGTTCGCCACTCGCTGTCCTCCCGTTCAGACATGACGGTGGCGCAACCTACAGGCGCTGATAGCTTGACCGCGCCCCGCAGCCGGCGGGCGCAACGACGGGAGCGAGGAGTCGGAGCATGGCCACGACGACCGGAGTGAGGACGCCGCTGGGCGACGTGCCCCTTTTCGACGGTGGGCTGACCGAGCTGGCGGCGGGCACCTGGGCCTGGCTGCAGCCCAACGGCGGGCTCGGCGAGTCGAACGCCGGCCTCGTCGTCGGCGACGGGGCGGCGCTGCTGATCGACACGCTCTGGGACGAGCGGCTCACCGCGGAGATGCTCGAGGCGGTCGTGCCCGTCTGCGAGCAGGCGGGGGCGCCGCTCACGAACCTCTTCAACACTCACGGCGACGGCGACCACTGGTATGGCAACGGCCTGCTGGGGGCCGGCGTCGAGATCATCGCCACGGCTCCCGCCATCGAGCAGATGAAGGCCGAGCCGCCCTCGATGCTGACCCGGCTCGGGCCGGTCGGCACGCTCGCCGGCGTCGTCGGCCGGATCCCCATGCTCCCGGCCGCCGACCGGCTGCGCGGGCTCGGCGGCTTCATGTCGATGCTCGGCGCCTACGAGTTCGGCGGAATCGAGCAGCGCGTCCCGGAGCACTCGTTCACGGACGCGAAGGCGCTCGAGATCGGCGGCCGCCGGGTGGAGCTCACCTTCGTCGGCCCCGCCCACACCACCGGCGACGCGATCGCCTGGGTTCCCGACGCCCGGGTCGTCTTCGCCGGGGACATCCTCTTCAACGACGTCATGCCGATCATGTGGGCCGGCCCCGTCGGCAACTGGATCGCCGCGCTCGAGCGGATCGAGGCGCTCGGGCCGGCCGCGGTCGTCGGCGGCCACGGGCCGGTCGGCGGCGTCGCCGACTGCATCGCCCTCCGCGAGTACTGGGTCTGGCTCCGCGAGCAGGTGCTCGCCGCCGGCGCCGACTTCGACGCGCTGGAGCTGACGGAGCGGCTGATCCGCTCAGCCGACTTCGAGCGCTGGCGGGATTGGCGCGGCGCCGAGCGCACGCTCGTCAACGTCGCCCGGATCGCTTCGACCGAGCGAGGCGGGTCCAGCGAGATCGGGACGGCCGAGCGGCTGAAGCTGATCGGCTCGATGGGCGCCCTGGTCGAGCGCCTCCGCCGCTAGGCGGGCGTCGGCGCAGGCCTCTCGGCCCTCGCCGTCAGGACCGCCTGGGCGCCGTCGCCCGGGACGACCGTGATGCTGCGGCGGCGGTGCGCCTCGAGGATCCCGTCGTTGCCGGCACGGACCTCCATCCGCGAGAGCACGGCGCGGAGGACGATGTCCATCTCGAGCGTGGCGAAGCTGGCGCCGAGGCAGCGGCGGCGGCCACCGCCGAACGGGATCCAGGTGTAGGTGCCGGGCTCGTTCTCGAGGAAGCGCTCGGGCCGGAACGAGTAGGGATCGGGATAGATCTCGGGGTCGTGGTGGACGAGGTAGATGTTCGCCACGACGTGGCAGCCGGGGCCGTAGGTGCGACCGCCGATCTCGATCTCGGACATCACCCGGCGCGGGCCGGCGATCGTCAGTACGGGACGGCGGCGCAGGGTCTCGCGGATCGTCGCCGTCACGTACTCCTCGCCACCGGCATCGACGTCGGCGACGAGGCGGGAGAGGGCATCCGGATTGCGGACGAGCCGCTCGAAGGCCCAGGAGAGCTCGGTCGCCGTCGTCTCGTGGCCGGCGACGAGCAGCGTCATCAGCTCGTCGCGCAGCTCCTCGTCCGACATCGGCGAGCCGTCCTCGTGGTGGGCCTGCAGCAGCATCGAGAGGACGTCGTCGCGATCCTCGCCGCCGGCGCGGCGCTCGTCGACGAGGGCCTGAATCTCGGCGTCGGTCTCGGCCCTGACCTCGTTGAAGTCGGCCAGGTCCGGGTGGAGGCGACCGAGGCGGTAGGCCTGCGGGATCAGGGCGATCGGGCTCATCCCGAACCTGAGCATGCGACCGAGCAGGTAGCGGAGCCGCTCGAGGCGCTCGCCCTGCTCGAGGCCGAAGACCGCGCGGAGGATCACCTCCATCGTCAGCCCCTGCATGTAGGGGTGGAGCGGAACCGGCGAGCCGGTCGTCCAGCTCTCGACCTCGGAGCTCGCGACCTCGGTGACGAGGCCGCGCAACGCCTCCATCTTCTCGCCGTGGAAGGCGGGCAGCATCAGCTTGCGCTGGGTCATGTGCCGCTCCTCGTCGAGGAGCAGGATCGAGTTCGGCCCGACGACGGGCAGCAGGATCGCGGCGCCCTCGCCCGGGTGGAGGACCTCCGGCGGCGCGGTGAAGATCGCCTTGACGTCCTCGGGCCGGGACATCATCACGAAGGGGTCGATCCCGAGCAGCCGCAGCGTGAACGCCTTGCCGTACTTCGAACGGCAGCGCTCGAGATAGGGGATCGGGCGCTTCTGCCAGCCGAGCGACTGCCAGGCGCGCGGCGCCCGGGGGCCCTCCGGCAGATTCAACCCCGCTCCCATGGGCTCAGGGTAGCCGCACTGGCTGAGCAGCCAGTGCGACCTCGTCACACATGCCGCATGAGCGGCCGCTCAGTCGAAGATCACGTCCTCGCAGTCGGAGCCGGCCTTGTCCTTGGGGGTGACGAACACCGTGTCGAAGCCGGGCCCGCAACTGAGCCGGTCCTTCTCGTTGTCGCCGAAGCCGGAGGCATCGAGCTGATCGTCGCCGGGTCCGCCGAGGAGCACGTCCTTGCCCTTCTCGCCGTAGATGTCGTCCGACCCGTCGCCGCCCTGGATCGTGTCGTCGCCGGGCCCGCCGAAGAGGCCTCCGATCAGGTACTGATCGTCGTCGTCGCCTCCGGAGATCTTGTCGTCGCCGGGGCCGCCCTCGACGTAGTCGTTGCCGGCGCCGCCCTCGACCACGTCGTTCCCCCTCTTCGCGTAGCTCGAGTCGTTGCCGCCCTTGGCGTTGATGCCGTCCGCCTTCGAAGATCCCGTGATCTGATCGTCGAACGGGGTGCCGTTGCACTGCTTGCCGCCGCCGGCGCAGTTGACGTCGGACGCGAGGGCGACCGCGGCCCAGACCAGCGCGACGGCGCCGAGTGCGCCCACCGCCGCCAGGATTCTCGTTCTCGTCATTCGATCTCCCCCTTCTTGCCTACGCCGACGCCTACCCGGGCGACCGAAGTCGCGACCGGCACGACCTCCGCGAACTTCGCCGTGTCAACGAACTGACGGAAACGGAACCTACTGGATATCCGAGGAGACGCGCTCAGTCTCCGGCGGTTGCCCTGGAATCGGCCGGGTTGAGTTCGATCAGCTCGATCCGGTAGTCGTCGGGATCGCGCACGAAGCAGAGGCGGGAGCCACCCTCGCGGACCGTGTAGGGCGGCCGCTCGGGCTCGATGCCGAGCTCGGCGAGGCGGGACAGGGTCCCGTCCATGTCCGCGACGGTGATCGCGATGTGGCCGTAGCCGGTCCCGATCTCGTAGGGCTCGGTGACGTCGTGATTGTGCGTCAGCTCGAGCCGGGCGCCGTCGCCGGGCAGGCCCATGAAGATGTTCGTCGCGTCGTCCCCGATCGGCATCCGGTGGAGGACTTCGAAGCCGAGCTTCTCGTAGAAGCCGACGGAGGCCTCCGGGTCGAGGATCCGGTAGCAGGTGTGGATCAGCTCGCTCATGGAAGCGAGCCTACCGTGCCCGTCCGTGGCGGTCTAGAAGCCGGCGGGGTGAGTGGCGGTGAAGCTCTGGGACTGCTCCCAGGAGCTCGAGTAGTCGGCCCAGCTCGGGCCGTCGCCGCCGGAGTCCGACGTGTCCCAGCGCAGCCCGGCGATGACCGCGTAGGCGTGGCCGGAGTTGGCGTAGACCGTGATCCAGTTGCCGACGCCGGGCTCGCCCCAGCTCATGAAGCCGGTCGAGTCGAGTGGCGTGTCGAGGAAGCCGCCGCCGTGGAGGGCGTAGCTGACCGCGCCGGAGCAGTCGTAGCCTGACGCCTCGAAGCTGCCGTGGCCGCCGCCCCAGACGTAGGGCTTGTCGCGGATCGCGTTCGCGGCGGCGATCACGTCCTTGACCTGCTGAGGGGCGTCGGCGGGCGCGGTCGCGCTGCCGTCGGCGTTGAGGATCGCGGTGCTGCCGTTCGGGGCGGGGACGCTCGGCGCCGGAGCGGCGACGGTCGTGTCGGCGGCCTCGGCCGCCGCGGCCGCCTGGCGACGCTCGGCGCCGGCGATGCCGGACTCGAGGTCGCCCTCGCGGGCGGTCAGCTGCTGCAGCGTCTCGCGGCGCGCGGCGCGGGCGGCGTAGAGCTGCTGCTCCTGCGCCTCGAGCGCGGCGCGCTGGTCGGCGAGCTCATCGTGCCGGGCGGCGAGATCGTCGCGGGCGGCGGCGATCCGCTCCTTCGTGTCGGCGAGGTGCTCGACGGTCGTCTCGACCTCGTCGCGCAGGTCCTTGACCCTGGTGACCGTGTCCTCCTGGTACTGGTGGACGCGGTCGAGGTAGCTGGCGTCGACCGACGCGTCCTCCCAGCTCGAGGACTCGATCAGAAGCTTGATCATGTCCGGGTCGTCCGACTTGTAGACGCCGACGAGGATCTTCTCGAGCTCGTCGACGGCGACCTTCAGGTTCTTGCGGACCCGGGCGAGGTGCTCGCGGCCGGCGTCGAGCTCGTCCTCGGCGACGGCGAGCTCCTCCTCCTTGGCCTGGAGCTCGGCCGCGGCCGCCTCCTCCGCCTGGCGGGCCTCGGAGACCTGACCGATCAACGCGTTGATCTGCTGGTTGCTCTCGTCGAGCTCCTGGGCGATCGAAGTCTGCTGGTCGCGGACGTCGGCGAGGGCCGCCTGCTTCTCGGCGATCGTCGCATCGGCGGGCGCCGGGCGCAGCATCACGACCGCCGTGCAGACGGCGATTAGGAGAAGCGCGGCGGCTACGAGCAGACGGGCGGAAGGGGTCCCTGCCCTGTTGTCGAAGAGGTTCGGTCGCATCAATCGGGGCGAGGGGGTCGGAACCCCACTCGCGACGCGGCAGGCTAGAGGTCGCCGGCCGTTTGCAAGCGCTCGCTAACAGTCCTGCAACGGATCTTGCGTCCGTCGCGATGCCGCTCGCTGGGCCGTTTTGCAGGGTCTCTGCCATCCCGGGCGGGATCGTGAGTGATCTGTGAGCGGGCTAACCGAGGGCTCGCAGGAGGAGAACTGAGCCGGCCGGCGCGATCTCGCCGGCGAGGTGGAGCGGCGGCTCCTCCCCCGCCGCGCCGCGCACGGCGAACGCCGTGCCCGCGCCGCGCTCCTCGGCCGCGAACCGGACCCGTCCCGGCAGCGGCACCGGCCGGCGGAACGAGACGCTCACGGTGAATGCGCCCGGAAGCCGACCCTCGAGCTGGGCGAGGCAGCGGGCCATCGTCCACATCCCATGGGCGATCGGCCGCGGGAATCCGAAGGCGCGAGCGGTGAGCTGGTGGAGGTGGATCGGGTTGCGATCGCCGGAGACGGCCGCGTAGCGGCGGCCGAGGTCGCCGGGCAGCCGCCACTCCGAGGATGCCGGCGTTCCGGCGTCCGGAGCCTCGGGACCGTCGTCGCGCGGCGCGGCGGGATCGCCACCGCCGCGGTGGAGGATCGTGCCGCGCTCCTCCCATACGACCGCTCCGCCGGAGCGCGCGGTGACAAGCAGCGAGAAAGCCGTCCCCTTCGGGTGGGGGCGCAGGTCGGCGGCGCGAACCTCGACGTCGAGCGGCTCGCCGATCCCGATCGGCCGGTGCTGGACGATCTCGTCGTCGAGGTGAACGAGCCCGAGCAACGGGAACGGAAACGAGCCCGTGCTCATCAGCACCATCTGCAGCGGGAAGGAGAGGACGTGGGGCCAGGTGGCCGGCAGCTCGTTGCGCAGCGTCAGCGCACAGGCGCGGCAGTAGGCGGCGAGCGCGTCCGGTTCGGTCGCGACGCCGGCGACGCCGAGCCCCTCCGCGGGCAGCACGTCGCTGCGAGCGCCTCCCGGGAACAGCGGCAGGCGCCCGAGCAGCCCGGCGCCGGGGACGGCGCCGAACCCGGCGCGGCCGTAGAGCGGCAAGGGCGACGGCATGCCGTCGAGCATCCGCACGTCCCCGGCCACGCTCAGGCCCCGATCAGGCTCTGGCCGCAGACCCGGATCACGTTGCCGTTGAGCCCGGTCGAGTCGGGCGCGGCGAGCCAGGCGATCGTCTCGGCGACGTCGACCGGCAGCCCGCCCTGCGAGAGCGAGTTCATCCGCCGCCCGGCCTCGCGCGGGCCGATCGGCATCGCCGCGGTCATCTGCGTCTCGATGAAACCGGGAGCGACCGCGTTGATCGTTCCCGACCGCTCGGCGAGGACCGGGGCCATCGCCTCGACCATGCCGATCACTCCCGCCTTCGAAGTCGAGTAGTTGGTCTGACCGGCGTTGCCGGCGATGCCGCTCATCGACGAGACGCAGACGATTCTCCCGTCCGGCCTCAGCAGGCCGTCGCGGGAGAGGAGCTCGGCGTTGATCCGCTCCTCCGCCGTCAGGTTGATGGCGATCGTCAGCTCCCAACGGTCGGCGTCCATCCCGCCGAGGGTCTTGTCGCGCGTGACGCCGGCGTTGTGGACGACGACGTCGACGCCGCCGTGTTCGGCCGCGAGGGCGTCGCAGATCGCGGCGGGGGCGTCGGCGGCGGTGATGTCGGCGACGATCGCCGAGCCCCCAAATGCCCCGACGACCCGCTCGAGGTCGTCCTTCAGGGCCGGCACGTCGAGGCCGACGACGTGGGCGCCGTCGCGGGCGAGGACGCCCGCGATCGCCTCGCCGATCCCGCGCGAGGCGCCGGTGACGAGCGCGACCTTGCCGCGCAGCGGGTGCTCGCGGTCGACCTCGGGCACGTCGCGCCCGGCGCCGACCCGCGCGGTCTGGCCGGAGACGTAGGCCGATCGCGGCGAGAGGAAGAAGCGGAGACTGGAGCCGAGCCGGCCCTCCGAGCCGGCGCCGACCCGGATCAGCTGGGCGGTGCCGCCATAGCGAAGCTCCTTGCCGGCGGCGCGGACGAAGCCCTCGAGCGCACGCTGGGCGGTGGCCGCGGCGGGATCCGCGGGATCGCCCGGTTCGCCGCCGAGGACGATCAGGCGCCCGCTCGGCTCGAGCCGGCGGATCGTCGGATGGAAGAAGCGCCAGAGCTCGCGCAGCTCGGAGCTGCTCGCGATCCCGGTCGCGTCGAAGACGAGCGCCTTCCAGCGCTGCGACCCGGGCGCCTCGTCGTTCCAGATGCCGGCGTCGACCGCGGCCCCGCCGAGCGCGGCACGGACCTCGTCGTGGAGGCGGCTGTCGACCTTCGCGCCCGCGTCCGCGAGGACCGAGGCGACGGCGTCGCCGCAGCGTCCGCCCGCTGCCGAGCCGACGAGGACGCGGCCGGCGATCAGCGGGGCGCCCTGCTCCCAGCGGTCGAGCTCGACCGGCTGCGGCAGGCCGAGGCTCTTGGCGAGGAAGCCGCCGACCGGGTTGTTGACGATCTGGGAGTAGGCGTCGGCCACGGCTCAGGCCTCGAGGATCGCGACCACGCCCTGCCCGCCGGCGGCGCAGATCGAGATCAGGCCGCGGCCGCCGCCGCGCTCGTGAAGCATCTTCGCGAGGTTGCCGACGATCCGGCCTCCGGTCGCGGCGAACGGATGCCCGGCCGCCAGCGAGCCGCCGCGGACGTTGAGCTTGTCGCGGTCGATCGCGCCGAGCGGCTCGTCGAGGCCGAGGCGCTCGCGGCAGAACACCGGGTCCTCCCAAGCGGCGAGCGTGCAGAGGACCTGCGCGGCGAACGCCTCGTGGATCTCGTAGAGGTCGAAGTCCTGCAGGCCGAGGCCGCGGCGCGCGAGCAGGCGCGGGACCGCGTAGGCGGGCGCCATCAGCAGTCCCTCGCGGGCGGTGACGTGGTCGACCGCGGCGGTCTCGGCGTCGACGAATCGGGCCAGCGGCTCGAGGCCGCGCTGCTCGGCCCAGCCGGACGTCCCGAGCAGGACCGCCGAGGCGCCGTCGCTGAGCGGCGTCGAGTTGCCGGCGGTCATCGTCCCGTCCTCGCCGCCGAAGGCCGGCTTCAGCTTCGCGAGCGACTCGACCGTCGAGTCGGGCCGGAGGTTCTGATCGCGCTCGAGCCCGAGGTAGGGCGTGACGAGGTCGTCCTCGAACCCGGCGTCGTAGGCGGCGCCGAGGTGTTGATGGCTGGCGGCGGCGAGCTCGTCCTGGGCGAGCCTGGTGATGCCCCACTCGCGGGCCATTATCGCCGTGTGCTCACCCATCGAGAGCCCGGTCCGGGGCTCGGAGTTGCGGGGGATCTCGGGGACGAGCTGGCCGGGGCGGATGCGGGCCAGCGCCTTGACGCGGTCCACGGTCGACCGCGCGGAGTTCGCCTCCAGCAGGATCTCGCGGAGGTCGTCGTTGAGCGCGATCGGAGCGTCCGAGGTGGTGTCGACGCCGCAGGCGATGCCGCTTGCGACCTGGCCGAGGGCGATCTTGTTGGCGACGAGGATCGCCGTCTCCAGCCCGGTCCCGCACGCCTGCCCGACGTCGTAGGCCGGCGTTTCGGGGGAGATCCGGGTGCCGAGGAGGGACTCCCTCGTGAGGTTGAAGTCGCGGCTGTGCTTGAGGACGGCGCCGCCCGCGATCTCCCCGAGCCGCTCGCCGGCGATGGCGGTGCGGTCGATCAGGCCGTCGAGCGCGGCGGTGAGCATGTCCTGGTTGGAGGCTTTCGCGTAGGGGCCGTTCGAGCGCGCGAACGGGATCCGGTTCGAGCCGAGTACGTATGCCGTTTCGTTCCCCGCCACCGTGCCGCTACTTCAGCTCGGCCGACGTCAGCCCGAGCAGCTGGCGGGCGATGATCAGGAGCTGGATCTGCTGGGTGCCCTCGAAGATGTCGAGGATCTTCGCGTCGCGGGCCCACTTCTCGAGCAGCTCGTCCTCGCCGAGGCCGGTCGCCCCACAGAGCGCGACGCAGCCCAGCGCGACGTCGACGCAGGTCCGGCCCGCCTTCGCCTTCGCGTATGAGGCGTGGAGCGAGTTCGGCTTGCCGTTGTCGGCCATCCATGCCGCCTCCATCGTCAGCAGCCGGGCGGCCTCGTAGTCGGCCTCCATGTCGAGGAGCTCGGCGGCGGCGGCCGGCTGGCGCGCGGCGGGGCGGTCGGGATCGACCTCGACGCCGGCCTCGGCGAGCAGCTCCGTCGTCCGCTCGAGGCAGGCCCGGGTCAGGCCGACGGCCATCGCCGCGACCAGCGGGCGCGTGTTGTCGAAGGTCCGCATCGCGCCGGCGAAGCTCTTCTTCGTGTCGATCTCGGGGCTGCCGAGGAGGTTCTCCTTCGGGACCCTGCAGTCGTCGAGGATGAACGCGGCCGTGTCCGACGCCCTGATCCCGAGCTTGTGCTCGAGCCGGTCGAGCTTCAGGCCCGGGTTCGAGCGCTCGACGACGAACGACTTGATCGCCGCGCGGCCCTGCTTGGGGTCGAGGCTCGCCCAGACGACGACGAGGTCCGCGCGCTCGCCCGATGTGACGTAGATCTTCTCGCCGTTTAGGACGTAGTCGTCGCCGTCCACGACGGCCGTCGTCCGGATCGCCGCCGAGTCGGACCCGGCCTCCGGCTCGGTGATCGCCATCGCCGCCCACTTGCCCTTGAAGCGCGCCTTCTGCTCGTCGTCTGCGACCGCGGCGATCGCCGAGTTGCCGAGGCCCTGCCGCGGCATCGAAAGCAGCAGCCCGACGTCGCCCCAGCACATCTCCATGATCCCCAGGACCGAGGCGAGGTTGGAGCCGTTGCGGTTGCCGCCGTCGCCGTTCTCGGTCGCGCGGCTGACGCCCGCGGCGCCGGCGCCGCCCGAAGCGCCGCCCTCGTCGAGGCCGTCGATCATCGCCGCGAGCATGTCGAGCTCCTTCGGGTACTCGTGCTCGGCGAGGTCGTACTTGCGCGAGATCGGGCGCAGCACCTCGGTCGCGACCATGTGGGCCTGCTGAACCAGCGGCTCCATCTTCTTCGGGATCTCGAGGTTGATGCTCATACGAGGAGCCCGCCCTCGATCACGCCGGCCGCGCGCAGATCCCGGTACCAGCGCTCGACCGGGTACTCCTTGACGTAGCCGTGGCCGCCGAGCAGGCCGACGGCGTCGGAGCCGACCTTCATGCCCTTCGTCGTGGCGAGCCGGCGGGCGACCGCGGCGGCGCGCGAGAAATCCTCGCCGCGATCGGCCAGAGCGGCCGCGCGGTAGGTGGCGAGCCGCATGCCCTCGATCTCGATCGCGAGGTCGGACATGTTGAAGGCGACCGCCTGGCGGTGGCTGATCGGCTCGCCGAACGCCTTGCGCTCGTTGACGTAGGGGATCAGGAAGTCGAGTGCGCCCTGGGCGGTGCCGACGGCCATCGCGGCCCAGGCGATCCGCCCGAGCCGGATGCACTCGGCGTAGTCGGCGGCGGTGCCGAGCCGCGCCCCGGCCGGGACGCGAACGCCCTCGAGGCGAAGGCCGGCGGTGCCGGCGGCGCGGAGGCCGACGGCGGGCTCGGGCCGGACCGCGAGGCCCGCGGCCAAAGGCTCGACCAGGAACAGCGACGGACCGTCTTCGGTCGTCGCGGCCACCAGCAGGAGCTCCGCCGCCTCGGCCCGGGGAACCAGCGCCTTGGCGCCGTCCAGGACCCAGTCCTCGCCGTCGCGGCGAGCGACGGTCGCGAGCTCGAAGGGGTCGAAGAGCGCACCGGGTTCGTGGACCGCGAGCGCCGCGGCCGGCACGTCCTCGCCGGTGAAGGCGGGCAAGTAGGTGGACTGCTGGCCGGCGTCGCCCCAGAGGCCGAGGGCGGTGCTGACCGCGGCGGGCGCGAGGGCCGCGAAGGCCAGGCCCATGTCGCCCGCGGCGAGCGCCTCGGTGATCAGGGCGGAGGTGACGGCGGAGCGGTGCTCGACGGCGCCGCCGAGCTCCTCGGGGACGCCGAGGACGGCGATGCCGAGCTCGGCGCTCTGCGCGAGCAGCTCGTCGGGCGCGGCGCAGTCGGCGTCCGCCTTCTGCGCGGCCGGGCGGAGGCGCTCCGCCGCGAAGCCGCCGAAGGCCTCGATCATCATCTTCTGCTCCTCGTCCGGCTCGAGGTCGAAGAGCCCGGACCCGGAGCTGCGCTTCTGGCGGGCCGGGGAGGCGAGCTTCTGCGCGGCGGCGAACCTGCGGCCGGCGACGTTGGCGGCACGGAAGCCGTTCCGGGTCCCGCTGTGGACGAGGCGCTCGGTCAGATCGCGGAGGCCGATCCGATCGAGCAGCTCCGAGCCGGCGATCCGGTTGAGTGCCCGGAGGCCCGCGCTTGTTCCTTGCTCGGCGAGGTTCATTGCTTCAGGGGATGGTCTCCGGCGGCGAATGCTGCCGAAACGGCGACGGTAGCACAGATCGGTGGCACATCAAACAGTGGCATCCGACACCTCCGAGCGCCCTCCCGCTGATCCGATCGGCGACCGGCTCCGAAGTGGTGGGTGACGGGACGAAACACCCCACCAACCAAGGAGCACCAAGATTATGAACCTCAAGTCACCAATCGCCAGGGTCGGCGTCGTCTTCCTGATGGCCGCAGCGCTGGCCGTGGGAGTCGCCGCTTGCGGTGACGACGACAGCACCGGCAGCAGCGACCAGACGTCGGCCGAGGACGTCAAGCCGGTTGCGCAGATCGACAACCTGACCGGCGTCGACACCGCGGTCGCCCTCGACACGGGCTTCGTCGATGCCCTCACGAAGCTGAAGGTCACGCCGGGCCCGGTCGGCGATGCCGAGATCAGCAAGGACGGCGTCGCCTCCTTCCCGATCACCGGCGGCAACGTCATCTACTACGACCCCGCCTCGCCGGTCCGGCCATACGTCCAGGGCGTGATCGACCACGAGGGCAGCGGCCTGAGCCTGACCGCCGGCAAGACCGAGGTCGAGCTCACCGACTTCGTGATCGACCCGGGCACCTCCGAGCTGACCGGCACGGTTTCGGTCAACGGCAAGGAAGCCGCCACCGACGCGCTCCTGTTCGACCTCGACGGCTCGACGCTCGAGCCGCTGAAGACGAACCCGGACGGCACCGCGACGCTCGCGGGCACGACCGTCGAGCTCTCCGACGACGCGGCGAGCCTGCTGAACGACACGTTCGGCATCACCGACCTCAAGGGCGGTCTGGTGGTCGGCATCTCGGCCATCACCGTCAAGGGTTAGCCAGGGAAGGCGTACCGACGTTGGGAGCCGGGGCAAGTCCCCGGCTCCCACTCGTCGTTCAGGCCCGCGGCTTGCGCAGGAGAGCGAGCTGACGGGACTGGGCGAGCAGCCGGCCGTTACGGTCCCAGACCTCGCCCTGCTCGTCGAACATGCCGTCGATCGACGCCTCGGTCCGGAACCGGACCAGGGCCAGGGTGTCGGCGGGATCGGGCTTGGCCCGGAAGTGGATCGTCAGCTCGAGCGTCGGCGCCGGGGCGAACGTCGTCATCGCGCCGAACGGGGCAGGCCACCACGCGTCGGTGTAGAAGGCGACCAGCTCCGGGGTCATCTCGCCGTCGGCGGGGGCGCGCAGCCAGCCGCCGGTGACGGCCTCCGACCCGCCGCTGAACGGCATGGCGCCCCAGACCGGACGCGTTTCGAGCTGCTCGAAGATGGGCGGCGCCCCCGGCCCGGAGCCGAGCGCCTCGACGTCGGCGGCCGCCGGTGCCTCCGGCGCCTCCGGATCCTGGTTCCAGGCCGGTTCGAACTCGGTCGTCAGCACGCAGAGCGCGAGCGTCACGACCCTGCCGTTCTCGATCAGCCGCGCCGAGCAGGTCGTCGCCGACTTCCCCGAGCGTTCGACGACCACTTCGATCTCGGCGTCGCCGGCGGACGGCGGGTACAGGTAGTGCAGCGTCAACGAGCGCGGCAGCCGCTCCGGGTCGCCCACCTCGGCGCGGATCGCGCGCAGGATCAGCGCTGCGATGAAGCCGCCGTTCGGCCCCGGCGGGCCGAACCACTCGGGCACGATCGAGCCTCGGTGGACGCCGTCGCGGACCCGGGTCACGGACGTGTCGCCGGCGAAGCTCCTGTGCGGGACCGCGGACACGCGCGGCAGTCTCGCAGGAGATCGGAGCCGCGCTGTGTGCGCCGTGCACTCCGAGCCGTTGCGGCAGCGGCGGATTGTGCTTAATCCGCGTAGGATCCCCGCGTTCGCGTTCTCAACTGGACGTTCCCGCCCGGAGGTCGTCGTGTCCCAGTCCCGCATCCTCAAGTTCCTGCTGCTCACCTGCATGCTCGGCGCCGCGTTCGCCGTCGCCGCCTGCGGGAGCTCCGACTCGACCGATTCGTCGTCGAGCGACGCGACCGTCGCATCGCTCGACGACTGCACGCCCGACACGCTCGACACGGTCGCCGCGGACACGCTCACGATCGGCACCGACAAGCCCGCCTACCCGCCCTACTTCGAGGACAACGACCCGGCCAACGGCAAGGGCTTCGAGAGCGCCACCGCCTACGCGATCGCCGATCAGCTCGGGTTCAGCGAGGACCAGGTGGAGTGGACGGTCGTCCCGTTCAACTCCTCCTACGCCCCCGGTCCGAAGGACTTCGACTTCGACATCAACCAGATCTCGATCACCCCGAAGCGGGCCGAGGCGGTCGACTTCTCCTCGCCGTACTACACGGCCGATCAGGCGGTCGTGACCCTGAAGGACTCCGACTACGCCGACTCGACCACGCTCGAGGAGCTGAAGGGCGCGACGTTCGGCGTCCAGATCGGCACAACCAGCCTCGACGCAGTCAACGAGTCGATCCAGCCCGACAGCGACCCGCAGGTGTTCGACACCTCCAACGACGTCGTCAGCGCCCTCAAGCAGGGCCAGGTCGACGCGGTCGTCGTCGACACGCCGACGGCCCTGTACCTGACCGCGGTCCAGGTGCCCGACGGGACGATCGTCGGCGAGTTCCCGGCCCCCGGTGGCGATGAGTGGGGCGCACTGCTGGCCAAGGACTCGTCGCTCACCGCTTGCGTGTCTGCCGCGATCGAGGAGCTGCAGAGCTCGGGCGAGCTCGACGACATCCAGCAGGAGTGGATCAACAGCGCCGGCGGCGTCAAGGAACTTCAGTAGCCGCGCTGTGAAAACCTGAGCTGGTGGAGGCGACCGGGCCCAGACCCGATCGGCGAGCGGAGCGCGCGGCCGCGAAGCGTCGCCGCGACCGGCGCGGGCTGGCGGTCGCAGCGGTATCGACCGTCGTCGTCATCGGCGGCCTGATCGCGCTGATCGTGACCAGCCCCGGCTGGCCGGACGTCCGCGACACGTTCTTCAACGCGACGGTCTTCAAGGAGTCCTTCCCCGACGTCGCCGAGGGGTTCTGGCTCGACATCCGGATCTTCATCGTCGTCGAGCTGGTCGTCCTCGTGCTCGGCCTGGTGGTCGCGCTGGTCCGGGCGACGACGCTGCCGGCGCTCTTCCCGCTGCGCCTCCTCGCCGTCCTTTACGCCGACATCTTCCGCGGCATACCCGTGGTGCTGCTCGTCTACCTCGTCGGGTTCGGCATCCCGGCGCTCGACCCGCCGCAGGGCCTGCTCACCAACGAGATCTTCCTCGGCGGCACGGCCCTGACGCTCTCCTACGGCGCATACGTGTCCGAGGTCTACCGAGCCGGGCTCAGGTCGGTCCACCCGGGGCAGCGCGAGGCGGCGCTCGCCGTCGGGCTGACCGAACAGCAGACCATGCGGCACGTCGTCGTTCCCCAGGCAATCCGCAACGTCGGCCCGCCGCTGCTGAACGACTTCATCTCGCTGCAGAAGGACGTGGCGCTGATCTCGATCATCGGAGTCTCGGCCGAGGCCTTCCGGATCGCCCAGATCCAGTCGTCGACCGACTTCAACTACACGCCGCTTCTCTGCGCGGCGCTGCTGTATCTGGCGGTGACCGTGCCGCTGGCGCGGATGCTGGACCGCTGGGACCGGGGGCGCGTGCGATGAGCCCGC
Organism: Conexibacter sp.; assembly: GCA_018263295.1. Lineage (GTDB taxonomy): Bacteria > Actinomycetota > Thermoleophilia > Solirubrobacterales > 70-9 > RHKX01. Next base: position 20,392 of record JADFCZ010000032.1, read on the forward strand.
CCGTCATCGACATCCAGGGCATCACCAAGGCGTTCGGCGACCGGGAGGTGCTGAAGGGAATCGACCTCGCGATCGCCGAGCACCAGGCGGTTGCGCTGATCGGCGCGTCCGGCTCGGGCAAGTCGACGTTGCTCCGGTGCATCGACCTGCTGGTCGACATCGACGACGGCGACATCCTCCTCGACGGCGAGGTGATCACCGATCCGTCCGTCAGCCCGGTCGCGGTCAGGCGCAAGCTCGGCTTCGTGTTCCAGGCCTACAACCTGTTCCCGCATCTGAACGTCCTCGACAACGTCACCCTCGGGCTTCGCAAGGGAACCGGGATGAGCGCCGCCGAGGCCGAGGAGTCGGCGCTGAAGATGCTCGCCCGGTTCGGGCTCGAGGGACGCGAGAAGGAGAGCAGCTCCAATCTCTCCGGCGGCCAGCAGCAGCGCGTGGCGATCGCCCGCGCGTTCGCGGCGCGGCCGCGGGCGATGCTCCTCGACGAGGTGACGAGCGCGCTCGACCCCGAGCTCGTCGGTGAGGTGCTGCGGGCCGTCCGCGACCTCAAGGACGAGGGCGTGACGATGCTGATCGCGACCCACGAGATGAGCTTCGCGCGCGAGGTGGCCGACACGGTCGGCTTCCTCCACGAGGGCCGGCTGGTCGAGGTCGGACCGCCCGAGCAGGTGCTCGAGGACCCGCAGGATCCGAACACCCAGCGGTTCCTGCGCAGGCTCCTCGAAGCCAGGCGGGTCTAGAGCGTCACTTCGAAGACGGCGCCGCCGCCGGGCGCGTTGGCGGCGCGGACCTCTCCCCCGTGCGCGGCGGCCACCGCGGCGACGACGGCGAGGCCGAGCCCGGCACCTCCGGTCTCCCGGCTGCGCGCTTCGTCCGCCCGCCAGAAGCGCTCGAAGACGGCGCGCTCGCTGCCCTCGGGCAGGCCCGGCCCGTGGTCGCGGACGGCGAGGACGGCGCGGCCGGCGTTAGTCCTGACCGAGACCTCGATCGGCCCGCCCGCGGTGTGTGCCAAGGCGTTCGACAGCAGGTTCGCGGCCACCTGCCGGAGCTGGTCGGGGTCGCCCTCGACCGTCACCGGCGGATCCGCTTCGAGGACGATCTCCCGATCCGGCGCAGAGGCGGTGGCGTCGGCGCAGGCGTCGGCGGCGAGCGCGGCGAGGTCGACCCGCTCCCGCCGGGGCTCGCGGACCTCGTCGAGCCGTGCCAGGGTGAGGAGGTCGTCGACGAGGCCGCTCATCCGGGTCGACTCCTCCTCGATCCGCCGCATCGACCGCTCGAGATCGCCCGGATCGGCGGTCGCCCCGAGCCGGAACAGCTCCGCGTAGCCGCGGATCGAGCTCAGCGGTGTCCGCAGCTCGTGCGAGGCGTCGGCGAGGAAGCTCCGCAGCCGTTCCTCGCTCGCGCGCTGCTCGGCGAAGGCACGTTCCAACCGGGACAGCATCGAGTTGAAGGCGATCCCGAGCCGCCCGACCTCGGTCCGCTCGTCGACGTCGTCGACCCGGTGCGACATGTCGCCCGCCGCGATCTCCCCCGCCGTCTCCTCGATCCGCGAGAGCGGCCGCAGGCCGACGCGGACCGCCCACCAGCTCAGCGCCGCCAGCGCGGCGAGCGTCGCAAGGCCGACGAAGAGCTCGATCGCCCGCAGCCGGGCCAGGGTGTCGGAGAGGTCCTCGAGCGGGATCGCCGCGGCGACGACGTCGCCGTCGGGGCCGGTCATGGTCGCGACGCGGAACTCGCCGCCACCCGACTCGGCCGGGACGTCGAACGTCGGGTTGCCCTCGAAGCCGGCCGACGGCGGCAGGTCGGCGGGCAGGTCGGGGATCGGAAGCATGTGCTCGCCCTCGTCGTGGCCGTGGCTGCCGCTGCTGACGGTCCGCCCGACCAGCACGTCGCCGTCGGGACCGGTCACCTGTCCGTAGGTCCCGGTCGGGAGCTGGGGGCCGATCGGATCGCCGGGTGGCGGCACCTCGGTGGTCATTCCGTCCGGTCCGGTCACGCCGCCGAAGGGCGACGGCAGCCCCGCCGACGAGGCGAGCGAGCGGACGACGAGCGGCACCGCGTCGCGGGCCTGCTGGTCGACCCGGTCCGACAGGTAGGAGCGCAGCGCCAGATAGGAGACGACGCCGAGCGTGAGCATGCCGAGCGCCGCGACCGCGACCAGGATCAGGACGAGCCGGCGGCTCAGCGACACGATCAGGACCTCGGAAGGCGCAGCGAGTACCCGACGCCGCGGACCGTGTGGATCAACGGCCGCTGGGGGCGGTCGACCTTGCGTCGCAGATAGCTGATGTAGGTCTCGAGGATCCGCCCGTCGCCGCCGAAGTCGTAGTTCCAGACGTGGTCGAGGATCTGAGCGCGGGTCAGCGCCCGCCGCGGGTTCAGCATCAGATAACGCAGCAGCCGGAACTCGGTGTCGGTCAGCTCGACCGGCTCGCCGTCGCGGAAGACCTCGCGGGTGTCCTCATCGAGCTCGATCGCGTCGAAGACGAGCCTGCCGTCCTCCTCCCAGGCCCCGGTGCGCCGCAGGATCGAGCGGATCCTCGCGACGAGCTCCTCGACGCTGAACGGCTTCGTCACGTAGTCGTCGCCGCCGAGCGTCAGCCCACGGACCTTGTCCTCGGTCGTGTCGCGGGCCGTGAGGAAGACGATCGGAACCTCGGATCGCCGCTCCGCCAGCCGCTCGGCGACGGCGAACCCGTCGAGGCCGGGCATCATCACGTCGAGGACGATCAGGTCGGGCCGGAACGACCCGTGCAGCTCCAGGCACCCCGGCCCGTCGGCGGCGGTGGCGACCTCGAACCCCTCGTAGCGAAGTGCCATCGAGAGCAGCTCCGAGATGCTCGGCTCGTCGTCGACGACGAGGATCCGCGCCGCGCCCTGGTTGTCGCCGCCCGTGGCCACCGGTCAATGATCGCGCCCGAACCTGAGAGTTTCCTGGGGAGGCGAAGCGCTAGCGGACCACCGTCGCAGTCAGCGGCTCCCGGTCCTCGCCGGCGATGCGACCGTCGGCGAGCCGGATGACCCGCGGCGAGTCCGCCGCGATCGACGGGTCGTGGGTGACGAGGACGATCGTCATCCCGCTCTCCCGCCAGAGGTCTCGAAGGAGCCCGAGGATCTGCTCGCCCGTCGCCGAGTCGAGGTTTCCGGTGGGCTCGTCGGCGAGCAGCACCTCCGGCTCGTTGACGAGCGACCTCGCGATCGCGACCCGCTGCTGCTCGCCACCGGAGAGCTCCGCGGGCAGGTGGGCGGCCCGGTCGGCCAACCCGACCCGGTCGAGCATCGCGGCGGCGCGATCGCGCAATCTGCTCCCGTCGAGCCCGAGGGGCGCCGCGGCCACCTCCACGTTCTCCGCCGCCGTGAGCGTCGGGATCAGGTTGAACTGCTGGAAGACGAACCCGATCGTCCGCAGGCGGATCGCCGCCAGCTCGCGGTCGCCGGCGCGGCCGACCTCGAGCCCGTCGAGCGCGAGCCTGCCGGCCGACGGCCGGTCCAGTCCGCCGAGCAGCTGCAGCAGCGTCGACTTGCCCGAGCCCGAAGAGCCGACGATCGCGACCAGTTCGCCGGAGGCGATCTCGAGATCGACCTCCTCGAGCGCGGTGACCGCGGTCGTGCCGGACCCGTAGACCTTCGTCACCGAGTCGAGTTCGTAGGCGTGGTTTGAGTTGCTGCCGGTCATCGTTTCTCGCTTTCCGTTCGTGTCTCGTCCGCCGCTGGTCATCCGAGGCTCCGCAGGGCCTCGGCGGGACTCAGCCGTGCCGCCCGAATACCGCCGAAGACGCCGGCGATCAGGCCGCCGAGGACGGCCAGGCCGATCGCCAGCAGCGCCATTCCGGGGCTGACCGGTGCGCCCAGGGTCACCGTGCTCGCCACCGATGTCGCGGCGTCCGCGCCGGGAGGGCCGCCGACGCCGGCCGGCCCGGGAATGCCGCCGCTCGACGCCGATTCGAGCGAAGCGTCGAGGCTGATCCCGGCCGCGCCGATCGCCGCCGCGGCGGCCAGTCCCACCGCGACGCCGAGGAGGCCTCCGATCAGGCCCTGGACCACCGACTCGCCGGCGACCTGGCGGACGACGAGCCACTGCCGCCACCCGATCGCCTTCAGCGTCCCGAGCTCGCGGGTGCGCTTCGCCACCGACGAGAGCGTCACCAGCGTGGTGATCCCGAAGGCCCCGATCAGGGCGACGATCGCAAGCGCGGTACCGAGCTTGCCCGACAGGTTCTCGGCGTCCACGAGCGAGCCGCTGACCTGTTCGGCGAGGTCGGAGGCGGTCGTCACCTCCGAGCCCGGGAACGCGCTCTCGATCCGGTCGGAGACGGCCTGGACCTCGTCGGCACTCGCCGCCTGGACCTCGACCGCGTTGACGCGGCCCTCGAGGTCGGCGAGCTCCTGGAGGCGGTCGAGCTCGACGTAGACGTCGGAGGACTGCCCGCCGACCGCGCCGCCGGAGATGCCGACGACCTCGAAGTCCTTCCCGCCGACGTCGACGGTGTCGCCGACCGCGAGGCCCTCCTGGGTCGCGTACGACCGGGAGACGACCGCGTCGGAAGCGCCGGAGATGTAGAAGCCGTCGGTGATCTGCGACGCCGTCAGCAACCCGAGGTCCCGATCGGAGGTGTCGACGCCGCTGACCGTCGTGGTCTCGAAGTTGATCGAGTCCGGGGGGCCGCCGGCGGTCGCCGACCCGGTCGGTGGCGCGCCCGTCGCGGGGGCCGCCCCGGACCCGCTCTGCTCCGGGACCCTGCCCGACACGTGGGCGACGCTGAGCGTCAGTCCGACGGCGGTCGCGTCGACCCCGTCGACCGCGGCCACCTGCTTCCGCTTCGCGGCCGGAAAGCTGGTGTCGGTGGAGACGTACTGGTAGGTGTCGAACTTCTCGCCCGCCTTGCCGAGGTTGTCGAGGCCGATCGGGCCCCCGCCGGCGTCCGGCGGCGGCCCGCCCTCCTCGATCTCCATCGGCCGGGCGACCGACATCTCGGTGCCGACGCCGGTCAGCGGCTCGAGGACCTCCGACTGGGCGTCGTCGAGTCCCGCCGACAGCGCGGTCACCGAGACGACGAGCCCGACGCCCAGCGCCAAACAGGTCGCCGTGAGGATCGTCCTGCCCTTGCGGCGGCGCAGCTCGGCGCCGAGATAGCGGATGTAGAACACGGGAAGAGACCTTTCGATCGCTTGCGGGAGCCATAGAAGCCGGTGCCGCTGGGATCGTCGTTGGCGTTCCCTGGGAAAGGACTGAGCAACGGGGCTCGAGCAGACCGGGGAGACCGGACGCGAAGCGGAGGATCTCCCCGGGGTGATCTACTCGGCGAAGCGGTCCGACAGGCGCTCGACCAGGCGGCCGAGCGACGGCGCGTCCCGTGCCGTGTCGATCTGGCGCTTCGCCGGCGGGTCGGCGAGCAGGTCGACGACACCGGAGAGCTCCGCGGAACACCCGATGTCCTCGGCGTGCGGCCGGCAGGCGTCGAGGAGGTCCGGGACGAGCCGGGCAACCGGGATCCGCGTCTCGAGGTCGGGGTCGATCAGCTCGGCGTCGACGCCGTCGCGAGCCGCGAGGAACCGGTTCTCGGAGATCACCTCCGGCGAGGAGATCGCGATCTCGGTCGCGAAGCCCTCCTCCGCCTCGAGCTTGACCAGGCTGGCGACCAGGGCCACGAGGGCGGCGGTATCGGCGCAGCGGGTCTGCGCGTCCATGATCCTGATCTCGACGGTGCCGAGGGCCGGCTGCGGGCGGACGTCCCACCAGAGGAAGGTCGACTCGGGGACGGCCCCGGTTCGGATCAGCAGGTCGACGGTCTCGACGAAGACCGCGTAGTCGCCGAAGGCGCGAGGCACGCCGACGCGCGGGAAGGCCTGGAACAGCGGCGTTCGCGCCGACGCCAGCCCCGAGTCGCGGCCCTGCCAGAACGGTGAGTTGGCCGAGAGCGCGAGCAGGATCGGCAGGTGGACGCGCATCCGGTCGCAGACGCGGATCGCGGTCTCCGCATCGGGAATGCCCACGTGGACGTGGAGGGCGAACGTCGGCTCGCGGCGGGCGAGCTCGCGCATCGACCCGTAGACGAACTGGTAGCGCTCACCGCCCGAGACCGCGATCTCCTGCCAGATCGCGAAGGGGTGGGTGCCGGAGACCGCCGCCCGCAGCCCGAGCGTGCCCAGCGTGCGTTCGAGCTGCTGCCGCAGCGCCCGGATCTCGGCGACCGCGTCGGCGACCGTCGCCGCGACCCCGGTCTGGACCTCGAAGGCGGAGCCGTGCGTCTCGGCCGAGACCTTGTCCTGCGTCTCCGACGGCAGCCGCGGCAGCAGCTCCTCGATCCGGTGGGCGAGGGCCCACGTCCGCGGGTCGAGGAGCATCGCCTCCTCCTCGACCCCGAGCGTGTAGGCGCCGAGCGCGTGGCTGCGAGCCCAGACCGACCAGGCCGGACCGACGCGCTCGACGAGGTCCTTCATCTCATTGTTCTCCCCGGTGAACGCGCCCCTGAACCAGCCGCGGCGGCGGCCACGAAGGCGCCGAACAGCGCCTGCTCGACCGGGCGGTCGATCAGCAGCTCGGCATGCCACTGGACGCCGATCAGGAATCCCCGGCTGCGATCCTCGACGGCCTCGATCGTGCCGTCCTCGGCCCACGCGCTCGGGACGAGGTCGCGCCCGAGCCGATCGATCGCCTGGTGGTGGAAGGAGTTGACGGCGGTCTCGGCGGTGCCGATCGTCGCCGCGAGGAGGCTGCCGGGATCGACATCGACCGTGTGCGAAGGCTCGCTGCCGGGCGTTCGCTGGCGGTGCGGGACCCCGTCCGGATCCGCCTCCGGTCGCGATTCGGGCAGGTGCTGGACGAGGGTGCCGCCGCGGACGACGTTGAGCGCCTGCGTGCCGCGGCAGATCGCAAGGATCGGCATGTCGCGCTGGTCGGCGGCGCTGGCGATCGCCAGCTCGAAGCGGTCGAGGTCGGGCTCGGTCGGCCCGAGGTGCTCGTCCGGCTCCTCGCCGTAGGCCACCGGATGGAGGTCGGGCCCGCCCGAGAGACAGAGCCCCGCGAGCTGGTCGAGCAGCGGCTCGATCAGCCCGAGCTCGAGCGGCGGAATCACGACCGGCAGCCCGCCGGTCGCTTCGATCGCCCGCAGGTACTTGAGCCCGAGCGCCATCTCGTGCATCGGCGGCTCACCCTCGGGGATCGGCGAGACGGTCTCGGCGCGGCGCACCTCGGAGGTGGTGACCCCGATCAGGGGCAGGGCGGCGGCATCCGCGTCGCTCAGAGAATCCATGTGTCCTTCGCTCCTCCGCCCCGGCCGCTGTTGACGATCATCTCCCCCTCGCCCGGTGCGAACCTGCTGAGACCGCCGGCGGCCACGGTCACCTGTTCACCCGCGGTGACGACGAACGGTCGCAGGTCCACGTGACGGTCGCGGATCCCGGCGGGGGTGACGGTCGGGTGCACGGAGAGAGCCACCGGCTCCTGGGCGATCCAGCGCCCGGGCTCGGCGCGAACCGCTGCCGCGATCGCCTCGATCTCCTCCGCCGAAGCGAGGGGCCCGATCGTCACGCCGCGGCCGCCGAACTCCGAGCGCGGCTTGACGACCAGCTCTCCGAGGCGCGGCAGCACCAGTTCGAGCTGCTCGGGATCGCCCAGGTCCCAGCCCGGCACCGATCGCAGCAACGGGTCCTCGCCGAGGTAGAAGCAGATCATCGCCTCCGCATAGACGTGAACCGCCTTGTCGTCGGCGACGCCGCTTCCCGGCGAGTTGACGCAGCCGAGGGTCCCCGCACGGATCGGCTCCGCGAGCAGCTCGCCGAGCGGCGTCAGCCCACCACCCGGGGCGGTGAGGCGTTCGTCGTCGACCCGCCGGTAGAGCACGTCGACGACCCGGTCTCCGTGGAGGAGCCGGTCGCCGCGGCGACGCAGCTCCGGCACCGACGCCACCGTCAGCCCGAGCATCCGCGCCAACTCGGCATGTTCGAACGCGGTCCCGGCCCCGGGCCCGTCGCCGGCGATGACCACGTGCGGGCGCTCGACGCCCGCAGGCGCGGCGCCGCGGAGAGCCGCACCGAGCGCCGCGACCGCCGGCTCGAGCGGCCACGGCTCCAGGCCGGCGGCCACGGCCAGCGGCGCGAGGCCGGCGCGTGCCGCGAGCAGGTAGGCGAGGCCCGACGGCGCCCGCATGTTGTCCTCGAGCACGAGGAACTCGCCGTCGGGAGCGCGGACGAGGTCGGGGCCGGCGACCGGCGCCGAGATCCCCTGCCCCATCCCCGCCATCGCCGGCTCGTACCAGTCGGCCGTCTCGATCACGCGCGCCGGCAGGACCCCCGCAGCGACCGCCCGCCGCTCGCCGTAGGCGTCGGCGAGGAAAGCGTTGAGGGCGCGGGCCCGCTGCTCGAGGCCGTGCGCCAGCGGTCCCCAGTCGGCGGCGGCCACGATCCGCGGCACCGCGTCCACGGCGAAGGGCGTGGCACCGAAGCTGACCCCTCCCGCCCGCATCAGCCCCTCGAGACGTTCGCGCTCGCCGGCGAGCGCGCTCTCGCCGACCCGCTCGAACAGAGCGGCGTAGGCGTCCGGCGCCGACCGGCGCTCGTCGAACGCATCGGCTCTGAACCGTTCGCCTGCGGGCGTCGTCGGCGCTGCCATCGCGGCATCCATGCTCACACGGTAGGCCCGCGTTGGCAAAGGGTGTTTGTCCCGGTGGCCAAATCCGGATCGCGGATTCTGTGTCCGATTCCCGACGAGACGATCCGGGTTGCCGTACCCTTTGCAGGCCGCCGTGCGGTCCCGAACCCGGGCTGCCAGAGGGGCCCACGCGTCGGCGGGCAGCGAACCGCACATGGTGCGGTGCACTTTGATGACTCGCGAGAACCACAAGGAACGACCGACCCCGACCGCCCCACGCGAGGAGGAGGACTTCGCGGGCATCCACGACCCGTCCTTCTTCCACGACGGCTGCGGCGTCGCCTGCGTCGCCCGCCTCGACGGCCGGGCGATCCACGAGACGATCGACCGCGCCCTCGTCGCCCTCGACCGGCTCGAGCATCGCGGGGCCGCCGGCGCCGACGAGTCGACCGGCGACGGCGCCGGGATCATGTTCGGGCTCCCGCACGAGTTCTTCCGCTCGCGGACTGCCGAGATCGACACCAAGCCCGTCGTCCTCCCCGGCCCCGGGCGGCTGGCGGTGGCGATGTGCTTCATGCGGCGCGAATCGGTCGGCGGCACCGAGCGGATTCGCAACCGCATCGAGGAGCTGATCGCCGAGGCGGGCCACCGGGTGATCGGCTGGCGCCAGGTCCCGGTCGACGAGACCTCCTGCGGCCAGCTCGCCCGCGAGTCCGCTCCCCGGATCAGCCAGCTCTTCATCGAGGCCGGCGACGAGACCGAGGGTGAATCCGAGTTCGACCGCAGCCTCTTCGTTGCCCGGCGCCGGATCGAGAGGGAGTGCGGCGACGACGTCTTCTTCCCGAGCATGTCCTGCCGGACGATCGTCTACAAGGGCATGCTCACCGCCCCGCAGTTGCCGCAGTTCTACCCCGACCTCCGCGATCTCTCGCTGCGTAGCACGTTCGCGATCGTGCACTCGCGGTTCTCGACCAACACCGCCCCGAGCTGGGAGCTCGCCCAGCCGCTGCGGATGATCGCCCACAACGGGGAGATCAACACCGTTCGCGGCAACGTCAACTGGATGCGCGCCCGCGAAGCGGTGCTCTCCTCCGACGCCTTCGGCGAGAGCCTCGCCGACTGCCTGCCGCTGATCGACGAGGGCGTCTCCGACTCCGCCGCCTTCGACCGCGCATTCGAGCTGATGGTGCTCGGCGGGCGGACCCCACAGCACGCGATGATGATGATGATCCCGGCCTCCTGGGAGGACCGCGACGACGTCCCTTCCGAGCTCGAGGGCTTCTACCGCTACCACTCTCGGCTCGTCGAGCCGTGGGACGGCCCGGCCGGCATCGCCTTCTGCGACGGCCACACGCTCGGCGCGATGCTCGACCGCAACGGCCTCCGCCCCGGCCGCTGGATGATCACCCGCGACGGCTGGGTCTGCCTCGGCTCGGAGTCGGGCATCTTCACCACGACCCCGAACAAGATCGCGCGGATGGGCCGCCTCGAGCCGGCACAGCTGTTCGTCGTCGATCTCGAGACGGGCCTCGTCCGCACCGACGGGGAGCCCGAGCTCGCGGTCGCGTCCGCCGCGCCGTTCGGCGAGTGGTATGCGGAGGGCAAGCTCGGCGTTCGCCAGCTTCCCGATCCGATGGCGACGATCCAGCCGATCGAGCCGCTGCTGACCCGCCAGCTCGCGTTCGGCTACACGCAGGAGGACCTGCGGACGCTGCTCGCGCCGCTGCTCCGCGACGGCCGCGAGCCGACCGGCTCGATGGGCAACGACGTCTCGCTGGCGGTCTTCTCCGACCACAGCCCGTCGCTGTTCAGCTACTTCAAGCAGCGCTTCGCGCAGGTGACGAACCCGGCGATCGACTCGGTCCGCGAGCAGTGCGTGATGAGCCTGCGCACCGACATCGGCCCGCAGGGCAACCTGCTGAGCGAGGAGCCGCAGGTCGTCAACCACGTCGAGCTCGCGCAGCCGATCCTCACCGACTTCGAGCTCGAGCGGCTCCGCCGCAACCCGCACAACGCGCTCCACAGCACGACGATCGACACCACCTGGTCGCTCGACGACGGCGAGGACGGCCTCGATACCGCGCTCGAGCGGATCCGGCGGCAGGCGGTCGAGGCGATCGAGGGGGACACGACCCTGCTCGTCCTCAGCGACCGGGCGACGAGCGCCGGCCGGGTCCCGATCCCGTCGCTGCTGGCCTGCTCGACCGTCCACCACGCGCTGACGCTCGAGGGCACGCGCCTGCGCGCCGCGCTCGTCGTCGAATCGGGCGAGCCGCGCGAGATCCACCACCTCGCGGCGCTGATCGGCTACGGCGCCACGGCGATCAACCCGTACCTGATGCTCGAGACGATGACGATGCTCGACGAGCCGACGGTCGGGCTCGACGGTCCGCTCGCCGACGCGAACGAGATCGCCATCGCCGGCATCAGCAAGGGGCTGCTCAAGGTCCTTTCGAAGATCGGGATCGCGACGATCCGCTCCTACCGCGGCGCTCAGATCTTCGAGATCGTCGGGCTCGACCGCGACCTCGTCGACGTCCACTTCACGGGCACGCCGTCGCGCCTCGACGGGATCGGGCTCGGCGAGATCGCCCGCGAGGCGCTCGACCGCCACGCCCGCGCCTACCCGGAGGCCCACGGCCTCGCGCTGCCCGAGCACGTCGAGTCCGCCCGGCTCGCGGCCGAGAGCGAGAAGCTCCTCCCCCAGGGCGGCGTCTACCGCTGGCGCCGTGACGGCGAGAAGCACATGTGGGACCCGGAGACGATCGCCTCGCTCCAGCGCGCCGCCCGGACCGAGGGCGACGACGCGCTCGAGTCCTACGAGGAGTTCAGCCGCCGCGTCAACGAGGAGAACGCCGAGCACGCCCTGCTGCGCGGCCTGTTCGAGTTCGTCGAGGCCGCCGAGCCGATCCCGCTCGACGAGGTCGAGCCGGCGACCGAGATCGTCAAGCGCTTCTCGACGGGGGCGATGAGCCTCGGCGCGCTTTCGCCGGAAGCGCACGAGACCCTCGCGATCGCGATGAACCGCCTCGGCGGCTGGTCGAACAGCGGCGAGGGTGGCGAGGACCGCCGGCGCAACACCCCGGATCCGAACGGCGACCAGCGCCGCTCGCGGATCCGCCAGGTCGCCTCCGGCCGCTTCGGCGTCGACGTCGAGTACCTCTCGCGCGCCGATCAGATCCAGATCAAGATCGCCCAGGGAGCCAAGCCCGGCGAGGGCGGCCAGCTCCCCGGCCACAAGGTCGACGATTACATCGGCGCCCTCCGCTACGCGCTGCCCGGCACCGAGCTGATCTCGCCGCCGCCGCACCACGACATCTACTCGATCGAGGACCTCAAGCAGCTCATCTACGACCTCCGCGCGGCCAACCCGACCGCCGACGTCTCGGTCAAGCTCGCCGCCGAATCAGGGGTGGGGACCGTCGCCGTCGGATGCGTCAAGGCCGGCGCCGACCACGTCGTCATCGCCGGCCACGACGGCGGCACCGGCGCCTCGCCGCTCTCGTCGATCCAGGGCGCCGGCGTCCCGTGGGAGATCGGCATCGCCGAGACCCAGCAGGCGCTGCTCGACAGCGGCCTGCGGACCCGGGTCATCCTCCAGACCGACGGCCAGATGCGGACCGGCCGCGACGTCGTCATCGGTGCTCTGCTCGGCGCCGACGAGATCGGGATCTCGACCGCTCCGCTGATCGCGACCGGCTGCATCATGATGCGCGTCTGCCACCTCAACACCTGCCCGGTCGGGGTGGCGACCCAGGATCCGGAGCTCCGCGCCCGCTTCTCCGGCAAGCCCGAGCACGTCGTCCGCTACATGCTGCTCGTCGCCGATGAGGCGCGGAAGATCATGGCCTCGCTCGGCGTCCGGCGCTTCAGCGACCTCGTCGGCCGGACCGAGTTCCTCCGCCAGTCCGAGTCCTTCGATCACTGGAAGGCCGGGTCGCTCGACCTCGCGCCGCTCCTCGCCGTGCCGAAGCCCGGCCGCGATGCACCGCGCGGCTTCGTTCCCGGCGACGCCAAGGAGCATCCGGTCGGCGCCTCCTTCGACGAGCGCAAGCTGCTCAAGCCCGCCGCGCCGGCGATCGAGGCCGGCACCCCGGTCGCCTACGCGACCAGCGTCACCAACATCGACCTCGCCGTCGGCGGCCGGGTCTCGAACGCGCTCGTCCGCGCCCGCGGGCCCGCGGGCCTGCCCGAGGACACGATCCGCTTCGAGCTCACCGGGTCGGCCGGCCAGACCGCCGGCGGCTGGCTCGCGCCCGGGATCACGATCAACGTCCACGGCGACGTCAACGACTACGCCGGCAAGGGCATGTCCGGCGGCGTCCTCTCGGTCGCCCCGGCGACCACCGCCGGCTACAAGGCGGAGAGCAACGTGATCGCCGGGAACGTGGCCCTCTACGGCGCGACCGCCGGCAAGGCGTTCTTCCGCGGCCGCGCCGGCGAGCGCTTCGCCGTCCGCAACTCCGGTGCCCTCGCGGTGGTCGAGGGAATCGGCGAGCACGGCTGCGAGTACATGACCGGGGGCTGCGTCGTCGTCCTCGGCCCGACCGGCCGCAACTTCGCCGCGGGGATGAGCGGCGGCATCGCCTGCATCTGGGATCCCGACGACCTCTTCCCGCCGAAGTGCAACATGGGGATGGTCGAGCTCGAGCCCGTCCACCCCGACGGCAACCACTTCCTCCACGACCTCGTCTCCGAGCACCAGCGCCGGACCGGCTCTGCGGTCGCCGCCGGCCTGCTCGATCGCTGGGACGAGGCCGCAAGCGAGTTCGTCGTCGTGATTCCGCCCGGCTTCCGCGCCGCCCTCGCCCACACCGCCCCGCCCGCCAAGGGCCGGACGATCAACCTCGCCTGACCGGACGGAGCCATGGCCGACCCCCGCGGATTCCTCGAAGTGCATCGCGTCGCCGCCCCCGAGCGGCCGCCGCAGGACCGCGTCCGCGACTACGCGGAGATCTACGGCACGCTGCCGGAGGACGAGCTCCGCCACCAGGCGTCGCGCTGCATGGACTGCGGCGTCCCGTTCTGCAACAACGCCTGTCCGCTCGGCAACCTGATCCCCGACTGGAACGACCTCGCGCGGGTCGGCGACTGGAAGAAGGCGATCTCCCAGCTCCACGCGACGAACAACTTCCCCGAGTTCACCGGCCTGATCTGCCCGGCGCCGTGCGAGTCGGCCTGCGTGCTCGACATCGATGACGACCCGGTGATGATCAAGCAGATCGAGTACTGGACGATCAACAAGGCCTTCGACGAGGGCTGGGTCGTCCCCGAGCCGCCCGAGACCCGCACCGGCCGCCACGTCGCCGTGATCGGGTCCGGGCCGGCCGGGATGGCGGCCGCCGCCGAGCTCAACAAGGTCGGGCACCGGGTCACGGTCTACGAGCGCGACGAGGCGCCCGGCGGCCTGCTCCGATTCGGCGTGCCCGACGCCAAGCTCGAGAAGTGGATGATCGACCGCCGGATCGAGGTGCTCGAGCAGGAGGGGATCGAGTTCGTCTGCGACGTCGAGGTCGGCACCGACCTCAGCGTCGAGCGGCTGCGCGGCGAGCACGACGCGGTCGTCCTCGCGACCGGCTCGCGGATCGAGCGCGACCTCGAGGTGCCCGGCCGCGACCTCGACGGCGTCCACTTCGCGATGGAGTACCTCTACTGCCGCAACCGCTGGGTCGCCGACTCGCAGGGCCGCCCCGCCCGCAAGGCAGAGCGCGAGATCTCCGCCGCCGGCAAGCGCGTCGTCGTGATCGGCGGAGGCGACACCGGAATGGACTGCGTCTCCAACTCGCTCCGCGAGGGCGCCGAAGACGTGCTGCTGCTCGACGTCTACCCGGAGGTTCCGGAGGGCGGCCGCTACCCGAACACCCCGTGGCCGATCCAGCCGCGCCGCCTCGTCACGACCTACGCCCTCGAGGAGGGCGGCGAGCGCCGCTTCGGCCGTCAGGTCCTCGGGATGGAGGGCGAGAACGGCCACGTCAGGCGGGTCATCGCCCGCGAGGTCTCGGGCGAGTCATCCCGCACGCTCGTGCCGGTCGAGGGCAGCGAGTTCGCGATCGAGGCCGATCTGGTCCTGATCGCCGTCGGCTTCACGAACCCCGAGCACGAGGGCCTGCTCGACGGCCTCGGCGTCGCCTACGACAGCCGCGGGAACGTCAAGGCGGGGACCTTCACCACTTCCGTCGACCGCGTCTACGCGGCCGGCGACGTCCGCGTCGGCGCATCCCTGGTCGTCACGGCGATCGCCGAGGGCCGCCGCTGTGCCCGGGTCGTCGAAGCGGCGCTCAGGTAACGGCCCGAGCGCTCAGTAGATGACGTAGAGCTTCCGCAGGGTCTCGTGGATGTCCCACGTGCCGGTCCAGCCGACGGGGAAGACGGCGGAGTTGCCGGGGCCGAGCTCCAGCGGCTCGCCGCCGTCCGGGGTCACGGTCATCCGCCCCGACACCACGTAGATTAACTCGTTCGTCTCCAGGGTCCAGTGCGACGGGCCCGGCGTGCACTCCCAGATGCCCGAGTCGGCACCCTTGCCGTCCTCCCAGATGCTGATCCCGGAGGTGTCCATCTGGGGACCGGTGGCCTCCTCGAGCGGACCCCAATCCTCGAGCTCGACGTCGGGGCTGGGCAGGAAGACCGTGGGCACTGACTCGGACATGGGACTCCAGACTTAGGGGTGCGGGCTGCCCGCGATCGTAGTCGCTCGCAACCGGCCGGTGACCGCTTCGCTAGCTTGGACCGATGAAGGCGGGAAGCGACCACGGGCGCGGTTCATGATCGCGCGGCTCGACTGGACGAGGATCGTTCCCGTCCTGGCGCTGGTCGTGCTCGCCGCGACCTGGAGCGGCAAGCCTCCGGTCGTGATCCTCGTCGTCGCCGGCCTGTTCCTGCTCGGATCGGTGCTCGCCGCCGTCCACCACGCCGAGGTCGTCGCCCACCGGGTCGGTGAGCCGTACGGCGCCCTCGTCCTCGCGATCGCGGTGACGGTGATCGAGGTCGGCCTGATCGTGACGCTGATGGTCTCCGGCAAGGGAGACACCTCGACGCTCGCCCGCGACACCGTCTTCGCCGCGGTGATGATCACCTGCAACGGCATCCTCGGGATCTCGCTGCTCGTCGGCACCCTGCGCCGTCGTTTCGCCGAGTTCAACGCCGAGGGGACGGCGACCGCGCTGGCGACGGTGGTCACGCTCGCGACGATCTGCCTCGTCCTGCCGGAGTTCACGACGAGCCGCCCCGGGCCCGAGTTCACCACCGGGCAGCTCGCCTTCGTCTCGGTCGCCTCGCTGGCCCTCTACTTCCTCTTCGTCTTCGTGCAGACGGTCCGCCACCGCGACTACTTCGTCCCCGAGAACGACGAGGAGCTGCGCGAGGCAGCCGCGGACGAGGAGCCGACCGCGCGCGAGGCGATCTGGAGCCTCGCCCTGCTCGTCGTCGCGCTCGTCGCGGTGGTCGGCCTGGCCAAGGTCGAATCGCCGGCGATCGAGGACCTCGTCGACGCGATCGGAGCGCCGCAGTCCGCCGTCGGCGTCGTCATCGCGCTGATGGTCCTCGCCCCCGAGACGCTCGCGGCCGTCCGCAACGCCCGCCGCGACCGGATCCAGATCAGCTTCAACCTCGCATTGGGCTCGGCGATGGCCAGCATCGGCCTGACGATCCCGGCGATCGCCGTCGCCTCGATCTGGATCGACGGTCCGCTGGTCCTCGGCCTCGGCGCGACCCAGATCGTGCTGCTGGCGATCACCGCGATCGTCGGCGCCCTGACCGTCCTCCCCGGGCGCGCCACCCTCCAGGAGGGCGGCGTCCACCTGGTCCTGTTCGGCTCGTTCCTGTTTCTCGCGCTCAGCCCCTGAGGGCTGGACGA
>JADFCZ010000033.1 GCA_018263295.1 Conexibacter sp.
AGGCGGCGGCCGGCCACCTCGTCGAGGTCCACTACGTCGGCGTCGCGTGGTCCGACGGCAACCAGTTCGACGCTTCCTGGGACCGCGGCGACACCTTCAAGTTCGGGCTCGGCAAGGGCCAGGTCATCCAGGGCTGGGACGAGGGCGTGGTCGGGATGAAGGTCGGCGGCAGGCGGCGGATCACGATCCCGCCGATGCTCGGCTACGGAAAGCGCGGCGCCGGCGGCGTCATCGGACCCGACGAGACGCTCGTCTTCGTCGTCGACCTCGTCGGCGTTCGCTAGCGCCGCGCTGGAGCCCGGCCGGACCGCGACGGCGCTCGCGGCAACTTGCTAACTTTGAGTCAACGACCGGCGACTCCGCAGCAACGGTGGATGGGAGAGAGATGCGAGCGAGAACGATGATCGCGACCGTGACCGCAGCGGCGACGCTGTTCGCACTGTCCGGGCCCGCCGTCGCGAGCGTGCAGAGCACCGGCATGCGCGATACGCGCTACTGCGAGATCTTCACGATCTTCCTCTCCCCCTCGCCGATCGCCAAGGTCAACAACTCCTACAACCTCAACAACTGCCGTCAGGGCTGGTGGGAGTCGCTCGACACCGGCGAGCTCGCGACGGAGGCCGGGGCCAACCTGGTGACGCTCAACGGCCCCCGCTACTGGCTGATGGACAAGGTCGTCGTCTACGAGCCCGGACCGATCTCGACCTTCGCCGGCAAGGAGTTCCGCGAGGTGGCGACCATCGACCTGGCGAAGGTCGGACTGGCGCCGCCGCCGGCATACACGCAGGTGAAGATCCAGCGCGGCACGAAGTTCGTCTTCCGCCGCGACAAACCGGCCTTCATGCTGACGGACCCGAGCGGCCGCAAGTTCGTGATGCAGTCCTACTCGCAGATCGTCGACCCGGCGCTGACCTACGACCAGCTCCGCGGGATCGGCGACAGGATCGGCCTCCCCGACGGCTGGTCCTACCGCCTCACCCGGCCGAGGAAGGACATCGTTCTGAGGGCCAACGGGCAGGCGACGATCATTCAGGACGGGCTCAAGAACACCTACCAGCGGATTCACCGCTAGCCGCGTAGCCGCGCCCGGCGCCGGGTAGACGGGGCGAAGGCCCCCGAAACCGACGGAAAGGACCGCAATGAGGAAGCGACGGCTCGGCAGCAGCGATCTCGAGGTGACCGAGATCGCGCTCGGCTCCTGGCTCACCTACTCCGGAGGGGTCGAGCGCGAGCACACTGAGGCCTGCACCCGCGCGGCGTTCGACGCCGGGATCAACTTCTTCGACACCGCCAACGTCTACGGAAACGGCGCCTCCGAGACGGCCTGGGGCGAGATCCTCAGCGACTATCCCCGCTCCGACTACGTCCTCGCGACGAAGGTCTACTTCCCGACCGACGGCGGCAGCGGGCTCTCGGCGGAGCAGATCCACAAGCAGATCGACGGCTCGCTGCAACGTCTGCAGACCGATCACGTCGACCTCTACCAGTGCCACCGATTCGACGTCGAAACGCCGATCGAGGAGACGATGCAGGCGCTCGCCGACGTCGTCAAGGCGGGCAAGGCGCGCTGGGTCGGCTTCAGCGAATGGACCCCGGAGCAGATCGAGGCCGGGCTCGAGGCCGCGGCCGACGGCGTCACCTTCGTCTCCTCCCAGCCTCAGTACTCGATGCTCTGGCGTGCGCCCGAGGAGGAGGTGTTCCCGCTCTGCGACAGCCACGGGATCTCGCAGATCGTCTGGTCGCCGCTGGCCGAGGGCGTGCTGTCGGGCAAGTACGAGCCCGGCAAGCCGCCGCCGGAGGACTCGCGCGCGGCGAGCGAGGAGATGAACTCGTTCATCGGGCGGAAGATGAAGGACGAGACCCTCGAGGCCGTCCAGCGGCTCCGGCCGATCGCGGACGAGGCCGGCATCTCGATGGTCCAGCTCGCGCTCGCGTGGGTGCTGCGCCGCGACGAGCTCGCGGCGGCGATCATCGGCGCGAGCCGGCCCGAGCAGATCCACGAGAACATCGCCGCGGCAGGCGTCGAGATGACCTCCGACCTCTGCGACGCGATCGACGACGCGCTCGGCGGCGTCCCGGTGCGCGGAACGACGCTGGCGCCGGGCGCACGGGGCGGCGTCCTGCATCGCCACGGCGACTGAGTCGCTCCGCCACATAGGCTGCCGCCGTGCGCAAGCGCGGCGAGAAGGAGGATGACGCCGATCGGCCGGAGCGCCTCCGCTTCCGGCCGATCCTCGACGGCATCTCGGCCGGCTACCGCTACGACTGGCGTCTGCTCCTCGGGGCCGGGCTGCTCGTGTTCGTCCCGGTCGGGCTGATCTCCGCGCTCGATCCGTTCGACGGCTACTCGGTCGACGAGTGGGACGGGGCACGCTCCGTCGGCATCCTCGTTCTCGTCCTCACCCAGTCGACCGTCTCCCTTCTCGGCGCCGTCTTCTATTCGGGCGTCGTCGCCGCGGGTGAGGAACGGCGCCGTCACGGCGTTTACCACGGGCTCCGCGACGTCGCCCGCAAGCTCCCCTACAAGACGCTGATCCTCGCCGACTTCGCCTTCATTCTCGCCATCGCGGCCGGCTTCCTCTTCCTGATCGTGCCCGGCTTCATGTTCGCCATCTGGTTCGCCCTGATCGCCCCGGTCATCGAGATCGAGGAGCGCGGCGTCGTCGCCTCCTTCCGCCGCAGCCGCGAGATGGTCCGCGGCCACTTCTGGCGCGTCGCCGGCGTCATCTTCCCCCTGCTCGTCGTCGAGTCGCTCCTCGAGGGCTTCGGCGACGGCATCGGCCACGGCCTCCTCGGCGAGAACTACATCGGCAACCTGACCGGCTCGGTCGTCGCCAACCTCCTCGTCTCACCGCTCTACGCGCTGACGGTGCTGGCGCTCTACTTCGAGATCAGGGAACGGGAGGAGTCGGCGCCGGCTCAGTCGCCGGTGAACGGGTAACAGGGTCCGGGCCCGATGTCGTCGACATCTCCGAGTCGCGCTCGCGCCGGCGCGAGCGCGACACCCGAGCGGCCCGGGAAATCCGCCGCGATGTCCCCGCGCAGGCGATTGTCCCGGTAGCGCGCAGTTCCGGTGAAGTAGTCGGCGGCCGGCTCGATCCGCGCTCTCCGCACATCCGGATCAAGCTCGAACTCGCCCGCCCTCCCCGCGGAGAATGCGAGCCGGAGCGCGTGGACACCTCCTCCCCGCGTTTCGAACGAGGCGCCATAGGCGGTCTGACCGAAGCCGCGGCCGGCGAAGAACCACGTGTCGCGATCGGCCCCGCACGCGGTCACCGCCGGATGCCGGATCGAGCGCATGCGCAGGAGTCGCCGTGGCACGGGCGGTGCGGATTCGCCGCCTGCGGCCGCCCGCAGGCGTCCCCGGTCTCGCGCGCATCCGCGGATCCGGTAGCTCTCGACCCGGCCGTGGATCGTCGACCGGTTGACGGCCGCGAAACCGTTCTCGCCCTCGACGTCGATCCGCCCCTCGAATCGCCCGATGCGAACGATCTCGACCTCGGCGCAGTGCTCGCCGTGATGGCGCACGGTGCGGCGCTCGTCCTCTTGGACGAACCGCGCCCGCACGATCCCGAACGGGCCGAAGTCGAGGTCCATCCGCCGGTTCGCGTAGCTCCCGGCCTCGGCGACCCGATAGACGGCGCCCGTGGCGACTTCCTCCTCCTCGTCCTCCTGGAAGAAGCTGACCCATCCCGGATTCGTCCCGACGCCGATCCGAGTCCCGGCCTGGAACCGGTAGCCGTCGACCTGGGCCCGAATCGAGGCAGTGGTGACCCGGTCATAGGCGGTGGCCGACGCCGCGGCGATGAGACAGCCGAGCGCGACGGCTGCGATCCCGGCGACCTTGCAGAAACGCAACGTGGTGTGGCGTTTCTGCAGGTTCGCTGCAGGGTGGACCGCTCTCGTTCTCCCCCTCGCTCCCCTCACGGCCGAGACCCTACCCGGCGCCGCGTCGCACGGGGCTCGCGGGGCGCCCCTCCCTCCTCGCTCGCGCGGCGTTTGTCGCTAAAGCAAGCGCCGGAGACCGTCGATAGCGAGGTGTGCAAGAGGAGCAGGCACGGGAGGCCGGCACGGACGCCGGGGACGAGCCGCGCGAGGTCAGCGGGATGACGACGCGTCTCGCGATCTCCTACGTCGAGGAGAAGGCGGGGCGCAACGGCGTCGAGCGCCTGCTCGAGGGTGCCGGACTGAGCGGGCGCGAGGACGAGTTGCGCGACGAGAACCGCTGGTTCCCGGACCGCTTCCGCGTCACACTCTTCGAGTCCGCGGCCGAGGTCCTCGGCGATCCGCACGTCGCCGAGCGGATCGGGGCCGCGTCGCTCAGCGCGAACGTCGGCGGGGCGCTGAAGCTGTCGCTGCGGGCGCTGGGCTCGCCGCGGCTGCTGTTCTCGAACATCGGCCGCGCGAACGCGAAGTTCAACCGCGCGCACCGCATGGACGCCGTCGAGGTCGGCTCCAACCACGCGATCCTCCGCAACCGCCCGGTCGGCGACACGCCGTACAACCCCTGCGACTGCGACTACAACATCGGCCTGCTCTCACGGGCACCGGTGATCTTCGGCGGACCGCCGGCTCGGATCAACCACCCCCGCTGCATCGGTCGCGGGGACCCGGAGTGCATCTTCGAGGTCCACTGGAGCGCGAGCGGCAGACCCACCCACGAGACCATCGCGACCGGCGGCGCGCTGGTGCTGCTCGCGGTCTGCGCCCTGTTCGCGCCGTCGCTGATCCCGGCGGCGATCGTGCTCGCATCGGTGATCGCGATCGTCGCCGGCGCCCACGCGGTCGGCGAGCGGCGCTCGCGGGCGCGGATGACCCGGACCCAGCTTCGCGAACAGGCCGAGGTGACCGAGCTGCTGATGACCTCGATGCAGGACCTGGTCTCCGAGCTCCAGCTCGACGATGTCCTCTCGAAGATCACGGCCAACGCCCAGTCGGCGGTCGGCGGCGCCGAGTTCGCCCTGCTCGTCGAGGAGGACGGGGCGATGAGCTGCCGGTCCTCCTCGGACCTCCCCGACCGGGTCGTCCATGCGCTCGAGGAGTGGGCGAACGACCGCGCTGAGCTCCGCCACACGTCGACTCTGATCGAGGACCTCCATGCCGTACCCGAGCTCGTCGAGCTGACCCACGACCGCGCCGTCGCGCTCGGCTCGCTCTGCGCCGCGCCGCTCGTCTTCCGCGACATGCGGATGGGCGTCCTCGTCGCGCTCGGGGCCGACGACGGATTCCTGCCGCGCGACGTCGAGCTGCTCTCCACCTATGCCGCCCAGGCCGCGATCGCGCTCACGAACGCGACGCTCTACGAGACCCAGCAGCGACTCGCGATCCAGGACCCCCTGACCGGCCTCTACAACCACCGTCACTTCCACGAGGTGCTCGGCAGCGAGCTCGAGCGCTGCCGGCGCCACGGCGGCGACCTCGGGCTGGTGCTCCTCGACCTCAACGGCTTCAAGCAGATCAACGACACCGACGGGCACGCGGCCGGCGACGAGGTCCTCTGCCGCGTCGCGCACTCGCTCGAGGGCACCGCCCGGCGCTCCGACATCGCCTTCCGGGTCGGCGGCGACGAGTTCGCCCTGCTGCTGCCGGGGACGGGCAAGCGGGCCGCGGGGGTGGCCGCCGCGCGGGCGCAGGCCGCGATCGAGTCCGCCGCTTCCGGCGCCGGCGTCTCCTACGGGATCTCCTCCTGGCCCCACGACGGGCCGACCAAGGACGCGCTGATCAGCGCGGCCGATGTCGACCTCTACGAGATGAAGCGCCTCGCGAAGAGCGAGACCGGCGAGGAGATCCCGCTCGGCGGGCGCCTCGCCCGCCACGAGCGGCTCGCGAGCGCCAGCCGGATCGCCCTCAAACTGGCGCCTCTGCACGAGGCGGATGCGATCGCGCAGACGGCGATCGAGGAGCTCGACGAGTCGTTCGGGCTGCACTACGTCGCGATCCACGTCATCGGTGAGGACGGCTCCCTCCGCCTGGCGGCGGCCGCCGGGGCGGCGACGGATCTGGTCGAGCACCGGACCCGCTCGGCCGAGCGCGGCGTTCCCGGCCGCGCCATCGCCTCCGGCGAGGCGACGCTCGTCGAGGACGTCGTCACCGCCGGCGGGCGCGGGCGCCACTCCGTCCCCGGCGCCGGCTCGGAGCTGGCGGCGCCGATCCGGGTCGACGGCGAGCCCTGGGGTGCGCTCGAGCTCGTTCACACCGAATCGCGCGAACTCGACTTCATCGACCTCCTCTTCGCCGACACGATCGCCTCCGCCATCGGCGCTGCGATTCACCGGACCGAGCTGTACGCCGAGCTCGAAGGCACGTTCATGCGGACCATCGCGGTCCTCTCCGACGCCCTCGAGGCGAAGGACTCCTACACCGCGGCCCACGCCCGCGAGGTCGCCGATCTCGCCGTGGAGGTCGGCGAGATGCTCGGGATGCAGCCGGACGAGCTGCGGACGCTGAGCTACGGCGCCCTCCTGCACGACATCGGCAAGATCGGCGTCCGCAGCGAGATCCTCCACAAGCCGGCCGAGCTGACCGCCGAGGAGTACGAGGAGATGAAGGAGCACACCGTCGTCGGCGCGCGGATGCTCGAGCGGATTCCCTACTTCAGCAACGTCCATCCGCTGGTCCGGTGCTCGCACGAGCGCTGGGACGGCGACGGTTACCCGGACGGCCTCGCCGGCTCGTCGATCCCGCTCGGCGCCCGGGTGATCGCCGCCTGCGACGCCTTCCACGCCATGACCTCCGACCGCCCCTACCGCGAGGCGATGTCACCGCAGCGGGCGCAGGCGGAGCTCGAGCGATGCTCGGGCACGCAGTTCGACCCGGCCGTCATCGACGCTCTCGTCAGGGTCCTCGACATCCCCTCCGGCGAGGTCATCGACCTCCGCGCCGCGACCGGCTTCTGAGCCCGCTCACGGAGCACGGGACCCGCGGTCGGTAGAACTGCGGTCGGATGGATCTCGAACTCGCGTTGACGACGGTGCTTGCGGTGGTCGTGCTGCTGCTGATCGCCGCGCAGTTCACCCGGGTCCCCTATCCGATCCTCCTCGTCCTCGGCGGCCTCGGGCTGGCGCTGCTCCCCCCGGTCCCGGACGTCGAGCTCGACCCGGATCTCGTCCTGATCGTGATCCTGCCGCCGCTGCTCTACGCCGCGGCCTACTTCACGCCGCTGCGCGAGCTCCGGCGCAACGTCCGCGAGATCTCGGCCCTCGCCGTCGGCCTCGTCCTCGCGACGATGGTCGGCGTCGCCCTCGTCGCCCATCTCGCGCTCGGCTTCGACTGGGCGCCCGCCTTCGTCCTCGGCGCGATCGTCTCGCCGACCGACCCCGTGGCCGCCACCGCGATCGCGAGGAGGCTCGGGATACCCGGCCGGATCGTCGCGATCGTCGAGGGCGAGTCGCTGATCAACGACGGCACCGCGCTGGTCGCCTACAAGTTCGCCGTCGCCGCGGTCGTGACCGGCGCCTTCAGCCTGCTCGACGCGACCGGGGAGTTCTTCGTCACCGTGCTCGGCGGCATCGCCTTCGGCATCGTCGCCGGCGCTGCCATCGCCTTCGTCCGCCGCCGGATCGACGCACCGCCGGTCGAGGTCACGATCGCCCTCTTCAGCGGCTACTTCGCCTACCTGCCCGCCGAGGCGATCGGCGTCTCCGGCATCCTCGCCGCGGTCACCGTCGGCATCTACATGGGCCGGCAGACCTCGGTGCTGACGACGCCGACGACGCGGATCCAGGGTGAGGCTGTCTGGGAGATCGTCCAGTTCCTGCTCAACTCGGCCCTGTTCGTCCTCGTCGGCCTCCAGCTCCCGGGGATCCTCGACGCGATCGACGGCGACCACACCGGCGAGTTGATCCTCGACGGCGCCCTGATCGCCGCCAGCGTGATCCTGATCCGGCTGATGTGGGTGTTCCCGTTCACCTACCTGCCACGGCTGCTGATCCCGCGCGATAAGCGCGGCCCCACCCCGCCCTGGCGCCACACGCTGATCGTCGCCTGGACCGGGATGCGGGGCGCCGTCTCGCTGGCCGCCGCACTGGCGCTCCCGCTCTTCGTCGACGCCGGCGGCAGTTTCCCCGAGCGCGACCTGATCATCTTCCTCAGCTTCTCGGTGATCCTCGGCACGCTGCTGCTGCAGGGCTTCACCCTGCCACCGCTGATCCAGGCACTCGGCCTCGACGACGCCGACGAGGTGCTCGAGCTCGAGGAGCTGACGGCCCGGCAGCGGGCGGCGGAGGCGGCGCTGGCTCGGCTCGAGGAGCTGACCGGCGAGGATTGGGTCATGGATGACACCGCCGACCGCGTCCGCGGCGCCTACAACTACCGCTACCGGCGGTTCTCGGCCCGAATCGACGACGGCGACGGCAAGAGCGCGATCTACGAGGAGCGGTCCGAGTCCTTCCAGCGGCTCACGCGCGAGCTGCTGGAGGCGCAGCGAACGGTCCTGATCCGGATGCGCGACGATGGCGACATCAACGACGACGTTCTCCGCACGCTCGAGCGCGAGCTCGACCTCGAAGACTCCCGCCTGGAGATCTGAGCGGCTTGCGCGTCCACTTCCTGCGTCACGGCGAGTCGCTGTCGAACGCCGATCCGGACCGGATCGCGCTCCCCGAGGAGCAGGGCGACGTCCTCAGCGAGCGCGGGCGCCTGCAGGCCGCCGCCGCCGCCGAGGTGGTCGCCGGCCTCGGCATCGCCCGGATCGTCTCGAGCCCGATGGGGCGGGCGCGGGAGACGGCCGCCGCCGTCGCCGAGCGGACCGGGCACGAGCCCGAGGTCTGGGACTGGCTGCACGAGCTCCGCGAGCCGTCCGGCTACCCGGACCTGCCGCGCTCCGAGCAGGAGCGGCAGCGCTGGTCGAATCGGATGTCGCATCACGCCGACCCCGCACACACCGTCGGCGACGGGGAATCGTTCGCCGACCTCCTCGGCCGCGTCGAGCGGGCGCGGGAGCAACTGGTCGCCGACGACGTCGACGGCACCCTGCTCGTCGGCCACGGGATCTTCTTCCGCTTCATGTTCGCCCGGACGGTCCTCGGCGAGGAGTTCGAACCGCGCCACGCCGACTGGCTCTGGCGGATCGGCTCGCTCAACTGCGGGCTCTCGACGTTCGACCACATGACCGGAGGCGGCAGCGACGACCCGGCCGACATCTCGGGCTGGCGCTGCGTGACCTGGATGGCCCCGACCGTCGCCCCCGATCTCGCGACCGGGACCGGAGGCGTCGGGCCGGGCTTCTGAGCTCGACGGCGGATGGACGAGCGACTCCTCCCCGAGCGCCGCTTCGAGGCCGCCGCCGAGTCCTTCGTCCGGGCGCGGCCGCCGTATCCCGCAGAGCTGGTCGCCGCGATCGCGCGGCGGGCCGGCCTCGGGCCCGGCGCGCCGGTGCTCGACGTCGCGGCCGGGGCGGGTGCGCTGACCGAGCCGCTGCTCGCAGCCGGCCTCGCGGTGACGGCGGCGGAGCCGAACGCTGAGATGGCGGGCCGGCTGCGGTCCCGGCTGCCCACGGTCCCCATCCTCACCGAGCGGGCCGAGGAGCTCGGGGTCGCCGCAGGCAGCGCCGAGCTCATAACCATCGCCAACGGGCTCCACTGGGTCGAGCCGACTCGGGCCTACGCCGAGTTCGCCCGCGTGCTCTCACCCGGTGGTCACGTCGCCGTCGTCTGGCAGCTCCCCGATCTCGCCGACGAGCGACAGGCGCATCTCTGGGAGGAGCTCCGGCTGATCCACGGCGACACCCCGCCCTACCGAGGACCGGCGCCGGGCGAGCCCGCGGGCTGGAGCGAGCCGCTGCGGACGGTCGACCGCTGGGAGATTCGCCACCGCCACCGGATCCCGCGCCGGCTGCTCGGCGACTACATCTCCTCGTGGTCGGGGATCGCCAACCTCCCGGTCGCGGAGCGCGCCGAGCTCATCGAGGAGGTGGGCTCGCGGTGGAAGGGCGAGGAGATCGGATTGCCGTTCGTGATCACGGTCGAACTCGGTCGCCGCGACTGACCCGCTGCTAGGCGACGGGTTCGAGCACGAAGACGTGGATGTGGCGATGGGCCGCCCGCGACTCGTAGGTCGAGTAGCCGGGATAGACGCGCATGGCCTCCTCCCAGATCCGCTGCCGGCGCTCGCCCTCGACCTCGACCGCCCGCACCTTCCAGGTGCGCTCGTCCATGCCGACCTCGGCGTTCGGGTCCTTGCTGAGGTTGTAGAACCAGGCCGGGTTGCGCTGCTGCCCGTAGTTGGAGGCGATCACCGCCACGCCGCCGTCGACCGGAAGCCCGACGACCGGCACGGTCCGCTGCTTGCCGCTCTTCGCTCCGGTCGTCGTCAGCATCAGGATCGGCAGCCCGGCGATCAGCGACGCGACCGTGTGCCTCCCCTTCGTCGCCCGGTAGAGCGGCTTGTCGAGCCGGTGGGCGACCCGCGCGAAGACCCAGGAGCCGGGACCGCTCGACGCGAACCGGCGCACGCCGCGCTGGGCGATGTTCGCCTCGGCGAAGGTGATCGGCTCCGATCCGGTGCTCACGATCGTCGATTCTGGCCGATTCGGCGATCATCCGCGCGATGAGCGATCTGCCCGAGCACGTCAGCCGCAACCGCGAGTACTGGGACGCCCAGGCCGCCGACTACGAGGAGACCGGCCTGCGCAACTGGGGAAGCGAGGAGCCGAGCTGGGGGATCTGGTCGGTCCCGGAGTCTCAGGTCGGGATGCTCCCCGCCGAGCTCGAGGGGCGCGACGCGATCGAGCTCGGGTGCGGAACGGCCTACGTCTCCGCCTGGCTGGCGCGCCGCGGCGCCAAACCGACCGGCATCGACAACTCCGAGGCCCAGCTCGCGACCGCCCGGCGCCTGCAGGAGCGCTTCGACGTCGAGTTCCCGCTGATCCACGGGAACGCGGAGAGCGTGCCGCTGCCGGACGCGAGCTTCGACGTCGCGATCTCCGAGTACGGGGCGAGCATCTGGTGCGACCCCTACCTCTGGATTCCGGAGGCGGCGCGCCTGCTGCGTCCCGGTGGCGAGCTGGTCTTCCTCGTCAACTCGGTGCTCGGGATGCTCTGCTCGGGAGATGTCGGCGCCACCGCCGAGCGGCTGATGCGCCCGCAGTTCGGCATGCACCGCTTCGAGTGGCCCGACGACGACTCGGTCGAGTTCCACCTCCCCCACGGCGAGCTGATCGCGCTGCTGCGCGACTCCGGCTTCGCGACCGAGCAGCTGATCGAAGTCAGGCCGCCGCCGGACGCGACGACCAATTACGACCTCGTCAGCCTCGACTGGGCCCGCAAGTGGCCGTGCGAGGAGGTCTGGAGGGCGCGCCGCATCTGACGCGGCGCGCCGCTCCGAGCCGGCGTCAGGCGCCCTTCTGGCCCTCGACCACCTTGCTGATGCCGGCCTTGCACCCCTTGATCTTCGGTGCGTAGGCATAGAAGAGGCCCTTCCTCGGGCCCGTGTTCCCCGTCGACCACATGTACTTGGTGCCGTTGGCCTGCGCGGTATCGGAGCCGATCTCCTTGTCGCGGCTCGGATCCTGGCCGTTCCCCTTCATCTTGTAGAGGATGACCTCGCGCCCGTTGGCACACTTGTCCTTGTCGCTCTTGACGTAGCCGTAGAACCCGTCCGATTGCGTCTTGATCTTGACCTTCGTCTCGGCCTTGCCGGCGAGTGCCGGTGCGGCTGCGATGAGCGCGGCGCAGGCGACGAGCGCGAGCGTCGCGAGAATGGGCTTGGACTTCATGTAACTCCTCCTTGGTTGGACCCGCGGAGGAAGTTAGCTCCTGCCCGCCCGGTCGTGCAAGCGACCGGGCTGGCAAGTGGAGGCGGCCGGTACTGCCCCGGCGTCCGCGAAGGACGCCCCGATGCGTCAACGAGCGTTCCCTACGGAGTCGATCTCGGCTTCCGGCTCGGTCGATCCGAGGGGCACGTTGCCGGCGCCAAATCCTCCTGTTGATTTCCCCGGCCGGCCGAGGAAACTGCCGGTCGGGTGAGCCCACTGATGATGCCGCTGACCCGGATCGTGGGCTATCCGGAGCGACAGCTCTCTACTGGTGTTTAGGCAGCGAGAGCGAACTCGTGAGAGTCCGCACTTATTGGTTTCCCTGGGCTTTTTAACGAGGCCGGCCCAGGAACCTCGACTCGCAACACCGGGACGAGAACCGTTCACGTCGATTCTGTGTCGCCCCCTATGGATGTGTCTATGTGCCCCAATTGTAGTCGCGACCCCAAGCCGGATCGACGTGAGGTAGGTTCTGGCCCGTGGGTTGCTTCGTAGTCCTGTTCGCGCTGATCTCGCCGCGCCTCGCGCTGTTCTTCGTCGCGGTCTTCTCGGACCTGCTGAGCCGCGCTTTCGACTCCTGGTTCATCCCGCTGCTCGGCTTCTTCCTGCTGCCGTGGACGACGCTCGCCTACGCCTGCATGTGGGACCTCGGCACGAACGAGGTCACCGGATTCGAGTGGTTCATCGTGGTCCTGGCGTTCCTCGCCGACCTCAGCGGCTACGGGCTGATCGGTAACCGCCGCCAGTACTCCCGCTGAGCCCCGCGCGCCGGCGATTGCGGGTCCGCCGGCACGGGTAGTCGGTGCCCATGCAACGGCACAGACTGGGCAGCGGCGGACCCGACGTCTCGGCGGTCGGCCTCGGCTGCATGGGCATGTCCGAGTTCTACGGCGAAAGCGACGACGCCGAGTCGACGGCGACGATCCACCGCGCGCTCGAGCTCGGGGTCGACTTCCTCGACACCGCCGACATGTACGGGCGCGGGGCCAACGAGGAGCTCGTCGGCGGTGCGATCTCCGACCGGCGCGACGACGTCTTCCTGGCGACGAAGTTCGGGATCGTGAGGACCGACGACCCGTCGGCGCGGGGCATCGACGGCAGGCCCGAGTACGTTCGCGAGGCGATCGACGCCTCGCTCGCGCGGCTCGGCACCGACCACGTCGACCTCTGGTACCAGCACCGGGTCGATCCCGGGGTCCCGATCGAGGAGACCGTCGGCGCGATGGCGGAGGCCGTGGCGGCCGGCAAGGTCCGGTACCTGGGACTCAGCGAGGCGGCGCCGGAGACGATCCGGCGAGCCCACGGCACCCACCCGATCACCGCGATCCAGACCGAGCTATCGCTGTGGGAGCGCGGGGCGCTCGAGGAGGTCCTCCCCACCTGCCGCGAGCTCGGGATCGGCTTCGTCCCCTACTCGCCCCTCGGGCGCGGCTTCCTGACCGGGCGGTTCGACTCGAGCTCGGACTTCGGGGCCGGGGACTTCCGCAGCGGCGACCCGCGGATGGGCTCCGAGAACTTCGACCGCAACCTCGGCATCGTCGAGGCGGTCCGCGGGGTGGCTGAACGCAACGGCGCGACGCCGGCCCAGATCGCCCTCGCATGGGTCCTCGCGCTCGGCGACGACCTCGTTCCGATCCCGGGAACCCGCCGCACCGACCGGCTCGAGGAGAACGCAGCGGCCGCCGACATCGAGTTGCAGGCGGCGGACCTCGACGAGCTGAACGGGATCGCGACCGCCACCGGCGACCGCTACGCCAACATGGAGTCCGTCAACCGCTGAGCCTCAGCTCAGCTCGGGAAGGAACCGCTCGAGGTGCTCGCCGATCGTCTCCCGTATCCAACGTCGCTCCTCCGCGGAACCCATCCGGTAGCGGCCGAGGAGCGTCCGCTGGTCCTCGATCGGCATCCCGGCGATGGTCCAGCGGACGGCGAGGCGCTCGAACAGATGCTCCTCGCGACGTGCCCAGGCGTCGTCGAGCGAGGCCGCATCGCTCGCCGGGCGCTCCGCGAGCTTCCGGATCGTCCCGGGGCTGAGCTCCTGACGGAGGACCAGGACGTTGCCCTCGGGATCGGTGTATTCGCTCGTCGCCGGCGGCTCGCGCCGGCGCCGCTGCTTCCGCTTGGCCATCCCGCGGAGTCTCGCACCGCTCCGGACCGGGTGAGCCCGTGAGCGCGCGCGAGTTCGACGTCATCGTCATCGGCGCCGGACCGGCGGGCGAGGTCGCCGCCGGGCGGCTGTCCGAGGGCGGGCTCGAGGTCGCCCTCGTCGAGCCCGAGCTCGTCGGCGGCGAGTGCAGCTTCTGGGCGTGCATGCCCTCGAAGGCGCTGCTGCGCCCGGCCGAGCTCCTCGCCGAGGTCGAGCGCGTCCCGGGCCTGCCGGTGAGCGGCGACCTCGACGTCGAACGCATCCTCGCCCGCCGCGACGAGGTCATCCACGACCTCGACGACTCGGGGCAGATCCCGTGGCTGGAGAAACGCGGCATCGCGCTGATTCGCGCTCGCGCCGCGATCGCCGGCGAGCGCCGGGTCCGGGCCGGCGAGGACGAGCTGACGGCACGCGTCGCGGTGATCGTCGCGACCGGCTCGGGCCCGGCGATGCCTCCGATCCCCGGCCTCGACGAGGTCGGGGCCTGGTCGAATCGCGAGATCACGACGGCGAAGTCGCCGCCGAGCTCCCTCCTCGTCCTGGGCGGCGGCGTCGTCGGTATCGAGATGGCGCAGGCGTGGAGCTCGCTCGGGACCGAGGTGACCGTCGTCGAAGGCTTCGACCGCATCCTCCCGCGCGAGGAGGAGTTCGCCGCCGAGGAGGTGGCCGCCGCGCTGCGCGGGCGCGGCGTCGCGATCAGGACCGGCGTGAAGGTGACCGGAGCCCGGCGTGACGGGGACGCAACGGTCCTCGAGCTCGAGAACGGCGAGACCGTCGCCGGCGAGCGCCTGCTCGTGGCCGTGGGGAGGCGGGCGCGGGTCGAGGGGATCGGCCTCGAGTCGGTCGGCGTCGACGCCGGCGGCGACCCGATCGAGGTCGACGAGCGGATGCGCATCGGCGGGCGCGAGTGGCTCTACGCGATCGGCGACGTCAACGGCCGGGCACAGCTCACGCACATGGGCAAGTACCAGGCGCGAGTGGCGGCGGAGAACATCCTCGGCCGCGACGCCGTCGCCGCCCGCGACGACGAGCGCTCGCCGCGCGTCGTCTTCACCGATCCCGAGGTCGCGGCCGTCGGCTACACGCTCGCGAGCGCGCGCGACGCCGGGCTGTCCGTCAGCGCCGTCGACGTCGCCACCGCGGGAACCGCGGGCGCGAGCTTCCACGGCCGCAACGCCGACGGGACCAGCCGGCTGGTGATCGACGACGAGCGCCGGGTGGTCGTCGGCGCCACCTTCGTCGGCCCGGACGCAAACGAGCTCCTGCACGCCGCGACGATCGCCGTCGTTGCGGAGGTGCCGGTCGAGACCCTGATGGAAGCCGTTCCCGCGTTCCCGACCAGGAACGAGATCTGGCTCAACCTGCTGAAGGAGTACGGGCTCTAGACGCCTAGACGGTCAGGCGTGGCTTGATCTGATCGAGGAAGTCCCGCGGGAAGCCGGGGATGCCCTCGAGCTCGTCGACGGAGCCGAACCGGCCGGAACGCTCGCGATGGGCGAGGACGCGGCCGGTCTGGGTCACCGACAGACCGACGTCGCGGAGCTGCTCGAACGTCGCGTCGTTGAGGTTCAGCGGGAGGAACTGGACCGAGCTCATCTCCGACGGGTCGGGGAGGCTGAGCGGCTCCGGCTCCGGCGTGGGCGGCGCGGGGGCCTCAGGCTCCGGTGCCGGGGGCGGCGGTGGGGCCGCGGCGGCCGGGGGCTCCGGCGGAGGCGGAGCGGGTGGTTCGGGCAGCGGCGGCGGCTCCGGGGCGGGCGGGGGCGTCACGGCCGGCGCGGTAGGCCCCAGCGGAGCGGGCGG
>JADFCZ010000205.1 GCA_018263295.1 Conexibacter sp.
GCGTCGGCCTCCGAGATCGTCGCGGAGCTGCAGCAGCGGGCGGCCAACCCGGTGTCCACCGCGGCGGCCGTGGAGGCACGCGGCGCTGCAGCCTTCGGGACAGCCCAGGCGGCTGGGGAGTTGCGCGAGGCCATCGCCGTCTGGGATCAGGCGGGGCGACCCCTCGATGCGATCCGGGTTCGAGTGCTGCTGTCGAGGTCGCTGCTGAAGGACGAGCCGACGGCGGCCCGTGAGGTGGCCGAGGAGGCTGCGATCCAGGCGGAGCGGCTCGGCGTTCTCCATCTCGCCGTCACCGCGAGAGGCGGCGTTGCAGGAGAACGGCGCTGACGCCGGCCAGTAGCGACTCCGGCCCTGGGACCACACCGGTTTCACCCCAAACAGGTGACTGCGCGGCTGACTGAACGCTCTAGCTTCCTTGGAAGGGTCAACAAGCTGAGGAGAGAACGTTCGGATGGAGCACAAGCAGGCCAGCGATCCCGAGTCCGTCGCACTCCACCCAACCGTGGAGGAGCGCCATGCGCGAGGTCGTGCTGTGCGGAGCGAGGTCCCCCGCAGCGCCCACGCGGAATGGGAGCCGGCCCCGGACCGTCGCGATCCCGTCGACCTCCTCGAGGAGCAGGCCGCCACCCGCGTGCCGGAACTCGTGCCGCTGCGCTACGGGCGGATGCTGGTTTCGCCTTTCACCTTCTATCGGGGCGCCGCCTATCTGATGGCGTCCGATCTGGCGGGGCTGCCGCGGACCGACTCAACACCCAGCTCTGCGGCGATGCACATCTCTCGAACTTCGGAACGTTCGCCGCGCCCGACCGGACGCTGGTCTTCGACTGCAACGACTTCGACGAGACCCTCCCCGGCCCGTTCGAGTGGGACCTGAAACGTCTCGCCGCGAGCTTCGCGATCGCCGGCCGCGATCGCGGCTTCAAGCGGAAGGCCCGGGCGGCGGTCAACATCGAGGTCAGCCGCTCCTATCGCGAAGCGATGCGCGGTCACGCGGCCGAGCGCAACCTCGACCTCTGGTACTCGCGAGTCCACGTCGAGGAGATCCTCGCGGAGGCTGCGGAGCTGGGCACGAGGGAGCAACTCAAGCGGGCCGAGAAGAACGTCGCCAAGGCGCGCTCGAAGGACAGCCTCAGGGCCCTCGGCAAGCTGACCGAGTCCGTCGACGGTGAGCTGCGGATCCGCAACAACCCACCGGTGATCGTCCCGATCCACGAGCTGTTCGAGCCCGAGCGGCACCTGGCTCTGAACGAGGCTCTCAGGGAGCTGATCCGCTCCTATCGCGCGACCCTGTCAGGCGATCGCAGGCATCTGCTCGAGCAGTTCCGATACGTCGATGCGGCCCGCAAGGTCGTAGGAGTCGGAAGCGTCGGAACGCGGGCATGGATCATGCTGATGCTCGGCCGAGACGACGCGGATCCGCTGTTCCTCCAGTTCAAGGAGGCGGAGGCCTCGGTCCTCGAGCCGTTCCTCGGAGCAAGCGAGTTCGAACAGCACGGCCAACGCGTGGTAGAGGGCCAGCGTCTGATGCAGGCTGCGGGCGACATCATGCTGGGCTGGGTCCGCACGAGCGACGTCGACGGAGTCGAGCGCGACTACTACGTTCGCCAGCTCTGGGACGCGAAGGGCTCGGCGCTCGTCGAGATGATGGATCCGACCGCGCTCACCTACTACGCCCGGGTGTGCGGTCGGACGCTCGCCCGCGCTCACGCCCGCGCGGGGGACAGCG
The DNA here is from genome assembly GCA_018263295.1 of Conexibacter sp. Taxonomy (GTDB): domain Bacteria; phylum Actinomycetota; class Thermoleophilia; order Solirubrobacterales; family 70-9; genus RHKX01. The sequence goes on from JADFCZ010000205.1 coordinate 1,727, forward strand.
TCGCGATCGCCGCCTATCTCGGTCGCGGCGATTCCTTCGACCGCGCTCTGTCCGACTTCGCCGAGGCGTATGCGGATCAGAACGAGCGCGACTTCGCGGCTGTGGTCGAGGCCGTGGATTCGGGGCGGATCAAGACCGAGACGGGCGTCTGAGCGCCAGCGGAGACCGAAACGGGCAACCGAGAGAACGAGGAGGAGACATGCCGGGTGGAAGAGACAGAAGGCAGCGGAGGCGGCGGGCCGCAGTGGTCGGCGGAGCCGCCATGGCGGCCAAGAAGCACCGAGAGCACAAGCAGGAGGAAGCGGAAGCGCAGCAGGCTCCACCCGCTGCGGCCGCGGGCGACGATACCGTCGCCCGCCTGACCCAGCTCAAGGGGCTGCTTGACAGCGGTGTCCTGACCCAGGAGGAGTTCGACGCCGAGAAGGCGAAGGTCCTCGGCTCTTAGACGCTGAGCCGCGCCTTCGCGCAAGGCCCGGCAGGACTGCCGCAGCCGGTGGGGAATCCGACACCCATGAGCAATCCCGCCGATCTGATCCAGGCCTGCCAGTC